>CAYYUW010000044.1:0-10876 GCA_964474985.1 uncultured Alistipes sp. | reverse complement strand
TAAACAAGCGCATATCGCTGAACCTGAAAGCCAACTACGTACATAAGGAGAGCGACAATATGCCCGTTTCGGGTTATCAGGCCAACTCCCCGATGTACGGCCTTATATGGGGCTACACCGTAAACAAGATGCAGGCCTACCGCGACGAATACTTCCAAGGCCGCTACACTATGGCCAACTATTTAGCCGGCGCCAACAAGGATTCGTACGACATTCAGAGTTCGATGGTCTTCAACTCGCTCGAGGGCCACAACCCCTACCGCGTACTTTATGAGGAGACCAACACTCTCGACCGCGACCGCGTCTACGGAACCGGTACAGTCAACATCGAGATCCTGCCCGAGCTGACACTGATGCTGCGCGGCGCAATAGATATGAGCGTCGATTTCCGCCAGCAGAAGAAGCCCAAGATGACAGCCGGATACGTCAACGGTATGTATCGCGAAAAGACAATCCGCGACACCCGCTTCAACACCGACTTCCTGCTCAAGTACAGCAAGAACTTCTGCGGCGACCGCTTCGCCCTGACAGCAGCCTTCGGCGGCAACCACGCCGCACAGAAGTACGCTTCGACAACTATCACAGCTGCAGAGCTGATCGTCGAGGGTCCCGGTATGTATACCTTCGCCAACTCGGCCGTAGCGCTCGATCCCAGCGCATACCGCAGCCGTCAGACCACCAACAGCCTCTTGGGCTTCGTCAACCTGTCGATGGACGACACTTTCTTCCTCGACTTCACGGCGCGCAACGACTGGTCCTCGACCCTTCACCCGACGCAGTGGTCGTTCTTCTACCCCTCGATCTCGGCCAGCGCCCTGCTCGATCGGGCATTCAAGATCGACAACCGGAATATCAATATGATGAAGTTGCGCGTATCGTGGGCCAACGTCGGCAACGCCACCGACCCCTACTCGCTCTACCCGACCTACGCCACCACCGACTACCCGGGCGGTTTCAAGAATCCTACGACAATTCCCTACACGCTCATCAAGCCCGAGAATACGTCGAGCTGGGAGATCGGTTTCGAAGGCCGCTTCTTCCAGAACCGCCTGAACTTCGACGTGGCTCTGTATGAAAACGTGACCACAGACCAGATCGTCAGCGTCAAGCAGAGCGCCGAGATAGGCGCCACGGCGATGAAGATCAATGCCGGCAAGATCGACAACAAGGGTATCGAGGTTTCGTTCCGCCTGCTGCCCGTACGCTCCAAGAACTGGACGTGGGAGATCAACGGCAACTGGTCCGCCAACAAGAATACGCTTGTACGTCTGACCGACGACTGGGATCCCGCGACACCCTACCAGCTCGCCACCTCGACCACGATCGGTTCGCGTACGTATGTCTACTCGTTCGTGGGACAGGAGATGTACCAAATCTATGGCAAGGACTACGTCCGCGCTCCGGAAGGCTCGTACTACACCGACGAAAACGGCAACCGCGTCGACTGCTCGGGTGCGGTGATAATCTCGGAAAAGACCGGTTATCCCTCGCTCACCACTGCGGCCGACCAGCATATCGCCCGCGTGACGCCGCGCTGGAGAGCCGGATTCGGCACTTCGATCACCTTCAAGAATCTGACCGCCAGCGCCCAGTTCACCGCTCAGGTCGGCGGCAACGCATTCTCGGTAACCAACTTCGCACTGTCGTATCAGGGCAAGCTGAAGAACTCGCTCGAAGGTCGTATGGACGGTTTGGTAGTCGACGGCGTGAATGCCGTGACCGATGCCGACGGCAACACCACCTACAAGAAGAACAATACCATCACCGAGAACGCATCGGTGTACTACAACGCTTGGAAATGGGTGCGCGACAACACCTACGAGAACACCTTCTCGACCGATTTCCTCAAACTCAAGGAGGTGCGCATAGATTACCGCCTGCCGGCGAGAGTCTTGGACAAGACCAAGTTCATCCGCGGGCTGTCGGTAGGCTTCTACGCCACCAACCTGTTCTGCATCACCGACTGGCCGCAGTTCGATCCCGAAGCCGCCGGACTCGTTAACGGCACCAACATTATGCCGGGTATCGAGACCGTGACATTCCCGATGACGCGAACCTACGGCTTCAATCTCAAACTCCAGTTCTAATCCTCAAAAGATACGACTATGAAATACATAAAATATATGGCGCTTTCGCTCGCAGTCATAGCACTGGGAGCCTGCACCGGTGAGTTCGAGGAGATCAACAAAAACCCCAACCGGTTGGACGAAGGCAGCATCTCTCCGGTGAACCTGCTCGAACCTATCCTTATGGACGGATCGAACTCGCTCGCATACAACCAGTACCACTACGCCAACGAGATGGCGCAGGTGACCGTGGCCAGCGCATCGAACGTGCGCGAGGAGCATCGCTACAACTTCGGCGACGGCGACTTTCAGGGCCGCTGGAACCTCTTCTACAACTGGGCGCAGAACGCCAACCACATGTACCAGCTGGCCGTGCAGCAGAACGATCCCAACTTTCAGGCTATCGGTCTCACGCTGAAGGTCTACTATCTGGCAATGTGCACCGACCTGTTCGGCGACATACCCTACACCGAAGCCCTGCAGGGCGCAGCGGGCATTCTCCGTCCCAAGGTCGACAGCCAAAAGGAAGTCTACGAGGCAATGTTCAACGAGTTGACCGCGGCCAATTCGCTCTACCGCACCTCGGCAGGCATCAGCGACGCCTCGAAGGACGCCCTGTACCAAGGCGATCTGAACAAGTGGCGCAAGTTCACCAACACCCTGCACCTGCGTCTGCTGATGCGCGTCAGCGGCCGCAACAGCTCCTTCTCGCCCACCGTTGGCGACCGCATCAACGCCATTCTCTCCGATCCGGCGACATACCCCGTCTTCGAATCTAATGCCGACAATGCGGCCGTGCGGTACTCCGGTTCGACGGTCTACTACCGCAACTACTTCAATGTAAATGATATCGCCACCGACGGCGACTTCTCGGGCAGCCACCACGTGTCGGAGAGGTTCCTCGATATGCTCATCTTCGCCGACGGCAGCGTCGATCCGCGTCTGCCGATATGGTGCAAGCCCCGCTACTCGACTTCCAAGGTATTCCCGTGGAAAGGCGCCGTGTCGGGCTGCACGAAGGATTACGGCAACAACATCCAGAACAAGGACTACGAGGCGTTCCTGCACTATGAAACCTTGGTGCGCGAGACCAACTCCAACCACCTGCTCGACTACGACGAGCTGTGCTTCATAAAGGCCGAAGCCGCCCTGAACGGCTGGATATCCGGATCGGCCGAGGAGTATTACAACGCCGCGATCAAGGCCTCGTGCGAAAAGTGGAACGAATACGGACAATATGCCTCGTTCCCCGTCGAGAACGGCGGCAAGGTGACATTCACCAATATCAAGATCACGCCGGCGGACATCGAGCAGCTGCTCTCTCGCGAAGAGGTCCGCTACGACGGTTCGCAGCAGCGCATCGCCGAGCAGAAGTGGCTGGCGCTGTTCTGGGTATGCGGATTCGAGATGTACGCCGAGATGCGCCGCACGGGTTATCCCGAGTGCAAGACGGGCGCGGGAACCGTGCAGTTGAACCGTACCGACGGCAAGTTCATCGCCCGCTGGATGTACCCCAACATCGCTATCGCCAACAACCGCGACAACTATCTGACTGCCATACAGAATATGGGCGGTCAGTCGATCGACGACAATAAGATGACGCTGCCCGTATGGTGGAGCGGCCAAGCAATCAACAACTGGCCCCACTCGTTCCGCAACCTCACTTTCGACGAACGCTAAACCACAAAACCGACTGAAAAGATGAAAACTAAAATCATACTTAGCAAAATGGCGCGTTGGAGCTGCCTCTGCGCTATGGCATTAGCCACGGCGCTGCCGACAGCGTGCAACGATGATGACGACGACATCGATGCGCCGTATCTCGACATTGAGAAATATTCGGTCAGCTCCAAGAACAACGTCACAGGAGCCTCCGAGATCGGTTTCACCGTCAATGCCACGGTAGGCGATCCGACGCTGGAGCTTATGTGCTACGACATACGCTCCAACTGCGACTGGCAGATCCTCAACGACGGCGGCGAAGATGCCGACTGGCTGCTGATCTACCCGCGCGAAGGCTCGCAGGACGGCAAGGTGCGTTTCTGCGTCAAGGACAACGATGCCACCCAGCCCCGTGCCGCAACCGTCATATTCCGCTATGCCGACGGTCGTCTGACCGAACGCACTATCACCGTGCAGCAGCGCGGCAACGGTCCCTATATGGATGTTGCCGTAGACGGCAAGGAGTCCACCCGCGCAGCGGCAGGCCGTGCCGCCACCGAGTTCAAGATCACCGTATCTACCAACGTGGGCTTCTTCTGGAACAAGGACGAATCGGACTGGTTCTCGATCAGCGAAACCGGTAACGGCGAGTTCGTCCTCAGCGTCGAGGCATTCCCCGAGGATTGCGAAGACCTTTCGCGCGAGGGTACCGTAGAATTTCGCGGTCTCGACTCCTCGGTAGGCGCCGTGCTTACCGTGGTACAGAGCGTGGCCACCTTCGAAGATGCCGTCGAAATCACTATCAGCGACCTGCTGGCCAAGTACCCCGAGGGAGGCAGCATAGCCGAGAACTGCTACATTTCAGGCTATGTGGTCAGCGATCAGGCCAACGGCAACTTCGAGCCGAACCAGATGATCGTTCAGGATGCCAGCCGCCGCGGTCTGCTGTTCGAGTTCGCCGATCCGTCGCTCAACACCTACGCCCTCGGCACCAAGATGTCGATATGGCTGCTGGGCAAGGCGATCAAGGCCAACACCATAGCTGGATTCGCTCCCAAGGACAACGTCTATGACGTAGCAGCCGGCACGGCTGAAGATGTGGCGCTCGAAATCACTTCGCTCGAGAATGCCGGCGACTACCTGAACACTCTTGTCAGGATCAAGAACGCCGAATGGGTATTCCCCTACGGCACCTACTGGGCCGGTGACGAAGGAAGCGTATTCTCCTCGACATCCGCAGGCGCCAGCAGCGACCACGCCCGTATGGTGCGTGCTGCCGAGGGTGGCGCTATCCGCGCATATATGATGGGCGGCACCTCGATCGACAGCGGCATCAAGTTCAAGCACGCCCGTCTGCTGCCCAAAGGCAAGGGCGACCTGACAGGCATCATTATGAACCGCAAGGACGACTACGAGGGTACTACCCTCATGCCGGTGCTGCGTATGCGTAATCTCGATGATGACGCGATAGCCGAAAGCGGCGACCGCGGCTGGACGACCTTGGTAGAGTTCGTATGGCCTCCGTTCGATATGTCGGGTGCTGTGCCCATCGTTCCTCTCACCGGCAGCGGCACGCTTAAAAGCTCGTTCGAGACGCAGTGGTTCTTCGGCGACGACAGCCGCAGCAAGACTATCTATGCCGGATACTGCTATTGGCGCACCGATCCGGCTACGCAGGCCGCATCGGGCAAGACATACGTGGGTATGAACGCCGCCACGTGGATGGAGCACCCCAACTCGATGTGGAAATCCGGCGGCTATCCCGAGCCAGATGTCGTAAAGGGCGAGGCGTGGATAGCTACCGTATCGACAGCCGATGTCTCGGCCTCCGAAGAGCTGGCCGTAGCATTTTCGACCTCAAGTTCGGCAACGGGTCCCCGCGACTTCGTCGTCGAGTGGAGCAACAGCGAAACCGGCACGTTCCACCCCGTAGGCACATACAGCTGCACCAACTGGTCGGCCCTGCTCTACGCACCTGAGTTCCACTTCACGCTTCCGGCCGAGTGCAACGGCCTGCAGACCCTCGTGATCCGGCTGCGCGTAAACGGCACACGCCGCGCCAATCTGGCCGCTACCGATACCGCATTCGCCTCGGGCGGCACCAACCGACTGTGCGCTTTCTCGGTGGCAAAACACAATAAATAACCTCTCGGGGTTCACTTTGGAGAAGCTCCGCCGCAGTTGCGGCGGAGCTTTTTTATGCACTGCCGGCAGACGCACGGCGGCACACAGCTGTTTTTTTGCCGCAAAATGAACGATTTTAGGAAAAAATCGCTATATTTGGATTTCGAATATGTAGAATCCGTCCGCCGCTCGGCCCAGCGGGCCGCTGCCGGACAATTTTAACAGCTAATTGAGCTTATGCCTTTCATTGTCCTCGAAGGTGTCGATGGAGCTGGCAAATCGACCCAGATACGCCTCCTGCGCGAAGCGTTCGTCCGCCGCGGCAAGGAGTGCGAGTACCTCCACTTTCCGCGCTTCGACGCCCCCGTATACGGCGACCTTATAGCCCGTTTCCTGCGCGGCGAGCTGGGTACGCTCGAGCAGGTGAACCCCTATCTTGTCGCACTGCTCTACGCCGGCGACCGCGCCGACGCTGCCCCGACCATACGCCGCTGGATCGACGACGGCAAGGCGGTAATCGTCGACAGGTACGTATACTCGAATATCGGGTTCCAATGCGCCAAACTCGCCACCGCAGCCGAACGGGAGACATTGCGGCAGTGGATCCTGCACACCGAATACGAACACTTCGCCATTCCGCGCCCCGACCTGTCGATATTTCTCGACGTCCCGTTCGCATTCACCCGCGACAAACTCAGCGGCAGCCGAGACGGCGACGACCGCAGCTACCTGAACGGCGCCAGCGACATACACGAATCGTCGCTCGACCTGCAGCGCTCCGTGCGAGAGGTGTACCTGCGTGCCGCCGAGAGCGATCCGGCACTGCGCGTGGTGGACTGCTCGACTGCCGAGGGCCGCATGGACACCCCCGAAGGCATCTTCGCCAAGATCGAAAAACTGGTCGAACCGCTACTCCGATAACACCATGCAGAAATATTTTACACTGAAAAATGCGGCGACGGTATGCCGCATCATCTTGGGCCTCACCTTCATCTTCTCGGGATTCGTAAAGACTGTAGACCCGTGGGGCACAGCCATAAAGATCAGCGAATACCTCAACGCCTTCGGCTTCGAGAATCTAAAGTCGTACCTTTTCGGCTTCTCGATATGGCTGTGCGGCGCCGAGCTTATGATGGGCTGTATGCTGCTGTTCAAGGTGCGCACGCCGCTGATATCGATCTTCGCTGTCTTGGCAATGATCTTCTTCACCTCGATCACCTTCGTATCGGCCGTATGGCTGCCCGTAGAGGATTGCGGCTGCTTCGGCGACGCCATAAAACTCTCGAACTGGGAGACGCTGGCCAAGAACCTCGTGCTGCTGCCGATGAGCATCATCCTGTGGCTCGATGCCCGCAAGGGGCGTATCTTCCCGATACTCAAGCACGAATATCTGCTGACGCTGCTGTTCTTCGTTATGGCCGGCGGACTCGGAGTATACTGCTTCAGGCATCTGCCGCTGATAGACTTTCTACCCTACAAGGTCGGCACCTCGCTGCGCGAAGCCGTTTCCGGATCGTTCGACATCGAAAACGAGGTCGAGACCATACTCGTTTACCGCAACCTGCAGACCGGCGAGGAGCGCGAATTTTCGCTCGACGACACCGAATGGCAGAACTCCGACCGCTGGGAATGGGTCGACACACGCACCGAGATTCTTGACGACGACACCTCATCGGCTTCGCTGGCCGAATTTTCGCTGCACGATCCCGAAGGCGACGCCACCGACGAGATACTCGGCTATGAAGGCAAGACGTATATGATCTGCGTGACCGACTTCGACCGCATCAAGCCGCGCTGCCTTAAGCGGCTCGAGGCACTCACGGCACGGGCCGAGGAGGAGGGCGCGCGCGTGGTATGTCTCACGCCGGTTCCGCTGCGCGAAGTGACCTACCACACGTTCGGCAACGGCAGTGAGGTGCGCTGCTACAACATAGACGCCACTACGCTCATAACGATGTTGCGCGCCAAAACAGGTGTCGTGGAACTGACGGACGGCGTAATTTCCGACAAGCGCAACTGTCGCGACATAAGTCTGAGGTAGAATATTATACCTCAACCGTTATACAATAGCGAAAAATTTCATAATTTTGCCGTCAAAATTTTCGACATTATGGCAATCGACAACACCACCGAAACGGGCGGAACACAGAAGCCGCTCAACTTTCTCGAAGAGATCATCACCGAAGCCATCGACCGCGGCCAGACGCGGGTACAGACCCGTTTCCCGCCCGAACCTAACGGCTATCTGCATATAGGCCACGCCAAGAGCATCTGCCTCAACTTCGGACTGGCCAAAAAATACGGCGGCAAGTGCAACCTGCGTTTCGACGACACCAACCCCGTCAAGGAGGATACCGAATACGTCGACTCGATCAAGCAGGACATCCGCTGGCTCGGATTCGAGTGGGCCGGCGAGCACTACGCCTCGGACTACTTCGACCAGCTATACGAGTGGGCTGTCGAGCTGATTAAGAAAGGCAAGGCTTACGTCGACGACCAGACGCAGGAGCAGATACGCGAGAACCGCGGCACCGTCACCGTACCGGGTACGCCATCGCCTTGGCGCGACCGCTCAGTAGAGGAGAACCTCGATCTGTTCGAACGTATGCGCAGCGGCGAATTTCCCGACGGCAGCCGCGTCCTGCGCGCCAAGATCGATATGGCTCACCCCAATATGCTGTTCCGCGACCCGATTATGTACCGCATAATCCACGCCGAACACCACCGCACCGGCAACAAGTGGTGCATCTACCCGATGTACGACTACGCACACGGCCAGAGCGACTCGATCGAGCGCATCACCCACTCGATATGCACCCTCGAGTTCGACGTACACCGTCCGCTCTACGACTGGTTCATCGAGCAATTGGGCATATTCCCCAGCCACCAGTACGAGTTCGCCCGTCTGAATCTGACATACACGATGATGAGCAAGCGCAAGCTGCTGCAGTTGGTTCAGAACAAGGTGGTAATGGGCTGGGACGACCCCCGTATGCCGACCATCTGCGCCCTGCGCCGCAAGGGTTACACACCGGCCGCGGTACGCGCCTTCGCCGAGAAGGTGGGCGTGGCCAAGCGAGACAACGTGATCGACCTCGGGCTGTTAGAGTTCTGTGCCCGCGAGGATCTGAACAAGACCGCCGAGCGCCGTATGGCCGTACTGAACCCGCTGAAGGTCACCATAACCAACTACCCCGAGGACAAGACAGAAATGTTCACCTGCATCAACAACCCCGAGGACGAGTCTGCAGGAACACGTCAGGTGCCCTTCTCGCGCGAGATCTACATCGACCGCGACGACTTTATGGAGGTTCCGCCCAAGAAGTATTACCGGCTCTCCCCGGGTCAGGAGGTGCGTCTGCGCTACTCCTATCTGATCCGCTGCGAGGAGGTGGTGAAGGACGACAAGGGCGAGATCGTCGAACTGCGCTGCACCTACGACCCGATGTCGGGCGGCGGCTCGTCGTCGGACGGCCGCAGAGTCAAGGGCGTAATCCACTGGGTCAGCGCACGTCACGCCGTCGAGGCTGAAGTGCGGCTGTTCGACACGCTCTTCACCAAGGAGGATCCCAACGACGTCGAGGAAGGCAAGACATTCACCGACTACCTCAACCCCAAGTCATTGGTGGTAACCCGCGGCTACCTCGAGCCGTCGCTTGCCGAAGCTCCCGTAGGCAAGACTTTCCAGTTCGAGCGCGTAGGTTATTTCTGCCCCGATACCGATTCGACCCCCGAACATCTCGTATTCAACCGTACGGTGACGCTGAAAGACTCGTGGGCCAAGATCAACAAATAAGCTGAGGCGCTTCGCCTTAAGAGAGGACCGTCCGACGATTGTCGGGCGGTTCCGTTTTTATACCGGACCTCCCCACCCTGCCGCCACAAAACGAACTCGGCCGGCTGGACTAAAATCGCCAGCCGGCCGAGCATTGCTTTCGCACCCGGATCAATATTCGTTCCAGCTCTTTATCTTGACATCTTCGGGCTTCAGACGGCAGAATGCGTGAATGAATGCCGAAGCCAATCGGGCGTTGGTAATCAACGGAATATTGAAGTCGACGGCCGAACGGCGGATAATATAGTCGTTGTTCAGCTCGCTCTCGCTCAGGTTCTTGGTTATGTTGATAACCAAATCGATGCGTTTCTCCTTGATATAGTCCAACGTATTGGGCTGCAGCTTCGAGTCGGGCCAGTTGAGCGTCTCACACTCCACGCCGTTAGCCTGCAGATAGTCCGCCGTACCCGGCGTGCCGTAGAGCTTGAAGCCGTGAGCGGCAAGTTCCTGCACGGCCCCGAGCATATCGCTCTTGGAACGGGCATCGCCTGTCGAGAGGAGTATGCTGCGCTTGGGTATGGTGTTGCCGACCGAGATCATCGACTTGAGAATGGCCTCGTGGAAATCGTCGCCGATGCAGGCCACTTCGCCGGTCGAGGCCATCTCGACACCGAGCACGGGATCGGCCTTCTGCAAACGCGAGAACGAGAACTGCGGCGCCTTGATACCCACATAGTCCAGATCGAATGCCGACTTGTGCGGAATCTCCACCGGCAGCCCGAGCATAACTTTCGTGGCGATCTCGATAAGGTTAACCTTGAGCACCTTCGACACGAACGGGAAGCTGCGCGAGGCTCGCAGGTTGCACTCGATAACCTTTATTTCGTTGTTCTTGGCCATCAGCTGCATATTGAACGGGCCGGAGATATTCAGGCCGCGCGCCACTTGACGAGCGATCTTCTTTATGCGGCGCATCGTCTCGACATACATCTTCTGCGGAGGGAATACCATCGTCGCGTCGCCCGAGTGGACGCCCGCGAACTCCACGTGCTCCGATATGGCGTAGATCAACATCTCGCCGTCCTTGGCCACAGCGTCGATCTCGATCTCCTTGGCTCGCTCGATAAATTCAGTCACCACCACGGGGTGCTGCTTCGAAACGCTGGTAGCCAGCGTGAGGAAATGTTCCAGCTCGCCGCGGTTCGACACCACGTTCATCGCTGCGCCGCTGAGCACATACGAGGGACGG
>CAYYUW010000043.1:0-4862 GCA_964474985.1 uncultured Alistipes sp. | reverse complement strand
ATCACCGTGGCCAAGGGCATCGGCAACGGATTCCCGATGGCCGGCGTCTTGATCGCACCCCAGTTCGAGGCGCGCACCGGTATGCTCGGCACCACGTTCGGCGGCAACCATTTGGCCTGCGCAGCAGCTATCGCGGTGCTTGAGGTAATCGAATCCGAACACTTGATAGACAACGCAAAAGAGATAGGCGAATATCTTCTGTCGGAACTTCGCCGCATGCCCCGCCTCAAGGAGGTCCGCGGCCGCGGCCTGATGATAGGCGTCGAGATCGACGGCTCGGCACCAGAGCTGCGCCGCCGCCTGCTGTTCGAGAAACATATTTTCACGGGCGGCGCCGGCGCGACGACTGTCCGCCTGCTGCCCGCGCTGTGTATCGGCCGCCGAGAGGCCGACCGCTTCCTTACGGAATTTAATGATTTGATAAACGCTTAATTATACGACAGATGAACAAGTTTACCTGCGTCGGTGACATAGGCGACCTTCGGGCAGCAGTGGCCGAGGCTATGGAGATCAAGCGCGACCGTTTCGCATACGGCGAACTGGGCCGCAACCGCACGCTGCTTATGATATTCTTCAACTCGAGCCTGCGCACCCGCCTGAGCACGCAGAAGGCTGCGATGAATCTCGGTATGAACGTTATGGTCCTCGATGTCAATCAGGGCGCGTGGAAACTCGAGACCGAACGGGGCGTGGTTATGGACGGCGACAAGGCTGAACATCTGCTTGAGGCAATTCCCGTAATGGGTTCATACTGTGATATTATCGGCGTAAGGTCGTTCGCCCGCTTCAACAGTCGGGAGGAGGATTACGAGGAGCGCGTCATCGAGCAGTTCATACGCTATTCGGGCCGTCCGGTGTTCAGTATGGAGGCCGCGACGCGCCACCCGCTGCAGAGTTTCGCTGACCTTATCACCATAGAGGAGTACAAGAGCAAGGAGCGCCCCAAGGTCGTTATGACGTGGGCGCCGCACCCCAAGGCACTGCCGCAGGCCGTGCCCAATTCGTTCGCCGAGTGGATGAATGCCGCGGGATACGATTTCGTCATAACTCACCCCGAGGGCTATGAGTTGGATCCCCGTTTCGTAGGTAATGCAAAGGTTGAATACGACCAGCGTAAAGCATTGGAAAGGGCCGATTTCGTTTATGCCAAGAACTGGGCCGCTTACGCCGGTACCAATTATGGCAAGGTGCTCAGCTGCGACCGCAGCTGGACGGTCGACGCCGAGAAGATGGCTCTCACCGACAACGCCTATTTTATGCACTGCCTGCCCGTGCGCCGCAATATGATCGTGACGGACGAGGTGATCGAGTCGCCGCGCAGTTTGGTCATTCCCGAGGCCGCCAACCGCGAAATTTCAGCTCAGGTAGTTCTCAAACGCTTGTTGGAGGGATTGAAGTAAAATGTGTAACATCGACCATATCAACGTAGTAAAGATCGGCGGCAACGTCATCGACAACCCCGATGCGCTGCGCCGTTTCATTGCCGACTTCGCCCAATTGCCCGCTCCGAAGATATTGATCCACGGCGGCGGCAAACTGGCTACGCGCCTCGGGGAGCAGTTAGGGATTCAGGCACAGATGATCGACGGCCGCCGCGTCACCGACCGCCGCACCCTCGACATCGTAACTATGGTCTATGCCGGCTTGATAAACAAGAATATAGTGGCCTCACTGCAAAGCGTCGGCTGCAATGCCGCTGGGCTGTGCGGCGCCGATGCCGATGTGGTGCCCGCGACGCGACGCGCGCCCGAGCCGATCGACTTCGGATTCGTCGGCGACATCGACGCCGGACGTATCAGCGCGGGTTTCATCCGCACGCTGCTCGCTGAGGGCATCGTGCCGGTGTTCTGCGCGATAACGCACGACGGCAACGGCACTCTGCTCAACAGTAATGCCGACAGCGTGGCCTCGGCAGTCGCCGTAGCAGCCTCGACAATCGCCCCCACGGAGCTTATTTTCTGCTTCGAGAAGCTCGGCGTTCTGCGCGATGTGGACGACCCGCAGTCGTTGATCGCCGAGATCCGCCCCGACAGCTATGCCGCCCTGCGTGCCCAAGGGGTGATAAACAAGGGGATGATTCCCAAGATCGACAACGCTTTCCGCGCGGTGGAACAGGGCGTGGCCAGCGTGACGATCAAGCATTCCGACAACCTGCTCACCGACACCGGCACCGTAATCAAGAGTTGAGATATGGATGCTAAACTATCTGCAACCGAGGCTGTTGCGCTGCTCGACAGATTAATATCGACCCCTTCGGTATCGCGCAGCGAATCGGGTACGGCCGACATTCTGTTCGATACGCTGCGACGGCGCGGCATCGATGCCGAGAGACTGCATAACAACGTATGGGCCAAGTGCTCAACCTTCGATTCAGGCAAGCCGACCCTTCTGCTTAATTCCCACCACGATACTGTCAAGCCGTCGCCGGCCTACACCAACGATCCGTTCACACCGCTGCACCGCGGCGGCCGCATCTTCGGCTTGGGCAGCAACGATGCCGGCGCGTCGGTGGTGTCGCTGCTGGAAACTTTCTGCCGCTATTACGACAAGAAGCTGCCGTTCAATCTGCTGCTTGCACTGACCGCCGAAGAGGAGGTTATGGGCGAGCACGGTATGCGGGCGATGCTTGCGGAATGGGAGCGCGTCGGGATGCGGATCGATATGGCACTTGTCGGCGAGCCTACGCAGATGAATGCGGCGGTGGGCGAACGCGGGCTGTTGGTGCTGGACTGTACGGCTCACGGCCGCAGCGGTCACGCCGCCCGCAACGAGGGAATCAACGCCCTGTATGTGGCATTGGAGGATATCGAACGTCTGCGCAACTATCGGTTCGAGCGCCGTTCGCAGCTGCTCGGCGATATCAATATAGCTGTTACTCAGATTAATGCCGGCACACAGCACAATGTGGTGCCTGACGAATGCCGCTTCGTGGTCGATGTGCGCACGACCGACGCATATACCAATGAGCAGACCGTCGAGCTGCTCCGCGCGGCCGTCCGGTCGGATGTCTCGGCGCGTTCCACTCGTGTGCGTGCATCGGCTATCGACGACTCGCACCCTATGGTGCGTGCGGCCAAGGCCTTGGGCCGCACCGCGTTCGTGTCGCCGACGACTTCGGATATGGCGCTGATGAATTTCCCGTCGCTGAAAATGGGGGTGGGCGACTCGTCGCGATCACATACGGCCGACGAGTATGTCCTCGAGCAGGAAATAATCGACGGCATTGAATTGTACGACCAATATATACAACGACTTGCAGCGGAATTTAAATGAATAGGGACAATATGAAACTTTGGAGCAAGGGCTTCGAGCCTGACGAACTGATCGAGAAGTTCACCGTGGGCCGCGATCGCGAACTCGATTTGCGGCTGGCCAAATACGACGTCGAGGGATCGATGGCGCACATACGTATGTTGGAGAGCATCGGCCTGCTGACCGCGAGTGAACTGCAGCAGCTGCTTGCTGCGTTGGAGGAGATACACGCTATGGCCGAGAGCGGCTCGTTCGTGATTGAGGAGGGGATCGAAGATGTGCATTCGCAAGTCGAATTGATGCTTACGCGCAAGTTGGGCGACGTGGGCAAGAAGATTCACTCGGGACGCTCGCGCAACGATCAGGTGCTGGTCGATCTCAAGCTCTTTATGCGCGACGAACTGCGCGGGATCGCCAAGCACGCTATTGCCCTGTTCGAGCGGCTGCAGTCGCTCAGCGAGCAGTACCGCGACGTGTTGATGCCCGGGTATACTCACCTTCAGGTGGCTATGCCCTCATCGTTCGGGCTTTGGTTCGGGGCATACGCCGAGTCGCTCACGGACGATATGCAGCTCCTCGTGGCGGCATACAACATCGCCAACCAGAACCCGCTCGGCTCGGCTGCCGGCTACGGCTCCTCGTTCCCGCTCAACCGCCGTATGACTACCGATCTGCTCCGATTCGAAGATATGCACTACAATGTGGTGGCGGCGCAGATGAGCCGCGGCAAGACCGAGCGTGCCGCAGCATACGCCATAGCTGCCATGGCCTCGACACTCGGGCGTTTGGCAATGGATGTCTGTCTGTTTATGTGTCAGAATTTCGGGTTTGTATCGTTCCCCGACGAACTTACGACCGGATCGAGCATAATGCCGCACAAAAAGAATCCCGACGTGTTCGAAATTATGCGCGGCAAGTGCAACCGTCTGCAGGCCGTTCCCAACGAAATATCGCTGCTCACGGCCAACCTGCCGTTAGGCTATCACCGCGACCTGCAGCTGCTTAAGGATATCATATTCCCCGCTACGACCGAAATGTGCAGCTGCTTGGATATGTGCGACTTTATGCTGCAGCACATTCGCATAAACAAGGACGTCGCATCCGACCGCAAGTATGACTATATGTTCACGGTCGAGGACGTCAACCGTCTGACTCTCTCTGGAGTGCCGTTCCGCGAAGCCTACCGCCGGATCGGAATGCAAGTGCAACACGGCGAATACAAGCCTACGCGTGAGGTGCACCATACCCATGAGGGCAGTATCGGCAACCTCTGCAATGACCGCATAGCCGAAAAAATGCGCCGCATCGCCGCTCCCCTAAAACTGTAACAGGCCCGCCCTAAAGGGGCGGAGGGCGGGCGCGAATATCCGCGGCAATAAACTATGGCGAATGATTGAGACAAACATTTGTCGCGACAAAGTTGCGGTTTGTTTTGAAGTCGCAGTTTGTCACAATAAATTTTTGCCGCGAATATGTGGGACATTCCCCTGTTGCAAATGTTCGCACGCTATGATCCACACCAAGTGGAATGGAAGGCGAAAAATCATAAATTTTGCCGGAAAATGGGTGGGGAGTTTCATTAATTATGCGGAAAGGCTTATCTTTGTATT
>CAYYUW010000042.1:0-4815 GCA_964474985.1 uncultured Alistipes sp. | reverse complement strand
ATAAAAAAACCGCCCGCAGAAATGCGAGCGGTCGAAAACTTGTGACTCCGACAGGACTCAAACCTGTAACCTTTTGATCCGTAGTCAAATGCTCTATTCAATTAAGCTACGGAGCCATTCTTTCGTTTTGCGAGTGCAAAGATACGGCAAATTCGCGGTTCTGCAAAATAATTCGGTCACTTTTTTTGACTTTTTTCTGCAAAAATTTCTTTCAGCCGATTTCCCAACTGCTCCGCCGACATCGCCCGTGCCACGATACGGCGCTCGGGCGAGAGCAGATAATTCATTGGCAAAGTGTCTATTGCATAGCTGTTATCTAATAGCGAACGGGCATTTTCGACGCCGCTCAGCTGCAGCCATTGCGACGGAAAATCCGCTGCCGCATTACGCCGTCGGGATGCGCTGTTGTCGAGCGAAATTGTACACACCACCAACCCTTGGCCGTCGTACGGAGCCGTCACACGCTCCAGACACCGTCCGAAGTCGCGGCTCTCGGCGCTCCATGCAGCCCAGAAGTCGAGCAGCACGTAGTTTCCGGCACGCAGCAGGCTGTCGACCGACACGGTGCGGCCGAACGAGTCGGGCAACTTCAACTCCATTGCGCGGCACCCCTCCTGCGAGGCGTCGAACCGCTCGACAGAGCGGCGCAGCGGCTCGAGCATCTGTGACTGCCGCACCGACGATGCCAGTTCGTCGAGCAGTGCGCGCCGGCCGTCGATATCGAGCGACAGCCCGTATTCGGCCGCCAACCACGCCCCGCACGCATTGTTCCGGTTAAGGGTTATGTGCGTCTGCATCAGCGAGTCGCAAGCCAGCTTGTAGCCTTCGGAGTATCGGCCCTCGGGATAGCTTCCGAGCAGCGAATCGGCTGCGATGCGATATGCGGTATGGGCATCGTTGGAGACTGTGCCGTGTGCGAACCCCTCGTCGTCGATGGTCACTGTGCCGCGTTCCAAGAAAAGCGTTTCGCACAGCAGCTCGTCGTCGGCATAGAGTCTTGCCGCGCACGGCTGCAGCATATCTCCCTCGATCGTGAACCGGCCGTCGGATATGGTGCAATCGGTTATTACGGCTCGGTCGGCGTCGAGCTTGAAAACGGTGTCGCCTGTCGTTGTGCCGACAATGCGGAACGGCTGCCGTCTGTCGGGGAATATCCACCCGCACAGCACCATAACCACCAAAAGGGCCGATACGACGATGACGGCGAGGCTGATTATTCTCGTTCGGGTCATTTTTTCTTTTTCACTGTTACGGGTTTCACTTCGCGATCGGGATTCTGACGCAGGAACTGCTCCCACGAGCTGCTGCCTCGGGATACGGCTTTCAGATTACCGCCCAGTCCCTTGACGTGTGCGTCGCCGCAAAGGGCAGTTAAAGTGGATCGGGTCGTGAAGTAGTGGCATACGGCCACCGCCATGCCATCCGTGGCATCGAGGCGGCGCGGATCGTAATCGAAGCCTAACATAGCGTGCAGCATCGCCGCGACCTGCTCCTTGGTAGCTGCGCCGCGGCCCGTTATCGCCTGCTTGATGCGCGTGGGGGCATACTCGGCCACCGGCAGGCCGTGGCTGAGCGCGGCTGCCATAGCCACTCCCTGTGCGCGCCCCAGCTTGAGCATACTTTGCACGTTCTCGCCGAAAAACGGCGATTCGAGCGCCACCTCGTCGGGTGCGTACTGCTCTATCAGTGCACTGACGCGCTGGAATATGTAGCGCAGCTTTTCATACGGGTCGGTCATCTTGCGCAAGTCGATATCGCCCAGCACAATCGCACGCGGATTGCCGCAGCCTGTCTCCAACAGTCCGTAACCCGTGCGGTTGGTACCCGGGTCGATACCCATTATTATCTTCGATTGCGACTCCATAACCGTTAATGTGTTACGCCGCACCTACCTCTTAAGGAGGCAGGTACGGCGCAATATGTGATGATCGTTACTCGGCCAGCAGCTCGGTGATCTTCTCCTTGAGCGCTTCGCCGCGCAGCCCCGAAGCGATGATCACGCCGTCGGGCGAGATAAGGAAGTTCGAGGGGATACTGCGCACGGCATAATCCTTGGCGGCATCGTTGGTGAACGCATTGAGGTCGCTCACGTGGATCCAGTTCATACCCTTGTCGGCAATGGCGCCTTTCCATTTGTCGGCGTCCTTGTCGAACGACACGCCGTAGATCTCGAAGCCCTTGTCGTGGTATGCCTTGTAGGTTTCGATCAAATAGGGAACCTCGCCCATGCAGGGACCGCACCACGATGCCCAAAAGTCGACAAGCACATACTTGCCTTCGCCGACAACCGACGACAGGGCTACCGGATTGCCCTCGGCATCGTTCTGCACGATATCGATATAGGGCTGCCCCACAGCTACGCGGGCCTTGGCCTCGGCCAGCTCCTTAAGCTCGACAAGGGGCTGCGTCTGCTGCAGTTCGGGCGAGAACTTGGCTATCTGTGCCAGCATCTCGTCGGCCGTATCTTCGTAGGAAAGTTCGGAAGCATACAGCTGCACACCGAAAATATTGTCGAGATTGGTGTCTACAAGCTGCAGCAGGTGAGCATTGTAAGCCTCGTAGAGCGAGTCTTGCTGCGAGACGTCGGCAGCGCGGTACTCCTCCATAAACTCGAGCATGAAGGCGTTGTATGCCGTCTGGGCATCATTGGCCGGAGTGCCGGTAATGGCGACATTGCGCAGATCCTCGGCCGAACCCTTTACCGCAATCTTTCCGTTCTCGAGATAGAGCTGCGCGAAAGGACGCTCCGTGCTCAGATACACTGCAGCAGGCTGCTCGGCGACACCCTTGAATGTGAACGATCCGTTGGTGACGGCAGCGGAGTCGATATTCTCGCTCTCAGCGTTCATAATGTAGACTACGGGATCCTTCAGTCCCTCGATCTGGCCGCTGATGACGTACCCCTTGTTGCCGCAGCCGACAGCAGCGACGGCCGCAGCGGCGATGATGATTAGTTTTTTCATATTTGTTTGAGTTTATTGTTTCGTATTCTTGTCCGCCTCCAACTCGCCGACCCGTTTTTCGAGACGCGACACGGTGCGGCTCAGCTCCGGCAGATTGCGGAATACCGCATTCGAACGGTGGTACTTAAGTCCTGAAAGCGAAGGCGATCCCATACGTACATCGTTGGAGTCGACATTGTTGTCTATGCCGCTCTGCGATCCTGCGCGAACGTTGTCGCCGATGCTCAGGTGGCCGGCGATGCCCACTTGCCCGCCGAACATACAGTTTCTGCCGACCTTGGTCGAGCCTGCGATGCCCACCTGTGCCGCCGCGACGGTGTTCTCGCCGATCACCACATTGTGCCCTATCTGTATGAGGTTGTCGAGCTTCACGCCGCGAAGTATGCGCGTCGAACCCATCGTGGCGCGGTCGATGCAGGTGTTGGCGCCTATCTCCACGTCGTCCTCGATGACCACGTTCCCGATCTGCGGGATCTTGTCGAAGCTGCCCTCGGCATTGGGAGCGAAGCCGAAGCCGTCGGCTCCGATGACTGCACCGGCGTGCAGCGTGACATTGTTGCCGATGACGCAGCCTTCGTAAATCTTGACACCCGAATTTATGGTCACATTGTCGCCGATACGCACATTGTCACCTATGTACGCCTGCGGATATATCCGGCAGCGGGCACCGATGCGCACGCCGCCTTCGATCACGGCGAAGTCGCCCACGTAGCACTCGTCGCCAAATTCGGCCGAGGGGTCGATCGCCGCACGCGGGCTGATGCCGGCCTTGCGCGGCTTGTTGGCCACATAGAACTCCAGCAGCTTGGCGAAACAGCCGTAGGCATCGTCCACGCGGATAAGCGTTGCGGCTATCGGGCGGCTCGGCTCGAACGAGCGGTTGACGATCACCACCGACGAGAGAGTATCATATATGTAGTGTTCATATTTGGGGTTGGCCAAAAACGAGAGCGCACCGGCGTGGCCCTCCTCGATTTTGGCGAAAGTGTGTACTTTGGCCTGCTTATCGCCAACGATGTCTCCATTGAGCACACCGGCGATCATTTCAGCTGTAAATTCCATAGTTCGATGACATTATTGTTTACATATATCTGTTCAGATCGACGCCTTCGGGCAGAAACTGCGCCGGATCGCCGCCGAAATGGACCAGTTCGCGGATTATGCTCGACGATATGGCGGCGTAGCGGGGCGGCGTGAAGAGCAGAACCGTCGTAAGTTCCGGAAACAGCCGCTCGTTGATTAGCTGCATATTGTGCTCGTACTCGAAATCGACCGCATTGCGCACCCCGCGCAGCAGGAACTGCGCACCGCACTGGCGGCAGAAATCGACCGTAAGCCCCTTGTACATCTGCACTTCGATCTTGGGGTTTCCGGCATAAAGATCTTCGATGAGTTTGGCCCGCTGCTCGGGAGCGAGCAATCCTTGCTTCTCGCAGTTGTTGCCCACACCGATGACGATGCGATCGAAAATATCTACACCTTCGTCCACTATCGCCTTGTGTCCGAGCGTAAAGGGATCGAATGACCCCGGGAAAACCGCTATTCGCTGCATAACCCTTTTATATAGTTTTTCAAGTGCATAAAGGTATGGATTATTATTAGAATATGCAACAGTCGGCGATTTTTATCTATAACAGTCCACGTATTTGCGCCTGTATGTATATTCTCGGTGCGCATACGGCGGGCGCGGGCCGAAAACGGAAACGGCCTCGCCCGATAGGGGGCAAGGCCGTCATTCTTGAATCGTCTGCCGGAATTATTTCTTGGCAGCGTTTCGCTTATCGTAGTGCTTTGCGTAGCGGCTCATAAACTTATCGACGCGACCGGCGGTATCTACCAACTTCATCTTACC
>CAYYUW010000041.1:0-3181 GCA_964474985.1 uncultured Alistipes sp. | reverse complement strand
CCGGCATTGCGCGACGGCCGCTGGGGCTATCTCGATACCACTGGCAGCGAAGTGATTCCGCTGCGCTTCGACGACGCCTTCGGCTATGAAGACGAGGGTGTGGCGACGGTGCGTTTCGACGGCCGGCTGGCCCGTATCGATATGGCCGGATCAGAGATTGCGTAGGCAGTACCCGACCATCCGCTCGCGAATGTGTACGCGTCCGTCGGGTATCATCGAGTGGTTGCTGTCGGGATATACGGCCAAATCGAACATCTTGCCAGCGGCATTGAGCGCACGTACCATTTCGATCGTATTCTGAAAGTGAACGTTGTCGTCGCCCGTGCCGTGGATTATCAGCAGTCGGGTGCGATCCGACAGTCCGTCGGCGAAGTTGATCGGCGAATTGTCATCGTATCCGGCTGCATTGCTTTCGGGCAGACCGTTGTATACTTCGGTGTAGATCGAGTCATAGTAGCGCCACGAGGTCACCGGCGCCACGGCGATAGCCATACGGAACAGGTCGCCGCCCCTGAGCGCCGCACCTAATGCCATAAAGCCTCCGTAGCTCCAGCCGTAGATGCCTATGCGGTCGGGATCCACGTATGGCTGCGATGCCATATATCGTGCGGCGGAAATCTGGTCTTCGACCTCGAACCGTCCTAACTGGCCGTAGGTGCACTTCTTGAACTCCTCGCCGCGGAATCCGGTGCCGCGGCCGTCGACACAGACGACGATATAGCCGTTGAGCGCCATAGCATCCTCCCAGCCGAGCGCCCAGCTGTCGGCGACGCTCTGCGACCCGGGACCCGAGTACTGCGTCATCAGCACGGGATAGCGATGTGCCGGATCGAAGTCGCGCGGCCGCACCATATATCCGTTCAGCCTGTCGCCGCGTTCGGTGGTGAAGGTGAAGAATTCCTTGCGCGGCAGGTCCTTGACTGCCTGCCGGTATGCCGTGTTGGCTTCGAGTACGCGCACCGTCTCGCCGTCGGCCCGATGAAGTGTCACGACAGCAGGCTCGTCGGCCGACGAGAAGTAGCTGATGAAGTAGCGCATCCCGCGGCTTGGGGCGATACGGTAGTATCCGTCGCGCTCGGTCAGACGGCGTTTGTCCTTGCCGTTGAGCCGCACCGAATAGAGATTGCGTCGCAGCGGCGAAGTCTCGGTCGATATGTAGTAGACCCGATCGTCAGTCACTTCGATCACCTCGGTAACCTCCCAGTCACCCGAGGTGAGGGCGCGCAGACGTCCGCGCGAGATGCTGTACAGATAGAGGTGCATATATCCGCTTTCGGTTTCGTTGCGGACGATGAAGCGGTCACCGTCCGGCAGGAATGTTACCGTATGCTTGTCGACGCGCTCGACATATCGGGGCGAAGTCTCCTCGTAGATCACCCTCGAGGAGCCGTCGGCAGCGGCCGTGAGCACTTCGAACCGGTTCTGCAGCCGGTTTTCACGGAAAAAGTACAGCTCGCCGCGGGGCGTCCAGCCGATATGGGGAATATACTGGTCTGTCTCGGTGCCCGTATCGATCCGAGTGCGTTCGCCCGTGGCTATGTCGTAGACATACAGCTCGACGGTCGAGTTGCGCTCGCCGGCCTTGGGATACTTGTACCGGTAGGGATGATTGTACAGCTGGCCGTCGTAGCGCATCATCTCGAACTCGGGCACCTCGCTTTCGTCGAAGCGCATATATGCCACGCGGCTGCCGTCGGGCGAGAACTCGAACGCCCGAGTAAAGGCGAACTCCTCCTCGTACACCCAGTCGGTCGCACCGTTGATTATCGCATTGCGCTCGCCGTCTTCAGTCACGCGGCGAACCTCGCCTGTGTGCAGGTCTGCCAGATAGATGTTGTTGCCGGCCACGAAACCGACCAGCCGGTTGTCGGGCGAGATTACGGCGTCGCGCTTGCCCGATATTTGCGGTGCGAGAGCCTTCGGGGCTTCGCTGCTTGAGGGCGCGGCGATATAGTAGTCGGCCGTGAACGAGCGGCGGTATACCGGTCGGTGAGAGGCCGATATGAGTATGGCGCTCTCATCGTCCGAGAACTCGTAGCCCGCCACCTTGAGTCCTTCGGCGGCGCGGTAGAGTGTATCGGTCAGCTCGCCGGTGGAGTAGGCGAAGCGGCAGATGCTTCCGCCGGTCAGTGTCGTATAGTGCTCGCCGTCGTTCATCGAGCGCAGCCCGTAAACCGAGCGCTGCATCGAACTTAACCGCAGAATATCCTTATAAGAGTAAGGTGTGGCGGCGAAAACCGTCGCCGAGAGCAGCAACAGCGCCGCCGACAATATTCGTTTCATAGTTTACTTACAGGCTTTAAGACTCATATCGAGACTCTTGATCTGATGCGTGAGGGCACCGACCGAGATGAAATCGACACCGCACTCGGCATAGTCGCGCAGGGTGTCGAGCGTGATGCCGCCGCTCGATTCGATCTCGCAGCGACCGGCAATGCGAGCGACGGCTTCGCGAGTCTTCTCGACCGAGAAGTTGTCGAGCATTATGCGGTCGGCACCGCCGGCAGCGAACACCTCGTCTATATCCTCTAACGATCGCACTTCAATCTCCACGGGCAGGTTGCGGCCAGTGCGGCGGAGGTACTCGCGGCAGCTCGACAGCGCTGCGGTGATGCCTCCGGCGAAATCGATGTGGTTGTCCTTGAGCAGTATCATATCGAACAGACCCATGCGGTGATTCTCGCCGCCGCCGATCTTGACGGCCATTTTGTCCAATACGCGCATACCCGGGGTAGTCTTGCGGGTGTCGAGAACTTTGGTTTTCAGTCCTTTCAGCCGATCGGCATATACGGCCGTCTGGGTGGCTACGCCGCTCATACGTTGCATGATGTTGAGCAATATGCGCTCGGCCTGCAGCAGCGACAGCATTCGCCCCGAGACATAGAAGGCTACGTCGCCGGCTTCGACGTGTGCGCCGTCTTCGAGGATCTGCTCGAACGTCATCTCGGGGTCGAGGCGTTCCAGTACGCGGCGCGCAACCTCGATGCCGGCGATTATGCCGGCCTGTTTGCACAGCAGACGCATACGACCGCGCTCCTCAGCGGGAATGCAGCACAGCGAGGTGTGGTCGCCGTCACCTATGTCCTCCCTGATAGCCAACTCGATCAGGGCATCTACGAAGGGAATATATTCTTTTTTCATATTCATTATTTATTTATGGTATTCTTCAATATGTGGTACG
>CAYYUW010000040.1:0-70333 GCA_964474985.1 uncultured Alistipes sp. | reverse complement strand
CCCCCTCACACTCACCACCGGCAAAAAACACGAAGCCCGACCAAAAAGGTCGGGCTTCAAGTGTTTGATATTGGCTGCGCGGTTTAGTAACCTGCAGTCTTGGATGCAGCGTAACTGATCTTCAGTGCATTTGCACGGCGAAGTTCCTGCTTCACGTCGGTAATCACACCCATACGGCTCTGATTGTCGGCCTTGATGCAGACAGTCATCTGCTTCTGATCGTTTTCGCTGAGCTTGTCGCGCTCGGAAGCGATGAAGTCCAGAATATCCTTGGTAGTACGGTAGCTGTCGTTCATCTGAATCTTCGGAGCGTCGCCGTACTTGGCACGCATAGCCAAGCTCGGGGGACCGATGTGGATATAGCTGACGAGCGACTTCTTTTCCAGTTTCTGGATTTCGGTTGCTTCGGGGAGGCGATAACGCACCAAAAGTTCCTGCTCACGCATCGTCGTACTTACCATGAAGAAGAAGATAAGCATGAAGATAACGTCGGGGAGCGAAGCTGTCGAAATTGCGGGCAACTCTTTGCCGCCCTTCTTTTTGATTACTGCCATACTATTTACCTCCTACATTACGCGGTTCTGCTTCCGACACTTTCAGGGGCACGGCGCTCTGAACTGCTTTGCGCTGATCCTCGTTCAACTCCGAGAACGCTGCGCCGAACTTGCGTTTGGCCACGTCGTTGCGCACTTCGTTGAAAGCGCGGGTCAGCTCGTTCTGTACCATAATGTAAGCCTGATAGCTCGTACCGCGGTCATTCTGGAGCGAGATCACGCCCATCGAGACGGGATACGCCCACTTTTCGCCGTTGGCGAGTTCGATCTCCTTCACCTCTTTCTCCGGAAGGGTTTCCAGATCGAAAGGATTGAGGACGAACTCCTTGGCCTTGTCCTTCAGCTGTCGGATATCGATCACCTGGTTGGCAGCCATCTGAGTGCTGACCATAATATTGTTGTTCTGCGAGATGAACACCTTCATCAGGTTACGCTCCTTGACATCCTGATCCTTCACCTGAGTTTTTTCATCGGGCATAGGGGGCAGCATACGAGCCAGACCGGAGTCGGTATTCATCGTGGTAGCAACCAGGAAGAAGATCAACAGCAAGAAAGAGATGTCAGCCATAGAGCCGGCATTGATTTCCTGTATTTTTCTTTTATTTCCTGCCATAATTGCTTGTCCTCAAAAGTTTTTATTTAATAACACTTTTAATTTCGGCAAAGATAGCAGCCACAACGGCCACAGCCATTGCGATATAGGCAACGAAGATACTTACGTCGCTGACGGTGAGCACCATCGGATCGTCTACTACGGACTTATCCGAGAGCGTCATAGGAGTCGTACCGTCGGCCATAGCGAAAGCGATGCCGATCACGACAGCCAAAAGGACCACAGACACCAACGAACTCTTCGCACCCTTGGGGTTCTGGAGCATACCGAACACGGCACCGCCGACAGCTGCCACGATAGCCGCAGCGAACAGTATGTAAGTCCAGACGATGATCATATTAACATCCGGATTACCACTGACATCCTTGGCACCAAAGGCAGTCATAGCGGTCAATACGACGGTAATGGCCAGCATAACTCCCAATATGATATTGAGTATTTTTTTCATTGTTCTATTGACTTAAATTATTTCTTGTTGTAAGCGGTCAGGATATCGAGCAGCGTAATCGAGCTGTCCTCCATATCTACTACGAGCGAGTCGATCTTCGAGATGATGTAGTTGTAGAACAACTGCAGGATACAAGCGGCGATCAGACCGAGCAGGGTGGTCAACAGGGCGACCTTGATACCGCCGGCAACCATCACGGGCGAGATATCACCTGCAGCCTGAATCGAGTCGAATGCCTCGATCATACCAACGACGGTACCCATAAATCCCAGCATAGGAGCGAGGGCGATGAACAGGCCGATCCAGCTCAGGCCGTTCTCCATCTGGCCGGTCTGAACCGAACCGTACGATACGACAGCCTTCTCGACTGCGTCCAGACCCTGATTGTAACGGTCCAGACCCTGATAGAAGATCGAAGCGACGGGACCGCGAGTGTTGCGGCAAACGTCCTTGGCAGCCTCGACGCCACCGTTGTTCAGAGCCTCCTCAACGTTGTTGATGAGCTTCTTGGTATTGGTAGCCGAGAAAGTCAGGTAAAGAATACGCTCGATAGCTACAGCCAGACCGATGATCAAGCAGAGCAGGGGGAGCAACATCCACATCCACGAACCCTCGATGAACTTCTGTTTCAGAACTTGGTGCATCGTCTGGCCTTCGATCTCGGTCTCGGCATCGATAGCGGTTGCGACAGCCTCTTCAACCTGTTCCGTTGCAGGTGCTGCAGCTTCGTCGTTAGCAGCCTCTGCTTCCTGAGCAAAAACGTTAGCAGTACCAAGGCTGAGCATACCTGCTACTGACAAAATCAAAAAAAGTTTTTTCATAGTTAAAATTGATTGATTAAAAATTATTAATTTTTTGTTTTTTGTGTGTTTTGTTTTTTGTTTTAAGTTTCACTTTAATCGACAGGCTATTCGCCGGTCTAACATTTTTTTCTTGCGGAGAAAGCGGGATTCGAACCCACGATGCCCTTTTGAGGCATACACACTTTCCAGGCGTGCACCTTAAGCCACTCGGTCATTTCTCCGACTGCGCCCCGCTGCCCGTTTGTAACCTCCTGACAGCAAGACTTTTATTTTCAATTTTCAATCCCCTGTGCGGTTTCCGAAACGGGAAATACGCATAAAAGACTTGCGAAATATAGCAATTATTTTAATTCTGTGCAACGATTCGCGTCGTAATTTCTCCTTTTATCGATCTTCGCAGCGCTGCAGCCGTCTCCGCGGGCGACAATTTCCGGCCCAGCAGGTACATCAATTTTGTCACTGCGGCCTCGGTTGTGGAGTCGAATCCGCAGACCACGCCGGCCTCCTCCAAGCGGCGACCCGTTTCGTACAGATTCATCATCACGCTGCCGCCCGTACACTGCGTGACGTTCATCACCACCACGCCGCGCGCAATGACCTCCGACAGGGCGCCCGTGAACCACTCGGCCGTCGGCGCATTGCCGGCGCCGTAGGTCTCCAGCACCACCGCCCTTATGCCCTCTATTTCGAGCATCGCCCGAAATATGTGTTCGCTCATCCCGGGAAATATCTTCACCACAGCCACTCCGGCATCGAGCGAAGTGCTCACCTGCAGATGCTCCGCAGGCACGCTGCGATGGATGAACGGATAATTATACTGTATGTTCACCCCCACCTCGGCCAGCGGCGGATAGTTGTCCGAGCGGAAAGCGTTGAGCCGCTCGGCGCTGTACTTGGTAGTACGGTTAGCGCGGAACAGCCTGTTCTGGAAATAGAGGCTCACCTCCGGCACGACCGCCTCGCCGTCACGCTTGGCCGCCGCAATCTCTATGGCGGTTATCAGGTTCTCGCGTCCGTCGGTGCGCAGCACATCGATAGGGATCTGACTGCCCGTAAAGACCACCGGTTTGGAGAGATTCTCGAGCATAAAGCTCAGTGCCGAAGCTGTATACGACATCGTATCGGTACCATGCAGCACCACGAATCCGTCGTAGCGCGCATAGTTGTCGCGGATCAGTTCGGCCAGCCGGCACCACTGCTCGGGGGTGATGTTCGACGAGTCGATGATAGGCTGCATCGTCACCACCTCGATATCCACGTTCAGCCGCCGTATATCGGGGAACTCGTCGTATATACCGCTGAAATCGAACGGTACGAGCACACCCGTACGCACATCGGTACGCATACCGATCGTTCCGCCCGTATATATTATAAGTATCGAAGCTCTCATAATTCACTCGCTTTGCCAAAAGGCTTAACAAAGTTAAGGCTTTTCCCCGAAAAAACAACTATCCGAGACCGAAAATTCTCTCGGCTCCCGCCGTAGTGGTGCGCGCCACGGTCTGCTCGTCCAGTCCGGTGAGTTCGGCAATGCGGGTACATATAAACGGAATGTATGCACTTTCATTGCGCTGGCCGCGATACGGCACAGGGGTCAGATAGGGGCAGTCGGTTTCGAGCAGCATATCTTCGATCGCCATTTCGCGCACTGTTTCAGCCACTTTGCTTTTTTTGAAAGTCACCACGCCGCCGATGCCGAACATAAAGTCACCGCACGCCTTGAGCCGCCGGTATGTCTCCGCATCCTCCGAAAAGGCGTGAAACACGCCCCTCAGCCGCAGGCCGGCAGCGCGCGCAGTGGCACATTCGCGCTCCATAATCGCACACATATCCTCCCAAGCTGCACGGGTGTGTATCGCTACGGGCAGATCCAGCTGCGCAGCCAGCCGCAACTGCCGCACGAAGGCCTCGGTCTGCTCGGCAACGAAATCGCGGGTCCAATAGTAGTCGAGACCTATCTCCCCCACCGCATAAAAGCGAATGCCCTCGGGCGGGCGGCGCAGCAGCAGCTGCGTAGCGGCAAGCTCCGCCTCCCAGTCGGGACGGTCGTTGACCGAGGTCGGATGCAGGCCCATCATCGGGAAACAGTTGTCGGGATAGGCGCGGCACAGGTCGAACATACGCCGGTGGCTCTGCGAATCGATCGCCGGCAGCATCATTTTAGTGACACCGGCCGCAACAGCCCGCCCGACGACAGCATCGCGGTCATCGTCGAACTCAGGCTCGTAAATGTGGGAGTGGGTATCTATAAATTCAACCATATCTTTCATATTTTCACATACATATTACCCGGTGCACGACGCACGGCACCGAGCAGTTCCAATTCGAGCAGCGCAACGGCTATCCGGCCCGTATCGAAGCCGGACGCTACCAAAAGCTCCTCCTCCGACAGCGCCGCGGCGTCGCCGAAGCATTCGAGAACCTTTGCGGCATCGCCCTCAGCCTCAGGCTGCTCTGCAGTCTCACGCGCGGGGCGGCAGGAGGGTTCGTTAATATCCCACATCATTTCCCGCACGATATCGTCGGCCGAGGTGATAAGCTGCGCCCGCCGGTTGGCTATCAACGCATTGCACCCTTCGGAATTATCATCACCGACACGCCCGGGCACAGCCATAACGGTATGCTGGTAGCTGTCGGCAAACGACACCGTGCTGAGCGATCCGCTCCTGACAGGCGCCTCGACCACCACCGTACCGCGGCTCATAGCAGCCATAATCCTGTTGCGTTCGATATACAGCCGGCCGTTCTGCTTGGTCTGCGAGTGCAATTCGCTCACCACGGCGCCGCCCTTCTCCATCATATCGCGGGCGAAGGCCTTATGATGGGCAGGCGTGATATCGGGCAGGGCGTTGGCCACCACTCCGACCGTCGGCAGCCCGTGGCGCACGGCCGCACGGTGACAGTTTACATCGACGCCGAACGCCAGACCGCTCACTATTACCAGCGACGGCAGCCGCTCGGCAAGCCCCGCAACCAACCTTTCGCACATCGTCACGCCGTACTGCGAAATGCGCCGCGTGCCGACCATCGTGAGCATCGGGCCGCGCAGCGCCTCCCTGTTACCTATTATATATAATACATGAGGATAGTCCGAAGCATCGCGCATCGCCTCGGGGTAATCGTCGTCGGTCGATGCCATTATGTCGATGCCGTTGTGCCGGCAGTATTTCAGCTCCTTCTCGGCCTGCCGGTGGGAGACATGCGCCACTATGCTGCGAGCGATATCCTCCCGCAGCTCGGCGCGGCCGACCAGCTCGTCCGCCGATGCGGCATACACGGCTTCGGCCGTGCCGAACTCGCTGAGCAGATGAACCGCGCCGCGTTTACCCAACTTCGGGTGCAGCGTCAGAGCTATGTCGTCTATGGTAGCCATTGTTTCTGTTCTGCAAAGATAATGTTTTTTCGATACGAAAATCTGCCCGACCGCAAATTATCTCCGCATCGACCGGCCCTGCAACAGGATAAAAGGCATAAAACCGCAAAAATCGAATAAAAATGACGATCGCCGCCGCAAAGTTTTGGATTTTGCGGAAATATCTCTTATATTTGCATCCGCAAAAGAGCGAAATGGTCTGATGGCCGAGTGGCTAGGCACAGCTCTGCAAAAGCTGATACAGCGGTTCGAGTCCGCTTCAGACCTCCCGATTGAAATCGCAAGCAATCCTGTCCGGCTGCTTGCGATTTTTTTATGCCCTTTCGGCAAGCGGCTGTCCGCGGTGCGCGTTAGCACTATTTTTGCAAAGCCGGTTGTAAATTGCATTCCAATATGAAAAGAGTATTACAACTGTCATCCTGCATCGCAGGACTGCTTGTCGGCGGCCAGATCGAAGCCTGCACCCGTGCGGTCTACGAGGGTCCCGAGGATATGATCATCACCGGCCGCACCATGGACTGGCGCGAAGATCCCCTTACCAATCTCTACATTTTCCCGCGCGGAATGGAACGGCGCGGCGCCAAAAGCGGCAACACCATAACGTGGACTTCGAAATACGGGTCGCTCTCGGCCGCCGGTTACGACATCGGCATTTGCGACGGCATGAACGAAAAGGGGCTTGTCGCGAGCCTGCTGTTCCTGCCCGAAACGGTTTACGAATCGCCCGACGACAAACGGCCGGTTATGGGCCTGAGCATCTGGACACAATACGTACTCGACAACTTCGCCACAGTGGATGAAGCCGTAGCCGAACTGTCCAAAGAAAAGTTCCGCATCGATGCGCCTGACCTGCCCAACGGCGTACAGGCCCGACTGCACTTGGCCATAACCGATGCCTCGGGCGACAACGCCGTACTCGAATATATCGACGGGCGGTTGGTGATCTACCACGACCGGAGCTATCGGGTTCTGACCAACTCGCCCGCCTACAATCTGCAGCTGGCCGTGAACGACTACTGGAAACAGATCGGCGGGCTGAAGATGCTGCCGGGCACCAACCGCTCCTCGGACCGTTTCGTGCGGGCGTCGTTCTACATCGATGCGATCGTGCAGACGCCCGATGCGGAGATCGCCGTTCCGGCCGTAATGTCGGTAATGCGCAACGTATCCGTTCCGTACGGCATCTCTACTCCTGACAGTCCGCATATCGCCTCGACGCGCTGGCGCTCGGTCGCCGACCAGAAAAACAGGGTTTACTACTTCGAGCCTACGCTGTCGATGGAGACATTCCACGTCGACCTGAAAAAGATCGACTTCTCTGCAGGCGCTCCCGAGCGGGTGCTGATCCTCAGCGACGGAACCGCATACGACGGCGATGCCACATCGAAATTCCGCAAGGTAACCCGCCCGTTCCAATTCCTGTTCGGCGTATGATCGATCCTGCCCTGTCAGAAAACTTGTGGCGGTACCTTTCGGTGCCGCCACACATTTTTCAGTCGTCGATCTTCACCACCCGACCCGAAGCGTCGAAAAGCAGTTCGCGGTCATCGGACAGCTCGACCTCGTAGCCGCGGCCGTGCCTTTCGATCTGCACCACCGACAGCTCGGGATATTCAGCTGCGGTATAGCGAATAACGGCAGCCGGCAGCACACTCCGAGGCACCTCGCGGCCGCCGGCCTTTACCTTGGTCCAGTTGCCAGAGGCATCGAATTCGATCTCGCTGCCGTCGGACAGCTCCACCTCGTACTCCTTGCGCCGGCCCTCGTCTTCGTACACCGAGATCACCCTCGTGCGGTCGAAGTGGCGTTCGACAAATATGCGTGCCGGCTGCGGCAGATCGGCAAAGGCGATCCGGCGGTCTCCGGCCGCGGCGGTCAGCGCTGACAGCACCGCCGCAAGCATAAACAATACATTTTTCATCATACATATTTTTAACAGTTCATTCCGAAACATCGCAAATAGCGTGCAAACGGTCGCAAAACCGATTTAACAGCCGCGAACGCCCGCATTGGCACAGCTTTTGCGATTGAATACGACGTTGCGGTACCAGCCGTACCGCAATAAAAGGTTTCTTCATTTATTTAAGTTTGGGTTAGTAGTTTTAAGGGTGAAAATCCCTTGAGGATGGGAGGCAATCGTGAGATTCCCTCCCATCTTTTTGTTTTAAGGTTTCTTGCTTTTGCTCTCGCTTATTCGTAACTTTGGCTTCAAAACATCCGCCAAGTGATCGAACGCTTCATACGATATCTCGAGGTCGAGAAACGCTTCTCGCCGCTGACCGTGCGCAACTACCGCCGCGATACGCAGCGGTTCATCGACTTTGTCACCGGAGGCCGCCCCGAGGATTTTGACCCCAAATCGATCCGGCGCGAGGACATAAGCGACTGGACGGTCGACCTGACGGCCGCACGGCTCGGGGCTGCGTCGATCAACCGCACGCTGTCGTCCGTGCGCAGCTTCTACCGCTGGCTGAGGCTGACCGGACAGGTCGACACCGATCCGTTCGTCGGAACGGTACATCAGCGCACGCCCAAGCGGCTGCCTGCGTTCGTCAAGTCGAAAGACATGAAGCGCATCGTCAGCGATGCCGAAAGCAAATGCAGCGGCGACGAGTTCGTCGAGGTCCGCGATTCGCTCATCATAATGATGTTCTACACTATGGGGCTGCGTCTGGCCGAATTGGTGGGTATCGACCGCAGCGACTTTTCATCTGACTATACCTCGCTGAAGGTAAGGGGAAAAGGCAACAAGGAGCGCATCGTTCCCGTATTAGAGACGGTCCGCGAAAATATTTTGCACTATTTGGATACTGTTTCGAGGCAAAATATTTGCAATTCCGGAGAAAAAGCGTTATTTTTATCACCAAAAGGCAAGCGTATAGCCCGAATAACGGTTTACCGTGCCGTCAAGAGCCGTCTCACGGAGAACGGAGTCGCCGGCAAACGCAGTCCGCACGTATTGCGGCACACGTTCGCCACGCATCTGCTCGAAGGAGGCGCCGACATTCGGGAGATACAGATGCTGCTGGGGCACTCGTCGCTGGCATCGACACAGCGGTACACCCACAACAGCATCGCCTCGCTGAAAAAGGCTTACGACCGTGCGCACCCGCACCAGCGCGAGCATAACTCCCGTCCTCGGACGGATAAACATACTAAGGAGGATTAATTATGAACGTGAAGATTCAATCCGTGAAATTCGATGCCGACAGCAAGTTGGTGGAATTCGTAGAGAAAAAGATGGCCAAGCTCGACCGCTTCGCCGAGCGCGCTGTTTCAGCCGATGTTACGCTGAAACTCGACAAAGACGTCGAACGCGGGAACAAGGTAGCGACGATCTCGATCCAGATGCCGGGCGACGAACTGGTGGCCGAGAGTCGCTGCAAGACGTTCGAAGAGGCCGTCGACCAGTCGATCGACGCACTGAAAAAACAGCTCGAAAAGCACAAGGACAAGTGGACCAAATAGATCGGTCCCAAACAGGCCGACCGGACGCCTCCTTTAGGGGGCGTCTCTTTTTTTTGGGCGCCGCGCTATGACGATCGCGCGAATTGCACTATATTTGCCTCCGGCAAACAGTCTTAAAAAACCACGGAATTATGAAAAAGTCGATAATCGCTTTAGCGCTGTGTCTCCTCGCCGCCTCGGCCGCGGCGCAGAATATCGTCCGCTCGACCGAGCTGTATGCGGTCAAGGGGACCGATTCGCTCTATCTCGACCGCTACACCTCGCAGGCCGAGAGCCTGCAGCCGCGCCCCTGTATGTTCTTCGTCTTCGGCGGAGGATTCGTCTCGGGGCAGCGCGATGCCGAGCAATATATGCCCTACTTCGAACACTTAGTCCGCAGAGGCTTCGACGTGGTGTCGATAGACTACAGGCTGGGGCTGCGCACGGCCGCCGCTGCAGGACTGACAGACCCGATGTCGTTCGTCAAGGCGCTCACCGGATCGATCTCGATGGCCGTCGAGGATCTGTTCAGTGCCACCGCATACGCAATAGACAACGCCGAAAGGTGGAATATCGACCCGCAGCGCATCGCCGCCAGCGGCTCGAGCGCCGGCGCCATCACGGTTCTGCATGCCGAATACGAAATAGCCAACCGCCGGCTCCTCGCCCGAATGCTGCCCGAAGGTTTCGACTACTCGGGCGTAATATCGTTCGCGGGCGCCATACTCTCTTTCGACGGCCGCCTTGAGTGGAGCAGCGCTCCGGCACCGATGCTGCTGTTCCACGGCGACGCCGACAGCAACGTGCCCTACGACGTACTGCGCGAGGATCCGCTGGCATTCTTCGGATCGAAGTCGATCGCGGCATCGCTCTCTGCCGGCAACATTCCGCACTGGTTCTACTCGATACACAATGCCGACCACTCCATAGCCGTCTCCCCGATGCACGACCACCTGTCGGATATCGACTCGTTCCTCGACAAGTTCGTCACCGACCGGCTGCCGCTTATCATCGATACCTCGTCACGCCGGACAGACAGCCCCGAAGCAGACAAAAACTTCTCGCTGATGGATTACGTGCGGGCCAATTTCGCACAGTGACCGGCCGCAAGCGGCATTACTGCCTGTGGAAAATTATCCTCGACGGGTGCCGCTGCTCTTGTCTGCGGCAAAGGGACGCACCTGCACGAACTCGCCCTCGCTCTGCCAGCGGCCGCGCACATCCTGCTCAACGAGGATGCACCCCTCGAGCAGCAGTCTGTTCATAGCATCATACGTTTTGCAATATTCCGAAGCAGATGCACAGTGCGAGCGTCAGCACCGACAGCTCCGGCAGCCGGCGATCCAGCTGGCTGTCCGTACTCCGCCACACGCCGTAAATGTGCACCGCGAACAGAGGCACGAACAGCAGAAACAGATATGCCGGCCAACGGCTGTCGCGAATGGCGCAATACGCCGCCAATGCCGCCAGCGGCAGCGTTTCGAGCAGCGTTTGATAGACCTTGGCACGCCGCTCACCTATCAGCACGGGGATCGTAATGCGGGTTTTGCGGTCGGTGTCAGCATCACGCATATTATTGATATTCAACACGCCCACCGAAAGCAATCCGCAAGCCGCCGCCGGCAGTGCGACAACTGCATCCACACGTCCGGTCATAAGGAAAAAGGCGCCCATAGTGCTGAGCAGACCGAAAAACAGGAAGACGAACAGGTCGCCCAGCCCCATATACCCGTATGGGTGCCGGCCGAGCGTATACCCCAAGGCCGCCAGAATGGCGCAGCCGCCCAAAACCAACATCACGATACCCTCGCGTGAGAAGAGCGCATTGAACGACGAGGCGACCAGCGCCACACCGCTCACGGCCGACAGCACCACCAGCCACACGATCAGCCGGCGCAGGTCAGCCACTGTCAGCGCACCGCTCTGGAGCGAATAGGTCATACCCTTGCGGTCGTCTCTATCGGTGCCGTGCAGCGTATCGCCCAACTCGTTGGCCACATTCGAGAGTACCTGCAACAGCAGCACCGTCACCACGGCAAGCACGAAACGCAGCGCGTGGAACTCGTCCTCGGCACAAGCCAGCAGCGTACCGGACAATATGCCCGCCACGGACAGCGGCAGCGTCCGCAGACGGCAGGAAGCCACATAGGCAGAAAGTTTCTTCGTCATAACATTATCTTTTTTCATCTGCCGACATCGCGCAGTTGAGACACATACTCGCGGAGCATTCCCTCGATCAACTCGCCCGACGAGGGGCGCTGTATGTTTTCATTTGCGATACGGCCGTTGCACAGCACCGCGAAACGGGGATAGGAGCGCACCCTCAGGTAGTTGTCGAGTATGGCGACGCTGCTCTGATCGAGATAGTAGTTCACCGTTCGGTTGTCAGGCGTATCCACCGTCATCGACCACTGGTCGTAGGGCGACCGCACGCACAGCGACACGAACTCGACAGGCTCGCCGGCCATACGCTCCTCCAACCGGCGGCCGAACTTCATCTCCTTGAGGCAGGGGCGGCACCATACCGCCCACACATCGACATATATCACCTTGCTGTACGACTCCTCGAGCAGGCGGTCGAAGCTGCCTTCGCAGAAACGCCTCATATCGGCCCGACGTCCCGACGTCCGGCGCATTTCGTCCATCCGAGCCAACGGCTCGCCGTCGGAAAAGGCCGAGTCGTGTACGCGCTCTAATACTCGGGCAAAGGTGTAGTAGTTGAATTCGCCAGCTATGTCATTGAGAGCCACGGCACACAGCAGATCGCACCGATAACCTTCGGGCTGCGTGGCGGCGATGTGGTTGCATACGGCCGTGCAGGCGGCGATGCGATCGCGCTGGCGAAGCAGATATGCCGCCGGCTCGTATGCCGTGAGGAAACGCCGCCACACCGACCGCGACAGATAGCGGCGGTAGTCGATCGACACCCGCCCCGATGTATCCAATGAAAAACGCGACTCGTCGTACAATATCGCCAGCGTCACGGAGTCGGTCGTATTGTTGCGCTGTGCATAGTTGTCGGCGTACAGGGCGTTGCGATAGGTGATTTCTGTCTCGGCCCAGCGGCGCAGCTGTGCGGGCGCCTCAGCCAGCCGTTCGCGCATACGCCGCCGCTCGATCGCCATATTCCGGTCGAGCGCCTCGACGAAACGGGCGGCATCGGCCATTCCGTATGCGGGAGTGTAACTGCCGAAATTCATATAGGAGTCATAGTCGGCCAGCAGTCGGTTTATCTCGGCCGCCTCGCCTGAGAACGAGGGCAGCGAATCGACATTTTCGATTCTCAGGCTCTGCTCGGGGGCGAGCAGCACTCTGGCCAACCGCCGGTCGCCCTCCATAATCTCCACCTCGGTCAGGGCCGGCAAATCGATCTCGGCGCAGAAACGCCCCTCGGCCGTCTGCACCGCCACCTTCGACTCGCCCGCATACAGATCGGCATAGCGGAACACTAAACGGCGGCTGCCCTCGCGGGCTACAGTCCCTTCTATTGTCGTACCGGCCGCATCGAGGCACAGAAGCGACAGCAGAGTACAGATAATCGCCCGCAGCATCACTTGCCGTTTTCGCCGAAGTACATATCGAGCAGTTCCTTGGCTGCGATGAACGAGCTGATGCGATCCTCCAAAACCTTGCGTTCGTATTCGGGTATCGCCTTCTCGATCTTCCCGTTCAGGTAGAAGCTGCTGCGCAGGGCGTCGTTTATGGTTTCGTACATCCAGTACTTGTTCTGGCGGTTGCGGTTTTGCTGGAAATAGCCGTTGTTCCGGATGAAGGCCAAATATTCCTCCACGCCTTTCCACACCTCCCCAAGCCCCGTGCGGTCGACCGACGAGCAGGTGTAGACGACGGGGCGCCACTGCGACTCCGACAGCGGGAAAAGCATCAGCGCATTCTGGAACTGGCGCCGCGCCAGCTTGGCCTTGAGGACATTCTCGCCGTCGGCCTTGGTTATGACCATCATATCGGCCATCTCCATAATGCCGCGCTTGATACCCTGAAGCTCGTCGCCGGCGCCCGAAATCTGCAGCAGCATAAACATATCGACCATCGAATGCACGGCGGTCTCGGACTGGCCCACGCCCACCGTCTCGATGAATACCACGTCGAAACCGGCAGCCTCGCACAGCACCACCGTCTCGCGGGTCTTGCGCGCCACGCCGCCCAGCGAGCCGGCCGAGGGCGAAGGACGGATAAACACATCGGGATTGTTGCAGATGCTCTCCATACGGGTCTTGTCGCCGAGGATCGAACCGCCGCTGCGCTCCGAACTCGGGTCTATGGCCAGCACGGCCAGCTTATGGCCGCGCGAGGTGACCATACCGCCCACGGCCTCGATGAAGGTCGACTTGCCCGCACCCGGGACGCCGGTAATGCCGATGCGCACCGAGCGGCCGCTGTGCGGCAGACAGCGCTCGATGATCTGCTGCGCCATGGCGTAGTGATCGGGGTTGTTGCTCTCGATAAGCGTGATAGCCTGCGACAGCACCGTGATGTCCGAAGCCAGAATGCCCCGTACATAATCGTCGGCGGTAAGGCTCCGCTTGCGCTTGCGCACGAAATAGGGATTGACGATGGGCTGCTCGCTCACGCCGTCATTGACCTTCAGAGCGCTGTCATGGTGCATTTCGCAATGCTCCTTCTCGTAGTGTTCTATTTTGGTAAATGTCATTTCACTTCAGGTTTTTACGTAAGGTTTCCTCGGTCGCCAGCACCGGATTGCCGATCCACAGGGCGCGCCCGCGCGAATCCACGAGTACGCAGAACGGAACGTATTTGATGCCGTACGAGGCGAATGATTTGCCGGTGCTGTCCACTGCCGCGAAAAATCCGTCGCCCAGATAACGCGCCAGCGAAGGAGCTATGCGCTCCTTGGGTTCCATAGCCATAACCAATATCTTCATCTGGCGGACGCTGCGGCCGAGCGAATCGAGATGCGGCAGCATATCGACGCAGGGGTCGCTCTCGGTATGGAAAAACACGATCAGCGTCGGCCGCTTGTCCGAAGCATCGGGCTGCTGACCGAGCCACTCCGTCGGTTTGATTTCGGGAACGCGCTCGCCGATCACGATATCCTGTGCCGCAATGCGCCCCAAGGCGAGGCAGCACAGAATGGTGAGAATAATCGATCGTTTCATATCCGTCAAACATTAACAATACACTGCGAAGATAACGATTAATTGCCGAACTGCGCGTACGCGAACGATAATTTTTTCTGCGTTTTGCTATCATTCGGCTTAATTTTCGTATCTTCACCCGAAAATTATCGGTTATGCGCATAGGTTTCGACGCCAAACGTCTGTTTTTCAACGGCCGCGGACTGGGAGTATACTCTCGCAGTACGGTCGGGCTGCTTATGCGCTATGCCCCCGAAAACGACTATTGGCTCTTTTCGCCGTGCCGCCATGCCACTTTCGGCCGCGATCTGGCCGAACAGCTGCCCGTAATATCCCCCGCAGCATTCCCCTACCTTTGGCGCAGTTACTTTATGGGGCGCACGCTGCGACGCCACGGCATAGACCTCTATCACGGACTGTGCCACGAAGTGCCCGCCGACATCCGCCGTTCGGGTGTGCGCAGCGTGGTCACGATGCACGACCTGATATTCGTGCGCTGTCCCGAGCTGTACACGGCCGCCGAACGCATTGCATTCAACCGCAAATACCAGCGCAGCTGCCGCAATGCCGACCGCATAATAGCCATATCGCAACAGACGCGCCGCGATTTGATCGACCTGTGGCAGATCGATCCGCAAAAGATCGACGTGGTATACCAAGGCTGCTCGCCGCGCTTCGCCGACCCGCTCCCCGACGCCGAACTCGAAGCGGCGAGATTGCGCTATGCCCTCCCCGAGCAATTCATACTCAGCGTCGGAGCGATCGAGGAGCGCAAGAACATCGGGTTGGTGCTGCGCGCTATGGCCGAGCACCGCATAGACTGTCCGCTCATAGTCATCGGGATGCCTTCGTCCTACGTCAACAGCCTCAGCCGATATATCGCCGAGAAACGGCTGGGCGACCGCGTACGCTTTATGTACACCGTACCGTTCGAAGATCTGCCGGCGATCTACCGCCTGAGCAGCGCCACGGTCTACCCCTCGCGATTCGAAGGGTTCGGCATTCCAATTCTCGAGGCGCTCTCGAGCGGCACGCCCTGCATAACCACCCGCGGCGGCGTATTCGCCGAAACCGGCGGCGACGCCTGTCTGTACGTCGATCCCGACTCCCCCGAACAGATGGCCGAGGCATTATACAACGTACTGCACGACAGCCAGCTGCGCCAGCGTATGATCTCGCTCGGCCGCCAGCACGCCGCCCGATTCACCGAGGCTGAAATCGCCCGCAACCTTATCGACGTCTACCGCCGGACAATGGAACTCTGATACTGCTGCGAAATATATCGGGCAACTCCGCAACCCGCACGCCCGCCCCTAAAGAGGCGGAGGGCGAGCGCGAATATTCACTGAGAACATTTATGGCAACATTTGCGTCAAAAAGCTGCGGCCCAACGGGCCGCGCGAGCCGCAGCCTCCGGCGGCGGAGGCTCGCTATCGTTCGCCTCCGCAGGCTGCTGCTCACAACTTCGCAACCATAAATTGTCCACAAAGCCCAGTTGCGATTTCTTCAGAAGCCGCGCGGGCCGAAGCCTCCGGAGCGGAGTCCCGCTCATCGCGTTCCTCCGCAGTCTTCGACCCGCAAATTTCGCAACCTCCCTTATTATCATATTCCGCCTGCCGTATTGAATTTTAAATAATCGTGATGTCGATTCAATGAAAAATTATATTACCTTTGCATTCGGAATAGGCTATACAGATAGCCGTAATTTATTTAAAGGTTAAGACAAACCTTTATACCGTCGATTAGCTCGCGACTATTATAGCGATATAATAGGTTTTTCAAATGGTGTAAAATTTGTCTGAAACCCTTGCTATGCCCGCAGCTTCGGCTGCGGGCGGCACGGGCGTAAGGACAGTTGCCATTTGAAGGCTCGCGAGGCCGATCGACGGGACTGTACCTGCGCCCCGTGTTTTTATATCACTTAGGGCGCTTGAATACTAATAACAAATATACAAGTTATGGCGCCTGAAAAAGGATCGTATCGCATAATGCCGGTTTACACCATCGGACTGTTGAGCAAATGGAACAGCGGTCCGAGGATGTGTGAATATTTCGAGTGGTTGATCGAGTACTTTCATCAATACACCGATAGAATACGGTTGATGCTGGCGATTACACCCAAAACCAAGTTCGAGGTGGCAGAGCATCTGCTCTCGGTAAGAGAACAGTATCCAAAAACCGAGATATTCATCGCTCTTACCGAAAAACAGTGGAATGACTATCTCCAACTCGGCAAATCGAGCGAATATGCCGCCATAATCGAGTCCGCCGACGCATACGAAGTCGTTCCCGAAAGCATGCCGTGCTTCGACAAGGAGGCCCTGTACAGATTCTTCATCGAGCGCTGCGATTTCATCGTATACAGCGAATACATCGAAGGAATAGACAACTATCATATATTGTGCAGTATGATCGAGAGCAGCCGCATACCTGTGCCGATGCTGTCGGCATACAGCTATGTCGACGACTTTAAGATTTACGTCTACCCAATAGACCGTCGCGACTACCGCGACCGTAAATCGGTGTTTTACAATCCGACCGCAGAGATCAGGCAAAGCATACGGTACCTTTGCAAAAACGGATTCAGCATAACCTCTGACCATATCCCGCAGATATTTCTCAGGCAGTGGCTCGCAACTCCGCCCCAAGGCTGCGGCCGCTATCTCGCCACACCCGAGCTTGTAGTCGAAACGATGCGGCTGCGCGATACGCTGTACAAAGACTACCTGCCTATCAAGGTGTTTCTGCTGGCCTATGCAATGCGCCGCGATATGTGGACAGCACGCAACAGCATACCCGATCCGGATGTAACAATACGGCATTTCGGCCAGTTCCAGCGCCTGCTCGAGTGCATAGTCCGCTTGCGCGAGTCCGGCAGCAGTATCAAATCGTTCGACATATTCGACACCGATGCCTACGACAAGATGCTCGAACGTATCGCAACTGAAACCGGTGAAGCAGTCGGGCCGGCCCTCAACAAAAAAGGCCGCCCAATGGGCAGCCTTTTCAGCATATCGAACTGACAGTCTACTTGATACGCTCGTAATACTCGCGGGTGCGGGTATCGACGCGGATCTTGTCGCCGGTGTTGATAAACAGAGGCACGCGGACCGTAGCGCCGGTATTTACCGTAGCGGGTTTGAGCGAGTTGGTCGAAGCGGTATCGCCCTTTACACCCGGCTCGGTATAGGTAACTTCCATATCGACGATGGGAGGAAGTTCGGCCGAGAGGACGGTCTCCTTTTCGGTGTGGAACATAACCTCGACGATCTGGCCGTCGGCCATAAGGTCGTAGTTGTTGATAAGATTCTTGTCGATGTTGATCTCTTCGAAGGTCTCGGTGTGCATGAAGTGTGCGCCCAGATCGTCCTCGTAGGTGAACTGGTAGGGGCGGCGCTCAACGCGAACCTGCTCGATCTTCTGGCTCACGGAGGAGAAAGTATTCTCGATCACGCGGCCGTTTTCGAGGTTCTTGAGTTTCGAGCGGACGAAAGCGGGGCCTTTGCCCGGTTTGCAGTGCTGGAAATCGACTACGAGAAAGGTCTTGCCGTCCATTTCGATGCACATTCCGATTTTGATATCAGCGGCATTGATTGTCATAGGAGTACTATAATTTTAAATTATTGTCGTTTATGGGCGCAAATTTAGTAAAAATCCCCAAAGTATCAAAAACACGTTCGTATTTTACACAGCGCAGCCGTATCAAAATTGCAACTGACCGGCAATCAACCGCGCGGAAACGCTCTCTGCGCGAAAAAACATAAGACGTCAGACCATCTTAAGCCCGATAATCGAGAGTATTAAAGTGGTAATAAAGAATATGCGCCAGAATGAAGCCGGTTCGTTGAAGAAGAAAATTCCTACCAGCACCGCCCCAACCGCGCCGATACCGGTCCATACGGGATACACCGTTCCGATTGGTATTTTTTGAGCGGCCTTGGTCATGAGATACATACTCAATGCAAGCGCGGCAAGAAAACCGCCCCACCACCAAAGGGCATCTGCACCTGCAGTTTCCTTTGTCTTGCCGAGACAGAACGTAAAAACCGTTTCCATACATCCGGCTACAATCAAATATATCCAGCTGAGTATCATACCTGTTTACGTCTGCGTGCAAGTTCGACTGCCTCTTTGCCTGAAATGGCGTCGACCGAAATTTTTATGACTGCGACACGATCGATTGCCCCCTTGATTTCAGCAGCGCTGTCGATGTTGGGAGAATATTTATCGGCAAGCAGTTTCAGTCCGTATTCCAGCTCTGATCTTTCGGTCATAAAATGAGCAGTGCCGAAAACGATAACGCTCTTGAAATATGTCGTAAACTCTTCAGGAACTATTTGGTCTTGACTGACGATGCAGAACGACACTTTGGGATTGTGTCGCAGACAATCGATCTTATGACCTGCTGCTGCCGAATGAATATAGATGTCCTTCCCGTCATAAGCGTAGCTGACGGGTACGGCATAAGGATAATCCTCGTCGCCATGGAGTGCGAGGACCCCATTGGTCATATTTTTTAGAATTTCAAGCGACTCCTCCAAAGGGAGCATTTGCCTGAAACGGCGCATTTTAATTTCCATAAGAGTTCAGAATGCTCATGCAAAGTTACCTAAAAAATTATGACATTGTTCACGGCTGCGACTTGGGGGCGGGACAAGCTGACGACCGGTGCGTTTGTGCGCTTTGTCACATTCTACAGTTCTATCGGCGCGCAGTTCAACCCTTTGCGGCGGATATGGTCGAGCGTGCGGGGCAGGGCGTAGCGCATATTGCGGAAAGCCTTGACCGAATCGTGGAACACGATTATCGAACCGCCTTCGATATACGGCACCACATTTCGCAGGCAGGTGCGCGGCGAGAGGTTGCGGTTGTAGTCGCGCGAAACTATATCCCACATAACCAGACGATATCGCGCAGCCAAGGCACGTGCCTGCGCAGGCGTGATACGGGCGTATGGCGGGCGGAACAGTTCGCTCGGGATGAAGTCGGCGGCGAAATCCACATCCTCGACATAGCGCTCCGTAGTCATTCCCCAGCCCTTTTGGTGCGAATAGGTGTGGTTGCCGACCTTGTGTCCGGCGTCGACAATACGGCGATACAGGTCGGGATAGGCCTCGACATTCTTGCCCAAACAGAAAAAGGTTGCTTTGGCACCGTACTTGTCGAGTGTGGCGAGAATCCACTCGGTGACGCCGGGCGTGGGACCATCGTCGAAGGTAAGAAACACATTCTTTTCGTCCTCGATGTCCCATATCAGATCGGGCATCAACCGACGCAAAAATTTAGGGGGCTTTAACCGCATAATCGCCTTGTGAAAATACGCCGGATGAGCATCGTGCGCACCCGTTCAGATTGCAAAAGTACAATGATTATGCACAAATACGATTTTTTTCGTAATAAAATTTGTCAAACTACAATATTAGTTATATATTTGTATCGCTATCCGAAGTAATAACCTTTTAAAAAAGATATGTATGAGAATCATATTCCGCATCCTCACCATCGCCCTGCTGGCAGCTGCAGTCTCCTGCAAGGCGTTCCGCACGGCCGACTCGCTCGACCGACCCATATCGCAAGGCTCGCCCTACGAGCTGATCGTCATAGCCGACAATGCCGAATGGGACGGTGAACTGGGCGACACGCTGCGTGCCGTACTGCAGTCGCCGGTGCCGATGATCAACCAGCGCGAACCGCTTTTCGACCTGCTGCGCGTGCTGCCCGCCGGATTCAAGAATTTGGTGATGAAACATCGCAACGTACTCGACATCGACATAGATCCCAAGTACAAGGAGGCCGCGCTCGGCGTGCGCTACGACATCTACTCGGCGCCCCAGATCGTGCTGACACTCAGCGCGCCCAACTACAAGTCGGCGGTGGCATACATCGATGCCAACCGCGAGCTGCTGCTTCAGGCGCTCGAGTCGGCCGAACGCGACCGCTCGATAGCCTACGGCAAGAGGTACTATGAAAAGGCCCTTATGCAGATCATTCACGACAAGTTCGGCGTCACGATGAATGTGCCCAAGGGCTACATGCTGCGCAACCAAAAGGACAACTTCGTGTGGGCGTCGTTCGAGATGCCGCAGTCGAGCATGGGTTTCTTTATGTACAGCTACCCCTACACCGGTCCCAAGGACCTGTCGATGCAGTCGCTGCTGGCAGCCCGCAGCAAGTATGCCGCATATATCCCGGGTCCCTCCGACGGTTCGTATATGATCACTGCCGACGCCTTCGAGCCTGAATACACGACATACCGCACCGAGGGTCGTCTGTGGGTCGAGATGCGGGGCTTCTGGGATGTCGCCAACGACTTCATGGGCGGTCCGTTCGTAAGTTTCACCACGGTGAACACGCAGACCAACGAAGTGATTACGCTCGACTGCTATGTCTATTCGCCCAAGCTGCACAAACGCAACTACGTACGCGAACTGGAGCACCTGCGCTACCTAATCTCTTTCCCCGAAGCAGATCCTGCCGGCAAATAGCTTTAAGCACATACGGTAAAACACAGGCGGACGGAACACTCGGTTTCCGCCCGCCTGTGTTTTCAGCCTCTGAGGCTCAGATATGCCGGCCGAGGATTTCCGCCGCCTCGATACACATACGTGTATTGTGGTAAGGGCATTTCCAGAAGCCGGCCTTGTCGTTGGCACGATCTTTCGAACCGTCCTCGAAGGCGCCCCACCACCACTCGCCGCCGTCGCGATCGATGATCTCGCGGCCGATATACCGCCATACCGCCGCAGCCTGCCCATAGGCTGCCCTGTCGCCGTGGTAGTGCCACAGCCACAGCAGCCCCACGACAGCCTCGGCCTGCACCCACCAGTGGCGTTCGGTATCGAGTCTCCCGTCGGCGTGCCGCTCGTATATCATACTGCCGTCAGGCTGCAGCCCCTCCATGGAGGCGCGGGCGATATGCTCCGTGGCCTTCACAACCCGCGGCATCAACCGCTCGCAGCCGCACTCCAAGGCCGCCTCGAGAAGCAGCCACGACGCCTCGATATCGTGTCCGTAGGAGCAGCCGGCATCGCGACTGCGCCACTGCTCGTCGAAAAACAGCCCGAGATGTCCGGTCGCAGGATCGTATATCCGGTCGAGAAACACCTCGATAAGGTTCTCGATACGCCCGCGCAGCCCCTCGTCGCGCCATACGCGATAGAGATTGGTATAAGGTTCGAGGATATGCAGGTGAGTGTTCATAGTCTTCTTCTCGTTGGCATCCTTTTCACTCAGGCGCATATCGGCAATTTCGCCCCACTCGCGCGTAAATGCCTCGCAGTAACCGTTCAGGCGGCAGTCGAAGCTGTGCGCCTCGATCGATCGGTAAAGCTGCACGGCATACTCCAGAGCCTCGCCGTCGCCCGTCGCGCGGACATATTCGCTCAAGCCGTATATCGCGAAGCCGATAGCGTAGATCTGCTTCTTGGTATCCAACGGTCTGCCTTCGGCCGACAGCGACCAGTAGACACCGCCGAACTCGCGGTCGTAAAACCGGTCGATGATCTCCCGTGCGGCGCGCGCGGCAGCCTCGAGGTACTCCTTGCGGCCGGAGTGGCGGTAGGCAGCCGAGAAGGCCCACAGGATGCGGGCATTGAGAATCGCCCCGCGGGGAGCATCGGGATGCAGCACGCCGTCGCCGTCTATGCGGCCATAGAAGCCTCCGGCGGGGTCGACCGTGCGATCCAACCAAAAGCGCAGTATATCGTCGTGAAGCGTCCGCTCCACCTCCTCCTTAAATTCACACGGCGTCGGCTTCTCCATATCACTTCTTTCTTTGGGTGTCCAACTCGCTTACTATAGGCTGCATACGGTCCTCGGTAAGGGGATAGAACCACACCACCGCCGCAGCCAGCGCAGCGCCTGCCGCAGGCAGCCAGCTCATCAGCATACGCAGTCCGTGCAGAGCCTCCGTACACTGCTCGGCACCGGCTTCGGTCTGATAGCCGTATGCAGCCAAAAGCCACAGTATCAGGGCCGAGCCAAATGCGCCGCCGAACTTCTGCGCCATAGACGACGAGGAGAAGATAAGCCCCGTGGAGCTTCTGCCGTGGCGGTACTCCGAGTAGTCGGCCACATCGGCGAACATACTCCACAGCAGCGGGAATGTCATACCGGCCAATATCGACACGGCGATCTGCAGCACTAACATCATCCAGCAGCCGGCCGTATTCAGCGGCAGGTAGTAGAACGCTATGCTCAGCACAGCCGAGCCGGCCATAGCGGCGATATATGTCGCACGCTTGCCCAATCGTTTCGACACCGGCACCGCCAGCACCACGCCGAGCATATTGGCCACCTCGCCGACAGCGAGGAATATGCCGGCCGTGAGCAGCAGCGAGCCGCCGAGCACATTGTCGGCACCCACATAATCCTTGAAGTAGTAGGCTGCTGCGCCGCCGCGTATGGAGTTGAACAGCAGGGCGGCGATAGCTGCGCCGAGCAGTATCCACCACGGGCCGTTGGACACCAGAGCCTTGACATCCTTCCATATCGAGCTGCCACCGCCGGCTGTTGTCGTCGGACGCACCCTCTCGCGCGTCAGGGCGAAACAGAGGAAAAAGAGCGCTGCGCACACTGCACCGATAACAGCCATAGTCCACTGCCAAGCGCTCTGCTGAGCCTCGAGAGCCGCCTCGGGAGCCATAGCGTCCACATTGCCGGCGAAGAGGCTGCAAAGCGGTTCGAAGACCGCCAGTGCGATGAAGCTGCCGCCGTAGGCGAAGAACATACGGTAGGATGAAAATACGGTGCGTTCGGCACTGTCGGCGCTCATCACGCCGAGCATTGCGCCGTAGGGCACATTGATAGCCGTATATACGGTCATCATAGATATGTATGTCACGTAGGCCCACGCCAGTTTGGCCGCCTCGCTCCAGTCGGGCGTAGTGAATGTCAGCACGCCGACCACGGCGAAAGGCACGGCCACCCACAGCAGATAGGGGCGGTACTTGCCCCAGCGGGTATGCGTGCGGTCGGCAATGATTCCCATAACGGGGTCCGACACCGCATCCCACAGCTTGGTCACCAGCAGCAGCAATGCCGCGTGCTCGAGGCTGAGTCCGAAGACGTTGGAGTAGAAGAAGGGCAGATAGTACGAGAATATCTTCCAGAACATACTCGACGACATATCGCCTAATCCGTACCCGATTTTTTCACTCGGTTTTATCATATCGCATTAAGGTTCAGGTTTCAAAAAAGGCTCCGGACAGCATTTCGCTGCTGTCCGGAGCGTAAAGTTAGCGAATTATTTTCAGATTGCGGTCTATCATCCGCTTCAGCGTCTCTACGGACGACGAAGTGGTGAAGCCGTCGGCGGGCGAGTGGAGGCAGTAGTCCACCAGCCGCTCGACCGAGGACTCGGCCACATGCATACGCGTATCGCTCGAGGCATAGTAGATCAGCACGCGGCCGTCGTCATCGGCTATCCAGCCGTTCGAGAACAGCACATTCATCACGTCGCCCACATACTCCCCGCCCACTGGGGCCATGAAGTATCCGGCCGGCTCGGCGATTACACGCCACGGCTCGTCCAACGCCGTCATATACATATAAAGTACATAACGCAGTCCCGAGGCGCAGCCGCGCACGCCGTGCGCCAGATGCAACCACCCCTGCGGAGTGCGGATCGGGTGCGGACCCTCGCCGTTCTTCACCTCCTTGATGGTGTGGTAATGCCGCAGGTTGATGATGCGCTCGTCGTGCACCTCGGCAGCCGTCATATCGTCCACCAACGCCCAGCCGATGCCGCCGCCGCTGCCCGTATCGATAAATCCGTCCTGCGGACGGGTGTAAAGGGCATATTTGCCCCCGACGAACTCGGGATGCAGCACGACATTGCGCTGCTGGCTGCGCGAACGGAGATCGGGCAGCCGCTCCCACGTCTTCATATCGCGGGTGCGCGCTATGCCGGCCGTCGCCGTAGCCGCCGAGAGGTCGCCTGCCTTTGCGGTCCTGTCGCGCCGCTCGGCGCAGAAGATGCCGTATATCCAGCCGTCCTCGTGTGCTGTCAGACGCATATCATAAATATTGGTAGCAGGATCGTCGGTATCGGGCATCGTCATCGGGTAGTCCCAAAAGCGGAAGTTGTCAACGCCGTTGGGCGACTCGGCCACGGCGAAAAACGACTTGCGGTCAACGCCTTCGACACGCACCACCAACAGGTAGCGGCCGTTCCAGTGTATGGCCCCCGAGTTGAGCGTGGCATTCATACCGATCCGCTCCAACAGCAGTGGATTGCTGCGTTCATCGAAATCGTAGCGCCAGAACAGCGGCGTATGCTCGGCCGTCAGAATCGGGTAACGATACCGGCAGTATATGCCGTTGGTGCTCTCCAACCGCTCGTTGGGACGTGTTATGAGAGCCTCGTGTCGGGCTGTCAGGCGTTCGATCTGTTCCTTAAAAGTCATATCGATTAAAGATGGAGTGTTCTACATATCGTCGAGCATCGCCACCCGCGGCAGCGATGCGAAAGCCGCGAAGTCGCCGGCGGAAGCCTGTCCGGCAAACGGTGCATAGAAGTGGGTTTCGCGATCCCACGCATTGCGCCACGTCAGCACATAGCTTACCGGATACTTCTCGATTACGGGCCACAGCACCCCTGTCCACCAGTCGGCCACGGGCAGCGACTCGAGTCCCGTCTCGGTCACCGCGATCGGCAGTCCTGTACTCTTGCCGAGCGCCGTCAGTTCGCCCAGCTTGCGGTCGAGCTGCTCGGCATACTGCTGCGAGCCTTCGGCGCCATTCTGGTATATGTCCAGTCCCAACAGGTCGACATACTCCGTACCCGGGAAACGTTCCATATACTCCTCGGCGTCGCCCTCCGACCCGGGCGAATAGGCCCATACGATGTTGTCGACGCCGCGCTGCTCCATTCTCTCGCGCGTCATACGCCACAGCATACGGTACTCCTCGGGGGTGCACCACTGCTTGCCCCACCAGAACCAGCTGCCCGTATGTTCGTGCCACGGGCGGAAGATTACCGGAACGGCCTTTCCGTCGGCACGGCGCAGCGAAAGCATAAAGTCGGCCACACGGTCCAAATAGTGAACGAACATCTCGTGGCGGGCGCTGTCGGGCAGCAGAGTCGCAACAACCCGCTCGCCGACGGTCCAAGCATCGCCGCCGGCAGGGTTGAACGAATGCCACGACACGGTATTGATACCGCCGCGGGCATCGTGCTCGATGATGCGCTCGCGCATATAGTCGAACGGAATGCCGTCGAGATTGCGGGCCGAGTCGCACTCGATCTTGCCGAGGTCCCAACCGCAAATGGCCGGATACGAGCCGCACACCTCCTTGACATCGGAGCGTCCGACTTCGTAGCACCATGTGTGGCCATAGGCCAGATCGTCCTGATGCCCATACATCACGCGCCCCTGCGCCGCACAGTCGGCCAGCAGGTCGCGCAGTCCGTCGGCGGGCGAAGGTTCCCCGACGGGAGCCTTCGCGCCGCCCGAACAGGAGACGAGCGCTGCAATCGACAGAATACAAACGAATCTTTTCATATTCATTCCGTCGTTACTTCAGAGGAGGAAGCTGGTCGCGGGTCACGATCGACGGCGAGGCAAAAGACACCTGCCAGTAGGTGCCGTTGTAGCGCTCGGCGGTAGTGTAGTCGCCGTACCAAGGCATATAGTATGCCCATACGGTTCCGTCGGCAGCCATCTTCTCGGCATCGGGAATATAACCGGTCTCGGTCAGAGCCACGATCTTGCGGCAGTCGGCCACCATAGCGGTCTTCTTGAACAGCTCGGCGTGCGATGCGTGCGCCGCAGCATCGTCGTAAATATCTATACCCACGATATCCACGTACTCGGCACCCGGGTACCACGTACGCGCATCCTCATACCAGTTGTAGTCATAGCCCGTATCGATCGACACAGTCCACACCCACAGCAGGTTATCCAATCCGTGGTGGTTCACCAAACGGTCGTACATCAGTCGCCACAGGGCCTTGCAAGGCTCGGCGCCCTTGGCGCCCCACCAGAACCACGCACCGTAGCGCGGCGAACCTTCAGCCTCGTGCAGCGGGCGCCATACCACGGCCACACCGGCCTGCTTGAGCTTGAGCAGATGAGTGGCTATTTCGTCGATGTCGGCTATCACGGCTGCATACTCCGCGGACGAAGGGTCGGAGATCTTCGACACGTCGAACGAAGTGGTCGTGCCCTCGCCGCTGCTGTAAAAGGCGTCGGTCTCACGCGAAGGATCGAGCCAGTGCCACATGAGCGACACGATGCCGCCGTCGGCAGCCCACGCTATAGCATTGTCGGTCAGGGCATTGTAATCCACCCACGTGTCATAGCCGGTTCCGCGGCGGGTGTACTGAATCAGATCGAAGCAGGTCATAGCCGGATACTTGCCTGTTTGTGTGGCCACCCACTCGGCGTTATCGATGTTCCAGTTCACCTCGGCCATAGTCGACGAGAGGCACTTGGTGCCGAACTGGCTCTTGAGATAGTCGTAGAGCGTACGTGCGGCCGCACCCGAAGCATTCGGAGCCTCGTCGATAGTAAAGTCGACTTTCGCGGGCACGTCGGGCACAACCACCGGCGCTGCCTCGGTAGTGAACGAGAACGAGTAGTCGGCAGCCATTTGGCCTGTACCCTTATTCATTATCGCGGTATGCGGAACCGACACAGTATAGGTTGTGGCGTATTGCAGATCTATGTTCTCGAGCGAAACGAACAGGTGCTTGTTGGCAGCGCGCGCCGCAACGGGAGTACCGTTCACCGAAACGCCGTCGCCGACGAGTTCGATCGGAGTGGACCATATCATGAAGATCTCGTCGAGGTCGAGCGAGACGGGAGCATCGGCCGCGATCGACACCGACTCGACCGTCGGTACCTGCTGCGGCACGTCGGGCAGTTCGATCTCATCGTTGCAACCGGCCAAAGCTACTGACAGCAAAGCCGTAACGGCATATAAAAGAATCTTTTTCATATATGTAATTCAATTCGTTATTAACTCAATGCAGATGCAGCGGAGCCTGCCGGCCCCGCCACATCCTTTGATTTATTCGGCCAGCGACAGACGCATATTGTCGATGCAGATTCCGGCAGGAATATTGCCGCCGTACATACCGTTGGTGCCCGACGAGCAGTCGAGAGCGCCGCTCTTGCCCCAGAAAGTCAGAGGAATCGACACGGTCTTCCACTTGCCGCCCGTGGTCTCGGGGAAGAAGCCTGCGCCATACCAATTCCAGCCGTCGCCCAGCACGGCCTGCATAGTCGCAGCCGATGCGCCGGTGACGCCCTCCTCGATCTTGATATCGAACTTAAGCACGTAGTTCTCGGCATTGGCCACCTTGTAGTAGTCGGCACCGAAGCCGATGTCGCTCTGGTGGTTGCAGTTCACAAACCACGTCTCGCCCGACGAAGTGACCGTAGAGCGCACGTAGCTGTTGCCGTTTTCGGTAACCAAGCTGGTCGTACCGCTCCACGAGCCGTCCCACGAACCGTCGTGACCGCTGTGGGTCTCGTAGTCCACCAGAATGATGTCCGAGATGAACACCGGTTCGGCATCGCCGTTCTCGAAGGTGAAGTATGCGCGGGTAACGGTCATATTCTGACCGGCCAGCACCAAACCGTAGGTATATGCCGCAAGCAGCGACTCGCGGTCCACGGTGAAGGAGTAGCTGTTGGCCGAGGCGTCCATATCGACTACGCCCCACTCGTTGCCCGGGAAGCAGGGCAGCATCGGCCAGCCGTCGGCCTTGGACTTGACGGAGAGCTGCGGCCACGAGTCGGCTATGGCGTCCTTGTATTCGATGACCATCGTAGCACCTGCGGGGATATGGGCCAGAGCCGAACCTGCGATCTCCTGATAGTGCGCCCAGCCGCCGAAGGCACATTCGCCCTCCCATACCACTACGGTCGAGATTGCGCCGCGAACATCGATAGTCTGAGGCGAGTATTCGGTATCGCCCGTAGTGAGGATCATCGTGAGGTTGTAGCTGCCCGTTTGCGTCTCGGCGGGAATGATGAACGACATTTCGTCGTCGGCACGCTTGGAGTAGGATACGACCTTGGTCGAGCCGAAGTAGATCGACTCGATCATATTGAAGTTCGAACCGGTAATGGTGATCGACTCGCCGACCGATGCGCTCGAGGGCATCGTGGAGATGATGATCATCGAGTCGTAAGTCACTTCGATCGATTCGGCGGCGGTAACCTTCGTGCCGTTGTCCAACGTGAAGACTACGGCGCCAGACTGCGTGGTGGCGGTAGTTGTTATGACGATCTCGTTCTCAGTGGCGACGAAATCGTGCTTGACACCCGCTACAGTGACGCCGGTCACAAGATCCAAATCGGCACCCGAGACGGTGAAGGTCTCGCCGGCCATAACGGTTGCGGCGCAATTGTTCACAGTCGGCACGACAAGCTCGATCGGATCGGTCGTGACCGTCTTGGTCGAAGCGAGCGTCAGCGTCAGCGCTCCGTTAACGGCCGTGGCGGGAATGGCTGCAGTAATCTTGCCGTCGGCATAGGTAAATTCGGCATCCACGCCTTCGGCAAATGCCAATGCGGTAACCAAATCGAGATCCTTGCCCGAGACGATTACATTCAGACCGGCCTTGAAGCGGCTTTCGGCCTCGACCTTAAGTCCGGTAGGCACGGCAAGCACGATCTCGTTCTCGGCCGTGCTGCTCTCGCCGGCATAGGATATGACGGTGACAGCACCGTCCTGAGCGTCGGCCGGCACAGGAACCACTATGGCACCTTCAGAGACGCTGTCGAAATCCTCGGCAGCAACCGCAGCGCCGCCGGCGAATACCACGCTCTCGACAAGATCCATATCGGTGCCGTCGATCTTGAGCAGCTCACCCGCCTTGACGGCAGCCGGCGAGGCGGCTCCGGCAACAGGCTGGAGCACCGTAATCTCATCGTTGGAGTAGACATTCAGATCTTCGGCATCGAGAACCTGTATCTTGCCGCTCTTGGCATTCTTGGGAACGGGAACGACCAACTTGTAGCGGGTGCGAGAGATGAAGTCCTCCTCACCCACCAGTGCGTCGTCCATAAAGGCTACGTTCACGATATTGTTCAGATAGTCGCCCTCGATCGTAATGTTGTCGCCGTAGCGCACCGGAGTATCCAGCGGCGATACGGAGGTAATGGTGAAGGCTTCGGTGTAGGCGATCATCGTCTTCGAAGTAATCGTGCCTTTGGGGTGTACGAGCTTCACGTAACCCACTGCGGCCTCCTGAGGCACCACGACGGATATCTCCGTTGACGACTTTTTCTTTATGTCGGTGATCTTCAGATTATCGGGCAGCACCACCTCGGTCACCTTGTCGAGGTTCTTGCCGATGAAACGGATCTCACCGCCGCGGATCATCGGGCAGGGGCCGAACGATTCGAGCACCACCGCACTGCTTTCGGTATCGTCCCACGGAAATTCGTTACCGTCATTGCTGCACGCGGTCAGCGCGAACACCCCCGCGAGCATCATTGTCAGATATATAAGTTTTCTTTTCATAATCGAACAGCATTATTTGGTTTTAACCACACGGACGTTATCGATGTAAACCTCGATCGGCGAACCGTTGTTCGACTCGTCGCTAAGTGCGCCGAACCAGAACATACACAGGCTGCCCATATCGCCCTCGGCGATCTTGCGGTTGGTCACGGACTCCTCCTTGTCCAGCACGAACTCCGACAGGGGAATCGTCACGGTAACCCAGCCGTCGGTTTCGGCACCGCCGGCATTGAGATACGGCTTCCAGTGATACTGCGCCTCCTCGCCGTCGCAGGAGAATGTGTTGTAGAGTCCGGTGAACCATATCAGCATCGGCGCGTCTTTCCACGACTTGATGTTGGCCTCGAACTTCAGCGAGTAGGACATCGGATCGTCGCCCGCCTCGATCAGGGGAGTTATCACGTGGCCGTCGGCGTCCACATTGAAGAAGTAGAGCGCCAAACCGTTGGTATTCCAGTTCCACGCGGCCGAAGTACCGGTGAAGAAGATATAGCTGCCGTCAATGCTCTCGGCATCCTCGCGCACGAAGTTGCCCGAGTAGTTCCAGTTGTCCCAATCGGCGCGGTTGTCGCCGTCGATTATCAAGCCCGTCCGGTCGCGGAACAGGAACGACGAACGTCCTGTGCCGTAGTCGTTGGTGACGGATATCACGCCGCCCAGTGCACCCTCGGGAACGGTCACGGTGATCGACTGCTCGTCGAACGACTGCACAGCCGCCTTCAGGTTGCCCGGGAACAGCACGTCGATGCCGCCTCCCTCGCGGGGGAAGAAGTAGCGGCCGTAGATGACAGCCGTAGCTCCGTCGGCCGCCCACTCGCAGCTGATCGACGAGGGTGCGGGACGGGGAATCGCCACGGCGAAGTCGTGAACGCAGGTCTTGCCCTTGGCCGTGGTGAGGGTCAGAGTGTTGGTGATCTCGGTGGGCATCGTGTTGGGCACGGTGCAGATGATCGAGTGTTCGGTTACGTAGACCGGATTGAGTTTGGCCTCCTGATCGTTGAAACGCGCCTTGACAACGCCTTCCAATCCGCTGCCGATGATTGCGACGGTCTGACCCATAGCCGCACCGGTTATGAGCGAATCGGATTTCTCGGCCTCGGTCGAACGTACATACTTTATGACGGGTTGAGCCGTGCTGTCGGTAGGCTCGTTGTCGCAGCCGATCGCCATAAGACCGACCGCAAGCGTGAGCAGCAGACTCTTCATTATGTTTTTCATACTCGTTATCTGTTATTTGTTAGCATAATAATCTACAGCCGGCTCCAGCAGGATCGGGGCCTTGGTGGTAACCTCCGAAGGCAGGGCGATGACCATATTCGACGGCTGCATCACAATGGCCGCAGCGCGGTTGTCGGTATTAGGCGTCGGGTTCGGGCCGACATCTTCGAAGTTCTCGTTGTCCACGGTGGTGTACCAGTTGCGGTGGTAGTACGACATATCGTTGCGCGCCTCGTACATCTGCTCCTCAGTGTAGGAGGTGCCGTACTGCTCGCCGAAGGTCGTCCAGTCGAATACCCACACTTTGTCGCGGTACATATCGTTCAGATAACGCAGTGCAGCGGTCGGGTCGAGATAATACATACGCTTGATGTCGAACCAGTTGCAGCCCTCCATAGCGAACTCCTTGCGGCGCTCCTTGATAAGCTCCTCGTAAGTGAGCGACTCGACCGTATAGCCGGCGTCGCTGTCGCCGCCGCGATTGAGCACCTGATTGACATACCCTATGGCCGTGGCGTCGGTAAGCGTAGCGTTGATATCGCCGGCGAGGCAGGCCTCGGCATAGACGAAGTAAACGTCGGCCACACGCAGCAGATAGAGGTTGTTCGAGGCATCCTGCATCGTGCCGATGTGGGCGCCGTTGTCGGAGTTGATGACATATTTCTTAATGTGCGACATGCACTCGTTGTTGGTTTCGGTGGAGCCGTCCATCGAGAAGATGCCGTAGACATATCCGTCGGGATAATCCTCCTGACCTATTCCTAACGTGGGATAGGTGTCGCCGTCCTTCATATAGACCCACTTGCGGCGGCCGTCGTTCGGGTGCTTCTCGAACTCCTCCTGAAGCGACAGGGTGGGACCCTTGCCCGCACCCCAGCACGATACGCCGGTCAGGGCGTCGCGGCGGCCCCACTCGGTCGAGCGAGAGTTGCCGTAGCCGTAACCGCCCGTCAGGCACTGTATGGCTATGAGCGACTCGGAGCAGTTGTTGCCTGCGACCTCGTACAGCTCGGAGTAGTTGGGATAGAGCTGCGGACCGTTCTTTATGACATCCTCGGCGTGGCTCTTGGCCTTGTCGAAGTACTCGGCCTTATGCTCGTAGCAGCCGCGGGTCAGGTAGACCTTGGCCAAAAGGCCTTCAGCCGAATATTTCGTCACGCGGCCGGCCTCGTCGCTCGCGGGCAGCATAGATATGGCACGCTCCAGATCCTCGCATATAAAGCGGTAGAGGTTCGACTGCGTGTTTTTGTTCACGTAGATGTCGCTCGGATTGCCCGAGGTAATCAGATCGGTGGCATTCTCGATGATAGGCACCTCGTGCCAGTACTCGGTCAGATAGTAGTAAGCCATAGCGCGGAAGGTGTAGGCCTCGCCCAAAGCCGCCTCGATGACGCTCTCGGCGACACCGTTCGAACGCGCCGCTTCGGGCATCTCGTTGATTATGGCATTGGCATAGGAGACCACGCGGTAGAGTCCGCGCCAGCCCGAAAGCGAATACTGGTTGCCGGGCTGTACGGTATTGAGGTAGAACTGGCCCTCATCGGCGTAGGTGTAGAAGAGGTCGCCGGCGAGCATATCGCCGCCCATATACATAAAGCGGCACGAGAAGTCGAACCACACCACTCCGTACAGTGAAGCGGTATTCTGACGCACGGCCTCGGCGGATTTGTAGTAGGTCTCCTTCACCTGCGAATCCTGCGGGTTGACCTTCAGGAAGTCCGAGCAGGCGGTAGCGGCCAGCGCCACAAGAGACAAACCTGCATATTTTATGAATTTTTTCATCTTTTTCGGTGTTTTAAGTTGTTAGAAACCGATATTGAGTCCGAACGTGTACATTCGCGGAGTAGGATAACGGCCCACATCGTAGTTCTGCATCAGAGCCGACTGGTTGAAGGCGCCGATTTCAGGATCGTAACCCGAATAGCCGGTCCACGTATAGACATTCTGCAGAGTGGCGTAGACGCGGATCGAAGCGAAGCCGCACTTCTTCAGCCAGCGCTGCGGCAGGTTGTAGCCGAGCGTTATGTTCTGAATACGCAGGTAGCTGCCGTCCTCGATCCAGCGGTCGCTCATACGGTTGTTGCCGTTGATGTCGTTCAGCGCCGGACGCGGGGTCGTAGCCGAGGCGCCATTGAGCAGGCTGGCGTTGCCTGCCTCGTCGGTGCCGATCTGCGCACGGTTGATCACGCGCACGGACTGGTTGTCCCACTGGTTGTTCATCGCCTCGGTGCGGTAGCGGGCCACATTGAGGATGTCGCCGCCGCATACGCCCGTCAGGCCGACGGTAAGTTCCAGATTCTTATATGTAAAGGTGTTGTTGAAACCGAACGTGAAGTCGGGGTTGGGGTCGCCGATGATCGTCTGGTCGTTGTCGTCGATGCGGCCGTCGTTGTTCAGATCCTTGAACTTGACGTCGCCGACCCACACGCCGCTGGTCTTGTTGTAGAGGTTGAGTCCCGGGTTGCTGCCGTCCTCGACCTGCACGGCCGACGAAAGCACATCCTGCTCATCCTCGAAATATCCGTCGGTGACATAGCCGTAGAACACGCCCATAGGCTGTCCGACCTTGATAAGCGAGGCAGTGTTGAATGCGGCGCTGAAGTATGTGCCGATACCGCCGTAGAGCACCTGACTGTCGTCGTTGAGAGCCATAACCTTGTTGCGGTTGAGCGAAACGACCAAGGCGGAGTTCCACGCGAAGTCGCCCTTCTGAACCGGAACGGCATTGATCGACAGGTCGAAGCCTCGGTTGCGGGTCTGACCGATATTGACCACGGGAGTTTGGATATCCCACTGGTCCGAGCCGCCCAAATACGAGGGAACCGAAACCTGAAGCAGCAGCTTCTGGCTCTGCTTCTGGTAGGCATCCAAAGTAATGGTCAGGCGGTTGTTCCACAGACCCAGATCGAGACCGACGTTATACTGCTCCGAAGCCTCCCACATCAGGTCGGGGTTCGATATGTTGAGCACGCGGTAGGCGCTTCCGGTAAAGGGCGAAAGCATCGCCAGCATCGTCGAGCCGTACTTGTAGGTTCCGATGTTGTCGTTGCCGACCTTGCCGTAGCCCAAACGCAGTTTGAGGTTGGAGACGCTCTGCGAATTGCGCAGGAACTGCTCGTTGGAGATTCTCCACGCAAAGGCGGCCGAGGGGAAATAGCCCCATACGTTGTTCGAACCGAACTTCGACGAACCGTCGGCACGCAGCGTTGCGGTCAGCAGGTAGCGCTCGTCGTAGTTGTAGTTCAGGCGGCCGAATACCGACGCCTTGGTGGCCTCGTCCTTCCAGCCCGTGTTGCTGCCGAAGGTTCCGTCCTCGGTCATAACGGGTATGTCGTTGGTCGAGAAACCGGTCTTGCGCAGCGAGATGCCCTCCCAAGCGCTCTTCTGCGCCTCGAAACCGGCCATAACCGAGAGGTTGTGCTTCTCGCAGAAGGTCACGTTGTAGGTGGCGAAGTTCTTCCAGATCCAAAATATCGAGTGCTCCTCGCGCTGGTACATCTGGTTCAGAGAGTTGGCTACGCCGTTGCCGAAGTCGTAGCTGGGGATGAAACTCTTGTTCTTGTTGTCCGACAGGTCGTAGCCGAATTCCGAACGGATGTTCAGATTCTTCACCGGATCGACCTGAAGGTAGAAGTTACCCATAACACGGTTGCGCACCAACGAGTTGTTCTGCATACGCGCCTGCCACAGAGGGTTGTATGCCGACGAGCCGTAGATGCTGGTAGGACCGGCGAAGTTGCCTTCGAAGTCGTACACCGGCACCGAGGGCTGCATCGTCAGCGCCTGCATGATAACGCCGTCGTTACCGTCCTGACGGGTAATGATCTCGTCGGTGTGGGTGAAGGCCAGCGAACCGCCAGCCTTGAGCCAGCTGTTGACCGTGCCGTCGCCGTTGAAGCGGGCATTGTAACGCTCGAAGCTCGAGCCGTCGATCGTACCGTCCTGATTCATATAGCCGGCCGAAGCGGCAAACTGGAACTTCTCGCTGCCACCCGAGAGCGACAGGGAGTGCGAGTGCATATATGCCGTGCGGAATATGGCATCCTGCCAGTCAGTGCCCTCGCCCAAAATCGAGGGATCGAGGAACGCCTCGTCGACATCGACTGCGGGATAAAGATCCGACAACTCCTTCTGATACTGTGCATACTGGCTGAGATTCATCATCTCGATCTTCTTGGCAGCCGTCTGCACAGCGAACTGGCCGTCGTAGTTGAGTTTAACCGAACCCTTCTCGCCGCGGCGGGTGTTGATTATCACCACGCCGTTGGCACCTGCGGCACCGTAGATCGCCGTGGCCGAGGCATCCTTGAGCACGTCCATCGAGACGATGTCCGACGGTGCGATAGTCGAGAGCGGGTTGACCTTGGACTGGCCGTTGGAACCGCCTGCCCAGTCGAAACCGCCGATATCGGTACCGTCGCCCGAGAACGGAATGCCGTCGATCACGTAAAGAGGCTCGTTGGAGCTGGTGATCGACGCGGCACCGCGCACGCGGATAGAGGCCGCACCGCCCGGGGCGCCCGAGTTTTGCGTCACCTGAACGCCCGACACGCGGCCCTGAAGCATCTGGTCGGCATTGGTGATGGCCGTAGTCTTGAGCTTATCGGCCGAAACCGAAGCCACCGATCCGGTGACGTCGCTGCGTTTAACCGTACCGTAGCCTATCACCACGACGTCTTCGACAATCTGAGTATCGTCGGCCAGCTTGACGTCCAAGGCAGACTGCCCTTTCTGTACGGCTATCTCCTGAGTGGCGTAACCCAAGCACTGGAAAACCAACACTGCAGGTGCGCCGCCCTTGAGGGTGATGGTGAAGCTACCGTCCAAATCGGTAGAAACGCCATTCGTCGTCCCCTTTTCGATAACGCCGACACCCGGCAGAGGCTGTCCGTCGGTGGCCGAAGTCACGGTACCCGACACCCGCTGAGCCTGCGCCATAACCTGCACGCTTAAGAAAAGCGACAGGATCAATAACGTTAATTTATTCATTGGTTTAATTTTAGAGTTAATAATACTATATGTCGTCATCTTTTCATATTCTCTTCAGCGAAGCGGTCGCGCTCGACCCACCAGCCCGACTCGTTATGCACATCGTGGCCGCGGTCGGTATAGACAATCCACCGCTTGGGCGTGCGGATCAGGTTGTAGCCGGCGAAATTGGTATGCGGCGGGCACACGCTGTCCTGCAGGCCGAAGCCCATCAGCACGGGGCACTCGATCCACGGTGCGAGATTCTTCACATCGAAATAGGAGAGCACCTCTAACATCTGCTCCTCGCTGATGCCCTCGGCCTTGGCTGCCGCGCGAAGCGGGGCGGCGGGCCAGTCGGCCAGATTCACATAGTCGGGGAAGTCGGACATAAACGGCACGAAAGGCATTGCCGCATTGATGCGATGGTCCAGCGCGGCGGCGGCCAGCGTCAGCGCACCGCCCTGCGATCCGCCCTCGACGAAGATGTTGCGGCGGTCGGTTTTAGGCTGGGCATACACGAAATCGATAGCCCGCACGGCATCCATATAGGCTCCGCGATAGTAGTATGACTCGGGCGCGCCAAGTCCGCTGACGATCCAGTCGCCATACTTGTTTTCGGCTTTGTTGAGTCCCTGACCGCGGTGCGAGAGTACAAATTCGCATCTGTCGTCGCGGGCGTCGGCATCGGGGATCCACGGCTCGGAGTCATAACCCATATACATCACCGAAACCGGATAGACGCCCTCGGCCGTCGGCACGACCCAGTATCCGCGAATGGTTTCGCCGCCGAGCGACCGCATCTCCACCAAATAGGTCTCGCGGCGTGCGGTGCAGCGCTCGTCGAGCCGCGTCAGGCGGTACTCGGGATCGACAGCGGCCAGTTCGCGCAGAGCCTTGTTCCAAAATTTGCGCAGATTCTTCTTGGCATCGGGCGCGGAGACGATATGCTCGGGATCGTAGCCGAAGTTGAACTCGCGCACCGCCTCGCCGTCGCACATCACGCGCGCACGATAGAATCCCGCGCGATCGATCTCGGGGCGGAAATGGAGCGTGAGCGCTCCGTCAGCCTTCAGCGCATAGCTTTCGGCCAGCGTACAGAACTCTTCTCCGAAGTCGGACGCAACCGTCAGTGTCACCGTGCCTTCGCACGGCTTGTCGGCACGCAGGTCGACCATAATGTCGACCGGTTCGGCGGCCGAGAAAACGCCGTCACCCGCGGGTCGGGCTTCGGCCGTAGCGCCGCGTCCGGCAGCCGATACGCCGGCTGCGGACAGAAGCGCGAACAGAATAAAAGCAATTCGTTTCATCGGGATGATATTTTAGTCTTTCGAATCGTTGTTCACCGGTTCAGGACCGAAAGCCGAGGGTCTAACCTTCAGATGCGCCACACAACTACGCAAACCTGCAAATTTCAGAGAGAAAGACGGCTCCGGCTTTCGGCTCGATCCGGTTTCACCATTAACCACAAAACTCGAAAGAACTCTGTTTTTCCATATTACCGTTCGACAGCTTTCAGTGCGGCACAGGCTTCACCCACGATCCCCACGGTCGTATCGTCAGCAAAGACCGAGTTAAGCCCCTGCTGCTCCTGAGCCGGATCGCCGCAATAGTCGTCGCCGCGCTGCCAGTAAATATGTTCGGTCGAAGGTCGGGCCTCGCCGCCCCAGCCCCAAAAGTTGCAGCCGGCAAGCAGACCGCCCTCGGCCGCGGACTTCTCCACCAGAGAGAATACATATTTATAATATGCGTCGCGGCATGCGGTGGGAGTGTCGAGCGTAAAGCCGAAGCCGTCGCGCGGGAATCCGAACTCCTCGATCACCACAGGCTTGCCCAACCGCTCGGCGAAGGTCAGATGCTCGGCTATATAGGACTCTGTGTTGGCCTTGGCCTCCTCGAGCTGCTCGGCCATAGTCTCGGGAGCGATCCAGCCCCAGTTGTAAGGCCATATATGTATGTTGACATATGAAACCTCGGGAAAGGCGTGTATGCGCTCGCACAACTCGATATCCTGCTCGCAGCCGTGCTTGCCCTCGCTGCCGGTGGAAATAAGGTGGTTGGCATCGAGCGAACGGATAAGGCGGGCCGTATGTCCGATCCACTCGGCGAACAGCTCCTTGTTGTCGTCGGAGAAAGCGCGCGGCTCGTTGCCGATCTGCCACGAGAAGATCGTAGGATCGTCCGTATATTTAATATTGGTATACCGATTCGTGCGGGTTACGATATCGCGCACGTATGTATCGAATATCGCCTTGGCCTCGTCGTTGCGCACGAACTCCTTCACATATTCCATATAGGCCGGCCAGCCGTCCACGCTCGGCACGGGAGCCTTCTCGCCCTTGGCCCATGCCAAATACTGCGAGTAGCCGCCGCTCCACTCCCACGAGTTGTTGAGATAGAGCACCGCCTTCATACCGCGAGCCGACATCTCCTTCAACAGCCAGTCGAGACCGTCGAGAATGGCGTCGTTGTAGACGTTCGGAGCGGTCTGCAGCGTCGGCTCGACCTTCGAGGGCACGCCGCAGTCGCCGTCGGCGCCCACAAGAATGCGAAGATTGTCGATGCCGAGCGAGTGCATATTGTCCAACTCGCGCGCCAGACGTTCGCGGTCGCCTCCTTCGCCCGTCGAGGCGAGAATGGCGCCATACCAGAAATTAGTGCCGACGAAATAGTACGGCTGTCCGTCGACAACGAACTTGCCGTCTTCGACAGTAACGAATGCGGGGGTGGAAGTCTGTGTGCCGCCACAGCAGCATACCGCTATGGCTACCAAACAAGTAAGCAGAAGTTTTTTCACGGTCTTTTAAGGTTTTCGCTTTATTACACGATACAAAATTACAGTTCCGTTACAAAAAATTCCGATACTATTTTATCATTGTATTACACTTTTATCACAATCTCGCTCGGCAGCCGAACCGAAAACCGTGCGGACCGCCGGCGGTGATTGCAAGACTGGCAGATTGTCCGTCGATGTTTGACGCAAACGGACGGCTCGGGTACCACAAACAGGTACTAACGATACTATTTTGCATAATCGGAGCCGAGCGAAGCAAATCGGCAGTTACAGGGCGGCAGCGGTTTCTGCACAGCACCGCAGCTTACTGCACGACAACTGCAGCCTAAACCGCCCGAAAAAGGCACTTTAGGAGAACTCCGTATTTTATTACCTGAAAATCGTACTTTTTTAGCATCTCGGCGCCCGGACCTCAGCAGATTATCTTCTTCTTGCGGTAGTGCTCGCGGAAAGTTTTGGGAGTGACGCCCTTTTTCTTCTTGAAGATGCGATTGAAATTCGACAGGTTGTTGAATCCGCATTCGTACGAAATCTCGGCCACCGACATCGTAGAGTCAACCAGCATACGCGCCGCCTTGCCCAACCGCATATCGATGATATAATCCGAAAGCGTACGGCCGGTGCGCACCTTGAAGAAACGGCTGAATGCCGTCGGCGCCATACCGGCGATCGAAGCGACCTGCCGGAGCCGTATCTCCTCGGCGTAGTGGTCGTTGATATACTCCTCGACACGTGCCACGCGGCGCGAATCGGCATTCTGACGCACCCTCACGAACGAACTGTTGGACAGCGTGCGGGCGCCGTCGCAGACCGACAACTCGTAGAGTATGGTGAGGATCTTGATAACCTGATAGAAGCCGCGTTTTTCCGACGAAATGGTATCGATCAGGGAATACACCTTCATAATGGCGTGCAGCGGGAAGCTCAGCCCGCGCCGAGCGGCGTCGAGCATCTTCTGAATCGAGTCGAACTGGTTCTTGCTCAGGAAGCTGCCGGTGAATATGTCCGGCGAGAACTGTATGGTGATCTCGCGGATCGAGCGCGACCGGCACTCGCCCTGCTCCCACACATGTTCGAGATTCTCGCTGCCCAGCAGCACCAACTCGTAATCGCCGATGGTCTCCACCGAATCGCCCACCACGCGCGTGACACCGGCACCGCCCTCGATGAAGTTCAACTCGAACTCCCGATGCTGATGCAGCGGGTAGGTGAACTCCGTTTTGTAGCGTTCGACAATATAAAAACAATCCTTCTCGGTCAGAGGAGAAATTTCGTTGATGATCGACGTATACATAGGCGCAAGTTTTTCGGTCTGTACAAAGATAGTAATAAGCGAGGGCAATGCCAAATTTATTTGTGCATTGCCGAGCCTTCGCCTCTGGCGGCTGCGGTCCGCGCGGCCTATTTGGGCCGCGACTTTGTCGCCGCTAATATTCGCGCGCGCCCTGCCCCCCTTGGGGCGGGCGCGCGGATCGCACTGCAATCCGATCTATTCGCCGAAAAATTACAGAGCCGCAAGGTTTTCGGGTCGAAGCCAGCGGAGGTGAGCACAGCGAGCCTCCGCTGCCCCAAGGCTGCGGCTCGCGCGACTTCTTAAAAAGTCGCAACAAATTACGCAGCACATATATAACCCCATATTCTATCGCGTAGCTGCATCGCCGCAGGCGATGCCACCTTCGGCTGCTCACGCCTTCGGCGTGCCCCCCAGCAGCCGAAGGTGATCTTTGCCTGCACGGCCAAGAATAATCGCTTCTATACGAAACATATTGCTTTGTCATTTATCTGAGCAAAATGCGAGCTGCCCAAAGGCTGCGGCCCGCGCGACTTCTTAAAAAGTCGCAACTTTGTCGCCGCAAATGTCACCGCGAATCCGGTATTTCACCGCAAAGAAGCGGGCGGCAGCCCGAAGGTCGCCGCCCGCGAAGGTCATTGCATATTGGATTGCTTGTCAATTGGAAAATACCAAGCGGTCGCCCGAGACATCGATCCGCACGGGCCGCTGACGATCGACATCGCCCGCGAGGATGCGTTTCGACAGATCGTTCACCACATAGCGCTGCACGGTGCGCTTCACAGGGCGTGCGCCGAACATCGGGTCGTAGCCCGCATCGGCGATCCAGCGTCGTGCCGCGGCCGTAGCCTCCAGCTCGATACCGTTGGCGGCCAGCATCTTCGACACCTGAGCCAGCTGCATATCGACGATCCGTTCGATATCGCTGCGGGTCAGCGGCGCGAACATCACCGTTTCGTCTATTCGGTTCAGGAACTCAGGCTTGAGCGTCTGTTTGAGCAGCTCCAGCACCTCGTCGCGGGTGCGGTCGAGCACTTCGCGCGAGACGTCGCCGCCGGCCTTCGAGAAGTTCTCCTGAATCAGATGCGAACCCATATTCGAGGTCATTATTATGATCGTGTTGCGGAAGTCGACCGTGCGCCCCTTGTTGTCGGTCAGACGGCCGTCGTCGAGCACCTGCAAAAGGATGTTGAACACGTCGGGGTGCGCCTTCTCGATCTCGTCGAGCAGCACCACCGAATAGGGTTTGCGCCGCACCGCCTCGGTGAGCTGTCCGCCCTCGTCGTAGCCGACGTATCCCGGAGGCGCTCCGATAAGGCGCGAGACTGAATGGCGCTCCTGATATTCGCTCATATCTATACGCGTCAGCAGATTCTCGTCGTTGAACAAGAACTCGGCCAGCGCCTTGGCCAGTTCGGTCTTGCCGACGCCCGTAGTACCGAGGAAGATGAACGAGCCGATAGGCCGGCGTCCGTCGCTCAGTCCGGCTCGCGCACGGCGCACGGCATCCGATATGGCGGCGATAGCCTCGTCCTGCCCCACCACGCGGCGATGCAGCTCGGACTCCATATTGAGCAGCTTCTCGCGCTCGCTGGCGAGCATACGCGTAACCGGTATGCCGGTCCACTTCGACACCACCTCGGCTATGTCTTGCGAATCGACCTCCTCCTTTATCATCGATCCGTTGGCACCGGCGGCCTTCAGTTCATCCTGCAGTGCCGCGATACGCTCCTCGGCCTCGCGAATCTTGCCATAGCGGATTTCGGCCACCAATCCGTAGTTGCCATTGCGCTCGGCCTCGGCCGCCTCGATCTTCAGCCGCTCGATCGCGTCCTTGTTGGACTGGATGTTGTGAAGAATATCGCGTTCGCCCTGCCACTTGGCACGCAGAGCGCTGCGCTGGGCATTCAGATCGTCAAGTTCGCGGGTCAGCTCCCCAACGCGCTTCTCGTCGTTCTCGCGGCGTATGGCCTCGCGCTCGATCTCGATCTGACGCGCCCGACGGTCGAGCGTATCGATCTCCTCGGGCACCGAGTTCATCTCGAGCCTCAACCGCGACGCCGCCTCATCGATCAGGTCGATCGCCTTGTCGGGCAGGAACCGCGAGGTTATATACCTGTGCGACAGCTCCACGGCCGCCACGATAGCCTCGTCCTTGATTCGCACCTGATGATGATTCTCGTAGCGCTCCTTCAGGCCGCGCAGAATCGACACGGCATCCTCGACCGACGGCTCGTCGACCATAACCTTCTGGAATCGGCGTTCGAGCGCCTTGTCCTTCTCGAAATACTTCTGGAACTCGTCGAGCGTCGTGGCGCCTATCGTCCGCAGCTCGCCCCGCGCCAGCGCCGGCTTGAGAATATTGGCGGCATCCATCGCACCGTCGCCCTTGCCCGCACCGACTAACGTATGTATCTCGTCGATGAAAAGAAGTATCTCGCCGTCGGATGAAACGACTTCCTGCACTACCGCCTTGAGCCGCTCCTCGAACTCGCCCTTATACTTGGCACCGGCGATCAATGCGCCCATATCGAGCGAGTAGATCACCTTCGACTTCAGGTTCTCGGGGACGTCGCCGTTAACGATACGATGTGCAATGCCCTCGGCAATGGCCGTTTTGCCCACGCCGGCCTCGCCGACCAGAATGGGGTTGTTCTTGGTGCGCCGCGAAAGTATCTGCAGCACGCGCCGTATCTCCTCGTCGCGGCCGATCACCGGATCGAGCTTGCCGCCGCGGGCCTGCTCGTTCAGGTTGACGGCATACTTGCCCAGTGCGTTGAACTCCTGCGACGCCGTCGGAGAGTCGACCTTGGCACCTTTGCGGAACTCGGTTATGGCAGCCTTAAGCTCCTTTTCGGTGGCTCCGGACTCCTTCATAAGCCGCTGGGCCTCGCTCTTTTCGGCCAGCAGGCCCAAGAGCAGATGCTCCACGGACGCATATTTGTCGCCGAAGGTCGACGTGAACTCCACAGCCCGCTGCACCACGAGCGACGAGGGCTGCGAGAAGTACTGCTCGCCGTTGCCGCCCGAAACCTGCGGCAAAGCTCTCACCGCCCGCTCAGCGTTCTCGCGCAGCAGCTTGACATTGACACCCACGCGCCCGAGCAGAAACGTCCCGAGCGAATCCTCGCCGGCAATAGCCGCCGAGAGGATATGCAGCGGCTCGACGGCCTGCTGACCGTTGCGCTGCGCCAGCGCAACAGCCTCTTGCAGACACTCCTGCGCCTTGATGGTTAGTGAATTGATGTTCATAGTCTATGTTTGTTTTACCTTTTTTCGTTCGAACTTTAGCCTGCAAATCGGTTGCCAACACCCAAAAGCGTACATTTTGTCCTGCCCGTACTGACTTTTCGTCCGGAGCGACTGCCAAAATACGACGCCGCGTCACCAACCTGCCGACAAAATGGCCGGACACGGCAGCCGCCACCGCTGCGGCTCCGACACATACGGGCAAAAAGAAACATTTGTTTTTTTAATTATCACATATAAGCTATATATTTGCAAATAAATAAGATCATACGTATAACCTAAACGAATTTGAACCTAACAACTGAATCTATTATGAAAAAACTTATGATTATGTGCTGCATACTGTCGGCGGCGATAGCGGCAGGGTGCGACGATCTGGTCGAAGCGGAGAATGAGCTGGTAATAGCCGGCGGAGAAAAGATCAACATATCCACTTCGCTCAGCGAGCAGGAGATCGAAAAACTAATCCTGTCAGGTGACGGATATTGGGCTATGGAGCAGTCATTCACATACAAGTCCGACAGCAAAGGAATAATCACGAAAATCGGCAGCGACTATTGCAACTTCACCCCTCCGACACAACTCGAGGGATACGGCCGCGCGTACCTCTATATGGCATTCAACGGCGACGGAACTGTCGACCTGTACCAACACAGATCCTCGATAGTCGGTCCCTTCAGTATAGTGAAAACTGTATGCTCGTATGCCATACACGGCAATTCGGTCGTGATAACACACTTGACCGACAAGTGCCAGCGGCAGGACAGTCACGAAGTAACGGAATTTACGCTGAAGGTGGTCGGGATTTCGGACGATACGCTTGTATTGGAAGGCGAATTGTGGCGGGAGCTTACGCATAACTTCGACACATTCAAGGTATATGCTAACCGCCGGTCCGTATTCGCCAAGAAAGGTCCGCTAAAAAATCTGCTGAAGGAGGCTGACAGAGGCGTAGTCGAGTCCTGTTAGGATACAGTCGGGCGCAAGCCGCCGGCGCGTTTTCTTATCCGTCAGATTGTGCCGATTGAAAAACTTTTCATATCTTTGCAGTGTTATGGAAAATTTCATCGTATCGGCACGCAAATATCGCCCCGCCACATTCGCTTCGGTGGTGGGTCAGGGACATATTACCGCAACGCTGAAAAACGCCATAGCCCGCGGCCAGCTGGCCCACGCCTACCTGTTCTGCGGTCCGCGCGGCGTGGGCAAAACCACCTGCGCCCGCATCTTCGCCAAGGCGATCAACTGCTTCTCGCCTGTGGACAGCGAAGCCTGCAACGAATGCGAATCGTGCCGCAGCTTCAACGAGGGGCGCAGCTTCAACATCCACGAACTCGACGCCGCATCGAACAACTCCGTCGAGGACATCCGCTCGCTGACCGATCAGGTCCGCATCCCGCCTCAGGTGGGCCGTTACAGCGTCTACATCATCGACGAGGTGCATATGCTCTCGGCCGCAGCGTTCAATGCGTTCCTCAAGACCCTCGAGGAGCCGCCCGCACACGCCATTTTCATTCTGGCCACCACCGAGAAGCACAAGATTCTCCCGACGATTCTGTCGCGCTGTCAGATATTCGACTTCAACCGCATCCGCGTCGAGGACAGCGTGGGATACCTTAAATATATCGCATCGCAGGAGGGTATCGGATACGACGACGAATCGCTCAACCTCATAGCCCGAAAGGCCGACGGAGGTATGCGCGACGCGCTGTCGATGTTCGACAAGGCCGTATCGTTCTGCGGACCGACACTCTCGTTTCGCGAGGTGGCGCGTTCGCTCAACGTGCTCGACTACGACACATATTTCACGGCCGTCGATACGCTCCTCGCGGGCGACTACTCTGCGGCGCTGCTGCTCTTCGACCGCGTGCTTACCGCCGGATTCTCGGGGCAGACATTTATGTCCGGACTCGCCACGCATCTGCGCGACCTGCTGATGTGCCGCGATGAACATACGCTGCCGCTGCTCGAGGTGACGGGCACGCTGCTCGACCGATACCGCCGGCAGGCCGAAGCCTGCGACACCGAGTTCCTGTTCGAAGCCATAGCGCTGCTGGCACAGTTGGACGGCACCATACGAACGGCAACCAACCAGCGATTGACGGTAGAACTCGGTCTGATGAAACTTTGCAGACTGAGTCAAAAAAAAAATGAGCCGATAGACAGCACCTCCTTCGATCTGCCCGAACTTAAAACTGCCCCGACTGCCCCCCGACAACCGGCACGGCCCGCCACGCCAGCGCCGCAACCTGCCACTCAGCAATATACGGTTCCGGCACAACAGCCAGACACACCGGCAGGCCCGCAACCACAGCAGCAAACGGCACGCCCCGCCGAGGCAACGCATCCCCGCACGGCGTCGCCCATATCGGGGGCGCCGCTCTCCGCGCTGCTCAACCGACAACCGGCCAAGAGCGACCAGCCGGCCGCTGAGGCGGTCAATGTCGCAACATCTATCGATCTGCAAACCGAGAGCAAGATAGCCGAGCACCGCGCGCGTTTCATCGAAAGCCTCAAGGGGCACAGCGTCAGGTTGGCCAACGCATTCGACACGATGAAGGTATCGGGCAACCGCATAACCGTGGAGTCCGAAACCGAGGTATTGGCCGAGGAGATACGCCGCACGAAAAGTTCCATATTGCAGCTGCTGGCCGACACGGCGGGCATAAACGGCACATTGGAACTTGAGATCGCCAAGGCGGCACAGGAGTATCGGGCGCCCAAGCCCATACGTGTCGAGGACCGTCTGCAGTATCTCACGCAGAAGAATCCGCTGCTCACGACCCTGCGCAAGGCTATCGACCTCGAACTCGATTGATTCACAGAAAACGACAAACAGAAAAACATACAAGACACAATGAATTTCGTAGAAGAACTCGAATGGCGCGGTATGATCCACGACATTATGCCCGGCGCCAAGGAACAGTTGGAAAAGGAGATGACCACGGCGTATCTGGGCATCGACCCCACAGCCGACTCGCTGCACATAGGTCACTTGGTAGGAGTAATGATACTTAAGCACTTCCAGCGATGCGGGCATCGTCCTGTCGCATTGATCGGCGGCGCCACGGGTATGATCGGCGACCCCAGCGGCAAATCGCAGGAGCGCAATCTGCTGGATGAGCAGACGCTGCGTCACAATCAGGAAGCTATCAAACGTCAGCTGTCGAAACTGATCGACTTCGACAGCTCGGCTCCCAATGCGGCTCTGCTGGTCAACAATTACGACTGGATGAAGGACTTCACCTTCCTCGACTTCACACGCGACATCGGCAAGATGATAACCGTCAACTACATGATGGCCAAGGACTCAGTCAAGAAGCGCTTCAACGGCGAGGGCGACGGTATGTCGTTCACCGAATTTACCTACCAGCTGCTTCAGGGCTATGACTTCCTGCATCTGTACGAAACGCTCGGCTGCAAGATTCAGCTCGGCGGCTCGGACCAGTGGGGCAACATCACCACCGGAACCGAACTCATACGCCGCAAGTTGGGCGGCGAGGCGTTCGCTATCACCTGCCCCCTGATAAAGAAGGCCGACGGTACCAAATTCGGCAAGACCGAAAGCGGAAACGTATGGCTCGACCCCCGCTATACATCGCCCTACAAATTCTACCAGTTCTGGCTGAATGTCAGCGATGAAGATGCCAAGAGCTACATCCGCATCTTCACCCTGCTCGACCGCGGGACCATCGAGCAGCTTATCGCCGAGCACGAGGCTGCTCCGCATCTGCGCATTCTGCAGAAGCGTCTGGCAAAGGAGATCACGACGATGATACACTCGGCCGAGGAGTACGAAAAGGCTGTCGAGGCGTCGAACATCCTCTTCGGCAACGCCACCGCCGAGGCTCTGCACCGTTTGGACGAGCAGACACTGCTGCAGGTATTCGACGGCGTACCGCATTTCACCGTATCCAAAGATGCTTTGGGCTGCCCGTTTGTGGAGTTAGCCGCAGAACGCTGCGCTATCTTCGCCTCGAAAGGCGAAACCCGCAAGCTCATTCAGGGCGGCGGCATCTCGCTAAACAAGGAGAAAGTCACCGACCCGATGCGCCCCGTAACGGCCGAAGATCTTATTGCCGGCAAATATATGCTCGTGCAAAAAGGCAAGAAGAACTATTACCTTATCACGGTAGAGTAACACTCCGCCACAAGGCAAACATCCAAAGGCTGCCCCGAGGGGCGGCCTTTGATTTTTATGCTGCCGGCAATGATGCTGAGCTGCATATATATTAAAGCGGAGGGCGGGCGCGAATATTTATTGCGACAAAATGCGGCTTCGTTGCAGCCGCGCGAGCCGCAGGCTGCAACCCGCATCTTTGAGGCGGCAATTGTCGCTATTTAGGTTGCATTTGCCCTCGCTAATTCGTATATTTGTACCGACAACCTAAACCTTATCGAATATGAGATTCCTGCTTACTGCTATTTTGGCACTGACGAGCCTCGTGACTTTCAGCAAGGCCCCCGAATCGCCCGTGCCTTTCACCCCTTATGTTCCCGCCGTCGCTTTCGAGGAGGCCGACCGCCGCGCCGCCGAAATCGTGGCTTCGATGTCGCTCCAAGACAAGTTCGAGCTTATCAGCGGACACAACCTATTCTTCGTCAAGGGACTGCCCCAATATGGGATTCCGGAGTTCTATATGACTGACGCCTCGGTGGGCGTGCATATCCGCAAGGAGCTTTCCGAGCCGAAAAACAATCCCGACTCGCCCTACGTAATGTCCCGTTCGACAGCCTTCCCCGCAACTATCGCGCTGGCCTCGACGTGGAACCGCCCGCTGGCCTACGAGGCTGCCCGCGCCATTGGCGAGGAGTGCCGCTACGGCAATATCGCCATCCTGCTCGGTCCGGGTGTAAACATATACCGCACGGCGCATAACGGCCGCAATTTCGAATACTTGGGCGAGGATCCCTACCTCTCGGCGCGTATGGCCGAGCAGTTCGTGGCCGGCGTCCAGTCCACCGGCACTATCGCTACCCTCAAGCATTTCGTCTGCAACAATTTCGAATATAAGCGCCGTATCGCCAACTCGATCGTCGACCGGCGCACGCTCAACGAGATTTACCTGCCCGCCTTCAAGGCCGGCATAGACGCAGGAGCATTAGCCGTAATGACCTCCTACAATTTAGTCAATGGCGAGTGGACCGGCCAAAGCCGCCACTGGATTACCGACGTGCTGCGCGGCCAGCTGGGATTCCGCAATTTGGTTATGACCGACTGGGCATCGATATACGACGCCGGCGAAGCTATCCGCTCGGGCCTTAGCATCGAGATGCCGGGCAATGCGGCATTCCCGTTCGCCAACCTGCGCACCCAAGGGCAGAAGGAGCTGTTCGAGGGGCGTGTCAGCGAAGAGGATATCGACCGTATGCTGCGCACCACGATCCGCACCTTCATTATGGCCGGCGACTACGACCGCCCCATCAAGGATGAGGCTATGGGCGACCGCTACGATGCTCACGAGCAGACTGCGCTGCAGGTGGCCCGCGAAGGCATCGTGCTGCTGCGCAATAACGGACTGCTGCCGCTCTCGCCCGCCGGCAAGGGGACGATAGTCATCACCGGTCCATACGCCAATCGCATAGCCCGCGGCGGCGGATCGTCCGAGGTGGAGGGCTTCAATACCTCGACCATTGCCGATGCTATGTGCGAAAGGTTCGGTGACCGCGCCCGCTTCCTGCCCGATGCTACGGACGACGAGCTGCGTGAAGCCGAGGCTGTTATACTCTGCGTGGGATCGAAGGAGACCGAGGGCGGCGACCACCCGTTCGTGCTGCCTGAACAGACGCAGCAGGCTATCGAACGGGCAGCAGCGCTCAATGCTAATGTCGTGGTGGCAGCGCAATTCGGCAGCGGCTGGGATATGAGCGGCTGGAACGACAAAGTTGCCGCCATATTATATATATGGTATCCCGGGCAGGCAGGCTGCCGTGCCGCAGCCGAGATAATCGCCGGCGATGTGAACCCCTCGGGCAAGCTGCCCATAACCATCGAACGCAATGACAGCGACTCGCCCGCATACGGATACATCCCCGCCGGCAAGGAGTTCGAGCGCCCCTACCGCAAGCAGGACCACTATTTTCTCGCCAAGCCGCAGGTAACTTACTCCGAAGGCATATTCGTCGGCTACCGCTGGTACGAAAGCCGGAATATCGAACCGCTGTACCCGTTCGGATTCGGTCTGTCATACACGTCGTACGCCTACTCGTCGATCAAGGCTCCGAAGAAGGCCGCCGTCGGCGAGCCTGTCAAGGTGTCGTTCACCGTCCGCAACACCGGACGGCGTGCAGGCAGCGAGACCGTGCAGCTGTATGTGGCCGATCGCGAGTGCAGCCTGCCGCGTCCGGTCAAGGAGCTGAAGGAGTTCCACAAGACCGAGCTTAAGGCCGGCGAGAGCAAGCGCATCGAACTGACGCTCGAGCCGGAGGATTTCGCATTCTTCGATCCCGACACCGACGGCTGGAGAGTCGAGGCGGGTACATTCGACATATACGTCGGCGGCTCGTCGGCCGACACCCCGCTGAAAGCTACGATAGAATTAACGGCAGAATAAATATATGATTTTCCGAATACGACTCGAAAATATGGAGTTCCGCGCCTCGCACGGCTGCTACGAACTCGAGAAGCAGGTCGGCAACCGGTTCTCGGTCACGGTCGAGATCGATGCCGAAGCCGAGGAGGCCGCCCGCCAAGACGACGTGCGCAAGGCTGTGAACTATCTCGACGTCTACCGCACCGTGGAGGAGCAGATGCGAGTTACCTCGAACATACTCGAAAACGTATCGCTGCGCATCGCCGACGCCATCCGCGAGCGTTTCCCGCAAACGGTGCGCGTGCGGGTCGACGTATCGAAAATAGCCCCGCCGCTCGGCGGAAAAATCGGTCGTGTCACCGTCGGCATTGAACGGTAAACGGTTAGGGGCGACTGTTGATAACTTGTAGATAAATTCGGACGCGCCAATAGACCATATGTTCGAAATTATCCGCAAATTTGTAAGCACGTAATCCGTGGTTAAGGGATTACGTGCTTTGTTGTCTGCAAATTACATATAAAGATATAGACTTATGACCGAGAACCAAGGTAAAACCGGAAAGCCGAAGGAGTATGCATACTCCGATGCCGTAGCCACCTCGAAAGAGTACTTCCGAGGCGACGAACTGGCCGCCACCGTATGGGTCAGCAAGTATGCTCTCAAAGACTCGTTCGGCCGCATATATGAAAAATCGCCGGAGCAGATGCACCACCGCATCGCCGCCGAAATAGAACGCATCGAAAAGCGCTATCCCAACCCGATGAGTGCGGCACAGGTGTTCGAACTGCTCGACCGTTTCCGCTACGTTATTCCGCAGGGCGGCCCTATGACCGGCATCGGCAACAACCTGCAGATAGCGTCGCTGTCGAACTGCTTCGTCATCGGGCACAAGAATCCGGCCGACTCCTACGGCGGCATTATCCGCATCGACGAGGAGCAGGTGCAGCTTATGAAGCGGCGCGGCGGCGTAGGTCACGACCTCTCGCACCTCCGCCCCACGGGATCGCCCGTACTCAACAGCGCCCTGACCTCCACCGGCATCGTCCCCTTTATGGAGCGCTACTCCAACTCGACCCGCGAAGTTGCGCAGGACGGCCGCCGCGGCGCGCTGATGCTCACCCTGTCGATCAAGCACCCCGATGCGGAACGCTTCATCGACGCCAAAACCGATCTGGGCAAGGTGACCGGCGCCAACGTCTCGATCAAGATCGACGACGAGTTTATGCACTGCGCCCTCGAAGGCCGCAAGTACCGCCAGCAGTTCCCGATCAATTCCGACAAGCCCCTATATCAGAAGGATATTGACGCCAAAACATTGTGGGACAAGATCATTCACAATGCTTGGAAATCTGCCGAGCCGGGTGTGCTGTTTTGGGACACGGTGCTCCGCGAGAGCATTCCCGACTGCTACGCCGACGAGGGATTCACCACCGTATCGACAAATCCGTGCGGCGAGATTCCGCTCTGCCCGTACGACAGCTGCCGTCTGCTGGCGATAAATCTTTACAGCTATGTGGAAAAGCCGTTCACGCCCGAGGCGCGTTTCGACTTCGACAAGTTCCGCAGCCACGTCGAGATGGCGATGCGAATGATGGACGACATAATCGATCTGGAGCTTGAGAAGGTCGAGGCTATAATCGCCAAGATCGCCGCTGACCCCGAGGACGAAGATGTGCGCAGCGTCGAGCTGAACCTGTGGAAGAAGATCCGCGAAAAGGCGCTCAAGGGACGCCGCACCGGCTTGGGCATCACCGCCGAAGGCGATATGCTCGCCGCATTGGGTTACACCTACGGCACGCAGGAGGCGACCGACTTCGCCGTCAAGGTACAGCGCACATTAGCCGTCGAGGCCTATCGCGCTTCGGTCAAGATGGCTGCCGAACGCGGCAAGTTCCCGATGTACGACGCTGCCAAGGAGGCTGCCAACCCGATGATACTCCGTCTGAAAGAGGCCGATCCGGAGCTTTACGAACAGATGGTTGCCAACGGCCGCCGCAACATAGCGATGCTGACCATAGCGCCTACCGGCACCACCTCGCTTATGTCGCAGACCACCTCGGGCATCGAGCCTGTATTCCGTCCGGTATACAAGCGCCGCCGCAAGGTCAACCCCAGCGACAAGGATGTCAAGGTAACGTACGTCGATGACAGCGGCGACTCGTTCGAGGAGTACAATGTATATCACCACAAGTTCCTCACTTGGTTAGAGGTGAACGGATACAAACTCTCCGATCTGGATTCCATTTCGGACGAGGAGCTGGATCGGCTGGTCGCAGCGTCGCCCTACCACAAGGCTACAGCCAACGATATCGACTGGGTTGCCAAGGTGCAGATGCAGGGTGCGATACAGAAGTGGGTCGACCACTCGATATCGGTCACAGTCAACCTGCCCAGCAATGTCTCGGAGCAGTTGGTGGCCGACGTCTACAAGACCGCATGGGAGTGCGGCTGCAAAGGCGTCACCGTATATCGCGACGGCTCGCGCTCGGGCGTGCTTATCGACAAGAAAAAGAAAGGCGAGAAGGGTTGCAAGTGCGAGGAGGAGCACAAGCAGCTGATCCGCCGCCCCACCTCGCTCGAAGCCGATGTGGTACGTTTCAAGAACGGCAGCGAGGATTGGATCGCATTCGTCGGACTGTCGAACGGACGCCCCTACGAGATTTTCACCGGTAAGATCGAGGAGGATGCGATGTTCATTCCGCGCAAGATAACCAAGGGCTTCATAATCAAGGTAAAAGAGCCTAACGGCAGCAAGCGCTACGATTTCCAGTACGTCGACCGCTACGGCTACACCAACACGGTGGGAGGCATATCGCGTCTGTTCGACGAGGAGTTCTGGAACTACGCCAAACTGATCTCGGGCGTATTGCGCCACGGTATGCCCATCGTGGACGTGGTGGCGCTGATCGAGTCGCTGCACTTGGACAGCGAGACCATCAACACGTGGAAAAACGGCGTGGAGCGGGCCTTGAAGAAGTATATTTCTGACGGCACCAAAGCCAAGCACGCCTGCCCCAACTGCGGCGAAGATACGTTAGTATATCAAAACGGTTGTCCGGTTTGTATGTCCTGCGGATACTCCAAATGCGGTTGATAAACACGATTGGCACTAACACACGATCCGGAGTTAAGGGCTTCGGATCGTTTTTTTTGCGATATTCAAAAAATAAACGAGTGATTTTGCACATTTATTGATATTTTTTACATAAATTTGCGGCGTGCTTTCTGGGAACGGCATAACATTGTTGTTGACAAAGAATAATGCAGACTGAAACAGAGAGAATGGTAAACATTGAAATTTATTCTTAACAAACAAAATTTATGAAAAAGGTTTTATTTACATTGGCACTTGTTGTTGCGGCCATGAGTGTCGCTGCGCAAGAGCAGGAAATCGAGCCGAAACCGAGTAATGCGGATTTCGTTACCAACAGATTTTGGGATAACTGGGAAGTATCTGCCGGCGTCGGTGCACAGTCTTGGTTCTTCAGAGGGTCTGATATGGGTCCGCGTAGCAAGCGCATCTCGCCCGAGGTGGATCTGTCAATTGCCAAATGGATTACTCCCGTATTCGGCGCCCGCCTTCAGGGACAGGGTCTGTCGGTGAAGTCCAGCCTGCAGGGCTACAAAAGCAACTTCTTCGATGAGATCAACCAGCAGACCGGTCTGAACATACACCAGAGCACGTGGAGCTACTACTTCATCCACGCAGACGCTATGGTGAACCTGAGCAACTGGTTCTGCGGCTACAAGGAAATGCGCGTATGGCAGCCCGTTGTCTTCGCCGGTCTCGGTTACGCCCGCTCGCACATCAGCGGTGCCGACATCTATCGCGGCAACAACGAGTTCGCTTTCTCTTGCGGTCTGTTGAGCAAGTTCCGCGTGTCGAAAGCAATCGACCTGAACCTCGAGCTGAAAACTATGTTAGTTCGTGAAACATTCGGTCTGCGCGGCGGCGACGAGCAGGGTGTTATTGACGGCTTCGGCAGGTTCGGTTTCCTTCCTTCGGCCAGCGTAGGCTTTACCTACCGATTCAACCGACGCGGCTTCAACCGTCCTCAGAAGTGTTTGGAGCCTGACTACTCGGCTTACAACAAGCGCATCCAGAATCTGGAGAACGAACTGGCTAACGCAAACGCTACGGCTGACCAGCTCGCACTGCAGCTCAAGAACGCCAAGGCTCCCGTGATCTACAAGGGCACCGAGATTCCCGTGGAGATGATCGTATTCTTCGACCTGAACAAGACCGACATCACCCCGAAGGCTGCTATCCAGCTCGACTATCTGGCCAAGATGATTAAGGCCTCGGACAAGAGCTTCACGCTGATCGGACTCGCATCGGAAGAGGGTACCACAAAGATCAACAACGCTCTGAGCGAGAACCGTGCTAAGGCTGTAAAACAGGCTCTTATCGATCGCGGTGTCGCAGCCGACAAGCTGTCGATCGAATGGAAGGGTGCTTCGACCCAGTTCAAGGGTCTGCCTCAGAACCGTGCCGTGATCATCACCGAGAAATAATTCCGACGGTTTCAATTACGGAAAACGCTCCCGCTAAAGGGAGCGTTTTCTTTTTTGTATGTGTTGTGTCGGACAGGCGGTTGGCTTTCAGGGCACCTCACAGCGACAGGCTATCCAATGGGGTACACGGCGGCAAGTCCACGATGAGACTCAGGCGGGCAGGTGAGCGAAAAGGCACACAACAGCTTGCGATGAAGTGCGCAAGTTCGCCGGTACGGGCACAAAAAAACAGCGTCTTATCGTGCTTAGAGGGCTGTCCCGACCGGTTTTGTTGATAAAATGTTTACCGAAAAGCAGTATTCTATTGTGGCTTCGGAATATTTGATTTACCTTTGCCGCGTAATGAAAACGGATTGCAAACTATCGAGTATGGCTATGACCACTGTAGGTAACAACGTTGCACGATTGTTTGTCGGCTTTATGCTTTGGCATAATTCCCGACCTTGTACAGATTCACCTTACATATATCGATATGAATATTCAGAGGGACTGCCGGCGGCGTGTCCCTCTGCTATTTATCGCAGCAGGCAGAATACAGCCGGCAGTAAGGATACGAGACAGTCCGGCTACATTTGCTGACACAGCTAAATAACTTACTGACAAAGATTAACTAACACATTTTATTAACCAAACAAATCAGTTATGAAGAAATTCGCCTTTTTGATTTTGTCGATTTTCGCTACGCTGTCGCTTTCGGCGCAGGTGACGACTTCGAGCATCAGCGGTAAGGTGACCGATGCCAAGGGTGAAGCCTTGGTAGGCGCTACCGTAGTGGCAACCCACACCCCGTCGGGAACCAAGTACGGAGCCGCAGTCGATGTGCAGGGTAACTACCGCCTTCTGAACATCCGTGCGGGAGGTCCGTATGTAGTAGAGTTCTCGATGCTGGGTTACCAGCCCGTAGAGAAGACCGGTATCGAAGTGGCTCTGGCCGACAACTTCACGCTGGACGCCTATCTCAACGAGGAGTCTATCGGTGTCGATGCCGTAGTGGTAAGTGTAGATGGCAGCTCGTCGTCGATGAACAGCGACCGTTCTGGCTCGATGACCAGCATCTCGAGCGAGCGTATGGCTTTCACCCCGACCGCAAGCCGCAGCATGAACGACATTATGAAGCTCACTCCGCAGGCTTCTTCCACCTCGAACGGTTTGGCTATCGGCGGCGGTAACTACCGTCAGTCGTACGTAACCGTGGATGGTGCTGCGTTCAACAACGCATTCGGTATCGGCGGCAACCTGCCCGCAGGCGGTACTCCTATCTCGCTCGACGCACTGGAGCAGATTTCGATCTCGATCACTCCGTTCGACGTCCGCCAGAGCGGTTTCACCGGCGGTGCTATCAACGCTGTGACCAAGAGCGGTACCAACGAGTTCAAGGCGACCGTATACGACTACTATCAGGACGAGGCTCTGAAGGGTGCCCACTACGGCATTACCGATGAAAACGGCAACTTCAGACGTCTGACCAAGAACAAGCAGCTCAACAACACTATCGGTGTCAGCGTAGGCGGCCCGATCGTCAAGAACAAGCTCTTCTTCTTCGCCAACTTCGAGTACGATATGGACGAGACCCCGGGTTCGGTTTATCAGGCCCGTCCCGACGAGGATACCGAGTGGGGTTCGGGTACTACCTACAACCGTCCCACCGTTGCACAGATGGAGGAGATCAAATCGTTCCTCATCGACAAGTTCGGTTACAATCCGGGCCGTTACGAAGGTTACTCGCTGAGCACCCCCGACTGGAAATTGGTTGCCCGTTTAGACTGGAACATCAACAGCAACCACAGCGCGAACGTTCGCTTCAGCACGACCCGCAACAAGTACTCGTCGTCGCCCTCATCGTCTGTCAACCCCCTCAACCCCAATCCCTACAACCGTAACACCTACGGCCGTACCTCGCAGTACGCGATGTATTTCGAAAGCTCGCGCTACTTCCAAGAGCAGAACTTCACTTCGCTGGCAGCCGAGTTGAACTCGCGCTTCCTCGACGGCCGTCTGACCAACACCCTCCGCGGCACCTATTCGCACCAGTACGAGCCTCGCAGCTTTGTCGGCGATAACTTCCCGACCGTGGATATTCTTCAGAACATCACCGACGAAAGCGGCAACGAGACCAAGGCCGTCCTGACCTCGTTCGGTCCTGACCCCTTCACCTACGGCAACCTGCGCGACGTGTCGACTGTCGTCATCACCGACGAAATCGGCTACACCGCCGGCAAGCACCACCTTATCGCCGGTCTCCAGTTCGAGCACAACAACACCAAGAACGGCTTTATGCAGGGTGGTCTGGGTTACTACGTATACAACTCGTGGGAGGACTTCAAGGATGCAGCCAACGACGGCAACGCCAAGCCTTTAGCATTCGCTATCACCCACTCGAACCGCGACGACCTGAAGCAGGTTTACCCCTCGTTCAAGTACCTCCAGTACTCGGCATACGTTCAGGACGAGATCACCTTCAGCAACCGCTTCAAGCTGAGCGCCGGCGTCCGTTTCGAGATTCCGAGCTACCCCACGATCGAAGGCAACAATAACAAGGCGTTCGAAGCTATGTACAAGGATCACGGCGGCTACAAGACCTCGGATATGCCCAAGACCCGCCTGAACGTGGCTCCCCGCGTAGGCTTCAACTGGGACATCACCGGCGAGCGCAAGTATATCCTCCGCGGCGGTACCGGCATCTTCACCGGCCGTATCCCCTTCGTTTGGATCGTATCGGCTGCAGGTAACAGCAACTGCCTCCAAGCACAGTATATCTCGACCCACGACATCACCGATCCCAATAATGATTATTACAAAAAGCCCGGATTCCATCAGGATGTAAACGGCATTCTGAATGAGCTTTACGGCGGCACATTCACCGCACGCGATCTGCCAGCCCCGGGCGGTGCTACCATTATCGACAAGAACCTGAAGATGCAGGGCACATGGAAGAGCACCTTGGCATTGGATATGAAACTCCCGGGCGGCATCAAGGCCACTTTGGAGGGTATCTACAACAAGGATATCAACTCGGTAATGTGCCAGTATCTCGGTCTCGAGGAGGGTACGCAGAGACTCGATGGCGAACCCGCAGACCGCAAGCTCTGGAGCAGCATCAAGGTCAACGATAAGAAGCTGAACAACGCATACTACATCACCAACGCCGGCAAGAACGGCTACTACTTCTCGTTCACCGTCAAGTTGGAGAAGGATTTCCGCAGCGGCGTATCGTTAATGGCAGCCTACACCCGTTCGGCATCGAAGAACGTCATCGACGGTATCGGCGACCAGATCTCGTCGGCCTACAACACCAACACCTACAACGTGAACGGTTCGAACACTCCTGAGCTTGGCTACTCGTCGTACGTATCGCCCGACCGCGTAATCGCAAGTGTCGGCTACCGCAAGGAGTTCAGCAACAAGACCGCCACCACCATCGGTCTGTTCTACGAGGGTTATCGCTACGGCTACATCGGCGGCTACTCGTACAACCGCTACTCGTACACTATGACCTCGTGCGTTACGGGCGACAAGGGTGCATACAACCTGATCTATATCCCGACCGTAACCGAGCTGAACAATATGAAGTTCACGTCGGACAAAAACCGCGACGAGTTCAACACCTTCATCGAGCAGGACGACTACCTGAAGAAGCACCGCGGCGAGTACTCGACGCGTGGCGGAGCGGTTATGCCGTGGAAGCACACCTTCAACTTCAAGTTCTCGGAAGACTTCATCCTCAACACCACCGGTCGTCGCAACACGATCACCATCGGTGTCGATATCAACAACGTGGCCAACCTGATCAACGGCAAGTGGGGCAACGTACAGCGTATGAACAACAGCAGCATCATCAAGTACGACAAGGCCAAGGGCTACACCTTCACCGCTCCCAAGTGGGACAAGTATGCAGGCTTCGCCTCGACTTGGTCGGCTATGCTGAGCTTCCGCTACACCTTCAACTAATCCCGTCGGGATTAGCTTCCTATGCGGTCGGCGCCACTACGGTGCCGACCGTTTTTTGCTTCAGAGGGGGGGGGTACGAGGATGTGCGTCGAGGGAAATGTTTACTGCGGCCCAAAAGGGCCGCGCGAGCCGCAGCCTCCGGCGGCGAAGGCTCGCTATTGCTCCCCTTCGCAGGCTGCAACTCGCAACTTTGAGGCGAAAATTGTCACAAGTAAGATTGCGTATAGTCTGTGTCGAAAATATCTGGGGTCCTTTGGCAACCCGCGCGCCCGCCCTAAAAGGGCGGAGGGCGGGCGCGAATATTCGCAGCGACTAATTGCGGCCCAAAGGGGCCGCGCGAGCCGCAGCCTCCGGCGGCGAAGGCCCGCTCGTCGCGTTCCTCCGCAGTCTTCGCCCCGCAAAACGCCCAAGCGAGCTTGCATTTGCTCTCGCAAATCTTTATCTTTGCACAGCTAATCCTAAATAAAATGAAACGTTTCCTCATACTTTTCGCGGCGATCGCAGTGGGATGCTCGCCCGTAAACCGAGCCGTCCGTTCCGTGTCGGAGCAACCTTTCGACAACGACAACAGATATGTGATAATCCTCTCGATGGATGCTTTCCGCTGGGATCTGGCCGAGCGGGCCAACACTCCGACGCTCGACTCGCTGCGCGCTGTCGGCAGCTATGCCGAAATCTATCCCGTATATCCGTCCAACACCTTCCCCAGCCACTATGCTATGGCGACGGGTCTGCATCCCGACCACCACGGTGTGGTGAACAACGGTTTTTACGACCGCAAAGCCGGCCGCGAGATGTCGGTATTCAGCAAGGCAGACACGCGCACCGAAGGTTTTTGGGGAGGCGAGCCGATATGGAATACGGCCGAGCGTCAGGGTCGCGTGGCCAACATATTTATGTGGCCGGGCAGCGAGGTGCCCATTGGCGGCCGTCAGGCTACCGTATGGACCAACTACTCGTCCGAACCGACCTATCGCGAACGTGCCGACTGGGTTATCGAGGCGATGACGCGCCCCGTGGACGAGATTCCCAACTTGGTAATGTGGTATTTCGAGGAGCCTGACGCCATTATGCACCGCTACGGGCCTGAATCGGCCGAGGCTGCAGCCAAAGCCGAGCATATCGACTCGACGCTGCGCTACTTCTTTTGGAAAATTCGCCAGTCGCCCGTATACGACAGGATCAACTTCATAGTGACGGCCGACCACGGTATGGCTGCCCTTTCAGAGGATCGCGTGGCCGATCTCTATGGCGTACTCGACCCCCGGCGCGTGGTCCGCACCGTGTCGGGGCGCCCGTTCGGCTTGGAGGTGGACGGCGAGTATGTCGACGAGGCTTTGCGTCAGCTGCGCAAGGTTAAGGGCATCAAGGCATTCCGCCGCGAAGACCTGCCTGCACGGTTCCACTACGGCAGCCACCCGACGCGCCTTACCAATATCATCGTGATGCCTGATACGGGCTGGACGGTGGAGTACTGCTCGCCCGATGCGCCGCACCGCCCCGTAAAGGGCGGAGCACACGGATTCGACTGCTACGACCGCGATATGCATATGGTATTCTACGGTTCCGGACCGGCTTTCCGCAAAGGATATGCGCAGCAGTCGTTCCAAAACCAGAATATGTATGTCATTCTATGCCACCTGTTGGGCGTCGAACCGGCACCGAATGACTGCCGGTGGAACGATGTCGGCAGGATGTTTGTGAAATAACGCCGAAAAAACCGATGTCTATGCCGCGCCTTACCGTCGTCGTCGCCACATACAACCGCTCGCAGTCGCTGCTGCGGACTCTCGGCTCGTTCGAGGCGCAGACCGCTCCGCGGTCGGTGTGGGAGGTCGTCGTCGTGGACAACAACAGCAGCGATGACACCGCCTACCGCTTCGCCGAGTTCGCAGCCGCACACAGCGGGATGCCCGTAAGGTTAGTACACGAATCCCGTCAGGGTCTCAGCTACGCCCGCAACCGCGGCATCGAGGAGAGCGACAGCCCTTACATAGCGATTATCGACGATGACGAAACTGTAAATGTCGGGTTCGTCGAGGCGTACATATCCTTTTTCGACTCGCACCCCGAGGCCGTCGCCGCCGGCGGACGCATCGTGCCGAGCTACGAAGGCGAACGCCCCCACTGGCTGTCGCCATACACCGAACGGCCGATAGCCAATCCGCTCGATTTAGGCAGCGAAGTGCGGCCTTTTGGGCGGGGCCGCTGCCCGGGTGGCGGCAATATGGCGGTTCGGCGGTCGGCCGTCGAATGCTACGGCGCATTCGACCCTGCACTGGGCCGCACGGGCGCAAAGCTCATCGGCGGCGAGGAGACCGATTTCTTCAACCGTCTGAGCCGCAGCGGCGAACCATTCTACTACGTTCCCGATGCCGTCATATATCATCACATAGCCCCGCAAAAGCTGACACACGAATACTTCTCGCGCCTGAGCCGTATGATCGGACTGAGCGAACGCATCCGCACCCGCGGCAATGGGACGTACTGCCGCCGGCTGCTGGCTGAAGCAGTCAAGTGGTGCGGCACGCTGGCACTGGCCGCCGGCTATCTGCTGCGTATGCAACCGGCAAAGGCCCGTTATCTCGTTCTGATGCGCTGCCAGATCACCGCAGGCCTGCTCGGACGCCAATAGGCGGAAATGCCGGACCAATACAATATATGCCGCCGCTGCACCGTTTTAAACAAAAATACTACACCCATGAAAAGACTTGCAGCACTATTCCTCCTCTGCATCGTATCGTTCAATGTGGCGGCACAGGGCTTCAAAACCCTTAGCGGACAGACACGAAACCTCAAGCCCGAAGACATTTCTTCCATTTCGTTATTAAAGGATTACGACTTCCACCCGCATTACCTCCCGCGCAACATCTCGAAGGGCGACACTGTCGATATGGCCGAGATAACGGTCATTTACGACCTTACCTTCGTCGGCGACGTAAAAAATCCCGACCGTACAGAGACCGAGCGTATGGAGCTGCTCGCAGGCGACGGCTTCACCTGCTTCCGCAGCCGGCGCGCATTCGACGCCGACTCGCTGATGTGGCTGAAAGCGCAGAAGATAGAACCGAATATCACCCTCGACGGCAAGATCACGCAGCCGTACCAAATATATACCGACCTTGCGGCACGCACGATGCGCGTTGTGGAGAGGCTGCCGCACAAGTCTACCAGCGAGATACTGTACGAGGAGGCGCAGCCGCAGTTCGACTGGCAGATCGGCGAACGGACCGATACCGTAGCCGGCTATCTCTGCCGCACGGCCACGACCCGATACGGCGGTCGCGACTGGACGGTATGGTTCACCGAGGAGATACCGCTCGGCACGGGACCATACAAATTCTCGGGGCTGCCCGGGCTTATTCTTCGGGCAACCGATTCGCAAGGCCACTTCACATTCGAATGCTGCGGGCTGCACCAAACGCCGCAGCCGATATGCTTCTACGACTGGAAATACCGCAAGATGAGCCGACAGGAGTACCTCCGGTTCCGCCGGAGCCTCTACAATTCGCCCTACGACCACCTTGGCGACGGCGGAAAGGCCATATTCGTCGTTCCGGACAAAACCACCGGCCAGCTCGTCATCCTCGACGAGGAGTGGAGGCTTGTCTGCAATCCGATAGAGCTGGAATAGTATGAGGGTATTCGCGCTCTCGACGACACTCCTGCTGCTGCATATCGCCTCGCAAGCCCAGATTACCGTCAGCGGCACCGTGACTACGACCGGCGACCGACGTCCGGCAGCCGATGTCAACATTATGCTGCAGACACCCGACGGCCGCAGCATGTACGGCTATGCGATCAGCCGCGCCGACGGCAGCTACTCGATCGACTGCTCGCCGAAGAACGACTCGATACTTATCGTTGTGACCGGTTTCAACATCCGGACCGTCAGACGCCGCGCAGCGGCGCGGACTCAGCGTGCCGACTTCGAGGTCGAACGGCAGGAACTGAAGATACGCGAAGTGGTAGTAAAGGCGCAACCAATACAGCGTCAGAGCGATACGCTGAATTACAACGTTGCCGGCTATATCGATTCGCTCGACCGTTCGATAGGTGACGTGATGAAAAAGATGCCCGGTATCGAGGTGGCCAAATCGGGCGAGATCAAGGTGAACGGGACCTCGATCAACCGCTTCTACGTCGAGGGTATGGATATGATGGGCGGCCGGTACGGAATGGCCACCAACAACATCCGCGCACGCGACATAGCCTCGGTTCAGGTGCTGGAGAATCACCAGCCGATCAAGGCACTGAAGGGATTCCGCCCTTCGGACAAGGCGGCCATAAACCTGAAGCTCAAGGAGTCGGTCAGGGGCACGTTCAATGCCACCGTTCAGGCCGGAGCCGGATACAAGCCAGTCATGTGGAACGGCGAGGCTACGGCGATGTACTTCGGCCGCACGTTCCAGACGCTCGATGCCTACAAGACCAACAACGAGGGCAGCGACGTGGCAGCCGAGATCGGCGACCTGTTCGACAGCGGGTCCAACGGTTCGCAACTCGGCATCACCCGCCCCGATACGCCCCCGCTCGATCGCAGCCGCTACCTGCGCAACAATGTACACGCCGTATCGGCCAATGCGATCCGCAAGTGGGGCAAGGATATGGAGATCAATGCCAACGCCACCTATTCGCACGACCTGCAGAGTGAGCGCGGAGTGTCGGCCACGGTCTACTACCTGCCCGACGGCCGCCCCTTAAGCATCGTCGAGAATACCGAAGCCAAACTGCGCAGCGACCGCGCCGAGATAGAACTCAAACTGCGCTCCAACACCGAACGCCGCTTCCTGATCGAGGAGCTGCGCCTCAAAGGCTCGTGGGACCGCAACCGCAGCACGGTGGACTCCATAGGGCAGCTGCTCACGCTGCCCGAAGCGAGTGTCGAAAACCGCTTCCAGTACATAGGCAACAGCCGCAACCACACGTTTCAGATCTCGTCGCGGACCGGCTACACATCTAACCCCTCCACGCTCGACATATCACCGACGCCCTATCACGATCTGTTCGATGCCGAGGCGGGAACGGGGGCCGTGCAAACCTTGGACAAGGAGCGCTTCTCCACCCAAAACACATTCTATTACTCGCACCGCTTCGGCCGCTGGGACCTCTCTCTGACCGCTGCAGCCGAGGCGCAGATCGAGCACACCGTATCGGCGCTGCACTCGACCGCCGCGGCCGAAGCCGCCGACTCGATGCGCAACGACATACGCTGGCGGCGACTGGCAGGCTCCGCCGGCGCACGCATCGGCTACCGCAACGACAAGGACCTGAACATTTGGCTCCAGCTGCCGGTCGATTTCGTCTCGGTCCGCTCCGAGGACCGCATCGCACACACCACGGATCGCTTGGACAGGCCGCTGTTTTCGCCCTCACTGGGCATTCAGGGCAAAATATCGACTGACCTGAAATATAGCGCCTCGGCCCGCTACGGCCAATACACCGGCACCGCGGCAGACAATTACAGCGGCTTCATAATGAGCGGCTACCGCACCATATCGGCACGCGAAGGCGGCATCGCCCGCACCTACGTCCAAAACTGCCGCGCCTCGCTTACATACAGCAACGCCATATCGTCGCTCTTCGGCTCGCTCGACGCCTCTTACCGCCGCAATCGCAGCAACCGAACCTACGGCGTAACGTACATCGGGACGCTGAGCCGCGTCGAAGCCTATCCGATCGACAACATCTCGCACGGCTATGACATCTCAGCCAAGCTGAGCAAACGCTTCGACGACATCGCCACCACCGTAACCCTGACGGGAACCTACGGCCGCTCGCACAGTCAGTTGTGGCGCGACGGGGTGATAATGCCGGCACGCTTCGACCTCACTTCGGCACGAATAGCCTTCTCCACACGTTTCACACGCGCCATACGTCTCGACTGCGAAGCCGAATGGGGGCGCAGCGAAAACCGCATCGGCAGCACGGCGCTCAAGCCCATAGACACGGCCATACAGCAGGCGACGCTGGGCTTCATCATCGCCCGCAAAGTCAACCTGTCGATCACAGGCCAGCACCACTACAACAGCGCCATAGCACACGGCGACCGCTCGATGTTCTTTGCCGACATAGATCTGAGCTACCGCACCAAGCGCATCGAATATTCGCTCTGCGCCCGCAACCTGTTCGATACCGGAACATTCCGCTCGGCATCGTACGGCGACGACTTCAGCTTAGTCTACTCCTACCGGCTGCGTCCGGCGTCAGTAATGCTGCGCATAAAGTTCAGCCTGCGGTAACGGCTGCTATCACGCAGCGGTTTAGCTCGTCGATGCGGCCACGGTCGAGCTGACGCAGATATATGCGCGTGGTCCGCTCGGAGGTGTGTCCCATACCCTCGCTTATGAACTGTATCGGCGCTCCGGTGTCGCGTGCAAGGGTCGCCCACGTATGGCGCGCCACATAGAACGTCAGCGGCACCTCGAAGCCCAATTCACGTCCCAGCGCACTGATGCTGCGGTTCATACTGCGCTGCTGCACGCGATAAGCCCGATAGCTGTCGTCGCCGGCCAGCAGCGGCAGCACGTACGGCGACGGGTTGTCATAGCGTGCTATGAGCCGTTCGAGCGGAGGTTCGACCGCCATCGAAAGCACCTGACCGGTTTTGCGGCGGCTGTAAGTCAGCACGCCGTCGCGCACGTCGCTCTTGTGCAGATAGACCATATCCACGAACGACATGCCGCGCGCATAGAAGCTGAACAGGAACATATCGCGAGCCAGCGCCTTGCGCCAGTCAGCAGCCGAGAGTTCGCAATCGCGGATGCGCTGCATATCGGCCGCCCGTATGGCACGCTTGCCCGTCGCCGCCGGCGTCGTACGCACGTGGGCGAACGGGTTGGTGAACGGATTGGTGAACGGCGCGCAATCCGCCTCGGCTGCAGCGGCATTGTACACCGCCCGCACATATCGCAGATGAAACGACACGCTGTTGTGGCACAGCCCGCCGCTTCGGAGCCACGATTCATACTCCCTGACCCACGCTCGGGTGATGTCGGCCAGATGCACCGTGCCGCCCGTATAGCACACCAGCCGGCGGCAGGCCATTCGGTAGTTGGTCGCCGAGCCGAAGCGTCCCTGCGCCTCGAGGCGGGCGATGCAGCGTGAGAAACAGTCGGCCAGATCGGGCGTCCGATCCGCAGGGCGCATGCTGCCGACACGCCCGTTTTCGATTTTGGAAATTTTCATCTTTACCGTTTGTTTGGATTCGTAAGGCAAAGTAAAAAACATTCTCCGCCGCCGGCGCAGATGTAACCGCATTACCGGTTTCAATACCCGTTTTACGGTTTTAGCCGCCACGTCGGATGCAAAATGCGACAAATGAGCTATATTTGCATAACGGAATCGGGGTTCGCAGGCAACGGTGCTGCCTAATATTGCGGCTTCACAGATCCGCGCGGGCCGCAGGCTTCGGCCGCATTTGCCGAACCCCCTCCGCCAGTAAAAACGAAACGCCATGGAAAAAATCGTGAATGTCGAGACCATCGACCAGTACAACAAACTCTTGGGTATCGCTACACTCCACCCGTTGGTGAGTGTCGTCGACTTCTCCGAAGCCCGTCCTATGCGCAACTTTCGCATGGGTTTCGGCTTTTACGCCCTGTTTCTCAAGGAGGTCAAGTGCGGCGATCTGCGCTACGGGCGCCAATATTACGATTACCAAGAGGGTACGATCGTCTGCTTGGCACCGCGGCAGATAATCGGCATCGAAGACAACGGCGAGGTGTTCCAGCCCAAGGGCAAGGCGCTGCTGTTCCACCCCGATCTGATCCGCGGCACGCAGCTGGGACGCGAAATCGACAGCTACTCGTTCTTTTCCTACGATTCGCGCGAGGCGCTGCACCTGTCGGACAGCGAACGGGAGATTGTGCTGGACTGTTTGGACAAGATCGATCGGGAACTGCGCCACGACATAGACAAACACACCAAAAACCTGATAGTGCGCAACATCGAGCTGCTGCTCGACTACTGCACGCGCTTCTACGACCGTCAGTTCATAACCCGCTCGGACGTCAATCGCGATACTCTCACGCGTTTCGAGCAGCTTTTGGACGAGTATTTCCGTTCGGGCGAGGCCTCGCGCCACGGACTGCCCACGGTAAAATATTTTGCCGACAAAGTATGCCTGTCGCCCAACTACTTCGGCGATATGATAAAGAAAGAGACCGGAAAGACAGCCATAGAACAGATACAGCTCAAACTGATGAATTTAGCCAAACGGCATCTGTGCGAAACGGATCTGAGCGTCACCGAGATAGCTTACCGCCTCGGATTCCAGTATCCGCAGCACTTCAGCCGCTTGTTCAAGCGGTTCACGGGAATCACCCCAACAGAGTTCCGCTCGACAGCCAACTGAGTCTCGGCCATTACAGCTTGAGCTTTATGCCGATCTTGTCGAGCAGGATCGAGAAGTAGGCCATCGCCACCGACCACACCGCTGAACCGGCGATTGCCAGCAGGGCGCTCCCCGTCTGCTTGTAGAAAAGCAGGTGGAACGGCAGCAGCCAAATGATCGAATAGAGCGCACTGGGAGCCAAATAGGTCGTCATGGAGTTGCGCCCCGTAGTCGTCAGCAGACCGGTAAAGCGGGTCTTGCCGCAGACATCGGTGCGGTAGAACACTGCAGCCAGCACTATCATACTGATGCCATTGCAGATAAGCCCCCAGCTGGGCGTGGCATATATCTTCGAGATGATGAACCAGTTGCGCAGCACGAAGCCGGCAGCGAGCGACAGCGCTCCGGCCGCGAGGAGTACTAACGCCTTGCGGCGGTTGTCGTCGCGGCTCTGCTTCAGATAGGCTCCGGCAGTCATACCGGCCAGCACGATCATCGGCGTATTGCCCTGCACTAACGTACCCAGCACAGGCTGCACGCAGTCAGCCCAGCCGGCCAACCCCAGCGAGGACAGTATGTTGAGACCGAGGAAGAAAGCCCAGCCTGCCGCGGCAGCCCATACGCGGCCGTCAGAGAACAGACCGACCAATGCGGCAGCCAGATATCCCCAGCCTATCAATCCGAGGATGCCCCACCAGCTCGGCACCAGCCACGACGGGTCGTCGGGCGTGCCGGCGCGGAATATGGCCAGCAGTACGACGATACCGATGCCGCCCGCACTGCGCAGCCACTTGGCGAAGCGGTTCGCCGGCGAATAGTCGTTCCAGAACATAAACAGGAACAGGTAGAACAGCAGCGACCACGCCTTGCGGCTCAGGCCCGTCATTTCAGGGTTCAGGCGGCCGGCATTGAGCAGCGACACGCCGATAAGTATAAGGCTGAACGTTCGCCACAGGATATGCATCAGTATGCGGCCGCGACCCTCGCCGCGCCGCCGGCGCGAGGCTATGGCGTAGGGCACCGACATACCCACCATAAACAGAAAGCTGGGAAACACCCAGTCGGCAAGCCCCATACCGTCGGTCTCGGCGGCCGTGTGGCCCAACCACGCCGGTACGGCCGGCATATACAGGTCATTGACGAACAGCATCAGCAGCAGCGTAAAGCCGCGCACGATGTCGATCGAGAGGACTCGTGAAGAAGGTCGTTGGATTGTATTCATCGTCGTGCGGATTATATCTGCGGCAAAGATAGCCTTTTTCGGGCAAAGGGACAACCGGCGCCCGTGGCGTCTACCGGTCGCCGTACATTTTGTCGTAATATTTCATATATTCGCCCGAGGTCACAGCATCGAGCCACTTGCCGTTGTCCAAATACCAGCGCACCGTACGTTCGATGCCCTCCTCGAAATTCACTGACGGACGCCAGCCCAATTCGCGCTGCAGCTTGGAGGAGTCGATTGCATAGCGGCGGTCGTGGCCGGCACGGTCGCGGACAAAGCGTATCAAACCGTCGTCCTCGCCCTCGGCACGCCCCAACAGGCGGTCCGCCGTGCGGATCAACGTCCTGACCAAATCGATGTTGCGCAGCTCGTTGTTGCCGCCGATATTGTAGGTCTCGCCCACACGTCCCCCGTGGAATATGGCATCTATGGCCCGAGCGTGGTCCTCGACATAAAGCCAGTCGCGAACCTGACATCCGTCGCCATAGACCGGCAGCGGACGGCGGCATCGTATGTTGTTGATGAACAACGGTATCAATTTTTCAGGGAACTGGTACGGGCCGTAATTGTTCGAGCAGTTGCTCACAACGGTCGGCAGGCCGAACGTATCGTGATACGAACGGACGAAATGGTCGCTCGACGCCTTGCTGGCCGAATAGGGCGAATGGGGATCGTAGCGCGTGGTCTCGGTGAAGCTGCCCGTCTCGCCCAACGCCCCGTACACCTCGTCCGTCGATACGTGGTAGAACAGACAGCCCTCGCGACGATCGCGCCAATGCTCCACGGCCGCCTGCAGCAGCGTTATGGTTCCCAGCACATTGGTGCGGACGAATGCAAACGGGTCGTCAATGCTGCGATCGACGTGCGTCTCGGCTGCCAAATGTATGACGCCGTCTATGTCGTACCGCTCGAATATCGCGCGCACAGCAGCACAGTCGCAGATATCCGCCCGCTCGAAACGGTAATTGCGCCGCTGCGCAACATCGCTCAGATTGGCCGGATTGCCGGCATAGGTCAAAGCATCGAGATTCACGATGAGATAATCGGGATACTTCCCCGTAAGCAGCCGCACCAAATGCGACCCGATAAAACCGGCACCGCCGGTAACGAGTATCTTGCGTTTCATATCTATCGTTCGATCAATTTCAACAGATAACGTCCATATTGGTTGCGGCGCATCGGCTCGGCCATCTCGCGCAGCTTCGCCTCGTCGATCCAGCCGGCACGGTATGCGATCTCCTCCAAACAAGCGATCTTCAGCCCCTGCCGCTTCTCGATCACCTCGACGAAGATCGACGCCTCGGCCAGCGAGTCGTGCGTACCGGTATCGAGCCACGCAAAGCCCGAAACGAACGGCTGCACCCGCAGCCGGCCCTCATCGAGAAAGCGCTGATTCACAGTCGTTATCTCCAACTCACCGCGTGCCGAGGGGCGAATGGTACGCGCTATGTCCACCACGCTGTTGGGATAGAAATACAGACCCACGATCGCATAATCCGACTTGGGGTGCTCGGGCTTCTCCTCGATCGACAGGCAGTTGCCCTCGCCGTCGAACTCGGCCACGCCGTAACGCTCGGGATCATCCACCCGATAACCGAAAACAGTCGCCTTGTCATCCCGTTCGGCCCGCGCCACCGCCTCGTGCAGCATCTCGACCAAACCGGCGCCATAGAATATGTTGTCGCCCAAAACAAGGCACACGCTGTCGCCGCCGATGAACTTCTCGCCGATCAAGAATGCCTGCGCCAGCCCGTCGGGCGAGGGCTGCTCGGCATACTCGAGCCGGATACCGAAGCTGGAGCCGTCGCCGAGCAGACGGCGGAACGACGGCGCATCCTCCGGTGTCGTAATAATCAATATGTCACGTATTCCGGCCTGCATAAGGACCGAAACCGGATAGTAAACCATAGGTTTGTCATACACGGGCAGCAGCTGCTTCGATACGCCCTTGGTAACGGGATAGAGTCGCGTACCGGAACCTCCGGCCAGAACGATGCCTTTCATAACTTCAAACGATTTTACGCCTTATCACAAAGGTACGAACAAGCAATCGCAATTGCAAATATTCCTTGCAATTTACCGTGCGGCAGATGCAGCAGGCCGGTGCTAAGCATATTTGGTCGTTGGAAATATTCGCAGCGACAAAATGCGGTTCGGAGAACCGCGCGAGCCGCAGCCTTCGGGCGGCGAAGGCTCGCTATGTTCCCCTTCGCAGGCTGCTGCTCGCACCAAGCTGCCAAGCCAGTCGAGCGACCCTCAGCAAGCCGCATCGCGCAGTCTAAACTATTTTGCGCAGTAAAATCCGTGGTTGAAGCTGAACAGCCGCAATTCGTCTCTCGTGCTGCGGCGGGCATACTTGTACTCGGGCGGCAGTTCTAACCGCAGCTGGAACGCACACATATCGGTCGAAGCCACCTCGAGCACTAT
>CAYYUW010000039.1:0-19563 GCA_964474985.1 uncultured Alistipes sp. | reverse complement strand
GTATTTGCCGACATTCAACCTTGCCATTACGGGACAGTTCCCTTTGGCATCCGCTTCGCTCCTTTTGAGGTAGAACGACACCTTTACATCTGTCTGATTCATAACTCTTCTCTTTGGTTGCAAAATTACTTTTAACAGAGTCCCTGAACAGCATGTAAAATATAGCGGAACGAAGAATAAAGTACTATGCGCCTACATATTTGCGATCTGTTTTTTCTTTGTGCCGGAAAAATGATTACTTTTGTGAGCGCAAAGTAGCAAAACCCGCGTTCATTGAGTCAATTAACAGGAAGTTTGTGGATGGGGCAGGACTATTTATTACCCAATGTGGCTGCCCATAAAAAGGCAGCGGATAGGTAGCAATTCTCTCTCTCAACCCCTCGATATTCGTAAAATTTCACCAATGATACGGATATGACAGAATACCACAAACCTGCTCTAATTACCAATCGTTTGGCATTATTCCTTTAAATCTCGCCTTTTTACGCAAATTCTTCGTATCTTTGAATAAAATTTGGAAATATCGAGGTCCATATCGTTGCGACAAAAGCTCAGCGGAGAGGCTGTTTGACGGTGCCGCAGCATCTGAGTGGTCGGACGAGAGGGGCCTGCAAGCAGAGTTGAAAAAGATATGAATGATAACCGCAGAATTTCTGCCGCCGTCATAGCTCCGGTGGTTTTCGGTTTTTACATTTTCGGATTCAGCGATACGGTCGGTTTCGCCACGAGCTATGTTCAGACGGAATTTTCGCTCGACGAGACCGTGGCCGGTCTGCTGCCGTCTATGGTGTTTATTTGGTTCCTGCTGCTGTCGGTGCCTACGGCGCGGCTTATGAACCGTATCGGCCGCAAGGCCACGGCTACGATCGGCTATGTCGTGTCGATCATAGGATTGCTGCTGCCCGTGGCGCCGATCGCCGGTGCGGGCGTCTATTTCGCCGCTTTCGCGTTGATCGGCATAGGCAATACGATCCTTCAGGTGGCAGTCAATCCGCTGCTGGCCACGCTCGCCCCGCCGGAGCATATGACCGGCTACCTGACTATGGGGCAGGTGGCCCGCAACCTGTCGCTTATGCTGGCTGCGCCGATCGCCGCCGCTCTCTCCTCCGCATTCGGCAACTGGCGGGCTATGTTCCCCATTTTCGCCGCCGTGACGCTTGTGGCTATGGTGTGGCTGCTGCTGACGCCTCTGCCCGTGGAGGAACGGTCGGCCGAACGCAGCTCGACAGGCGACTTTATGGTCCTGCTGCGCAATAAAACGGTCCTTACGGCGTTCATCGGTATAGCTCTGTTCATCTCGGTGGATATCGGCGCGGGTGTTGTTACGCCCAAGATCGTTATGGAGCGCACCTCGATGACAACGGAGAACGCGACTCTCGTGTCGTCGGTCTATTATGTGTGCCGCATAGTGGGAACGCTGCTCGGCGTGTGGCTGCTGTCGCGTATGAGCGACGTGCGCTGGCTGCGGATCAATATGCTGGTGATGGCGGCGACGGTCGCTGCGATGTTCTTTGTGCATTCTGCCACAGCCATTTTCGCGCTGTGCGGAGTGTGGGGGTTTTCTATCGCTTGCATCTTTGCGACGCTGTACGCGGCGGCTACGCGCAGCCGTCCGGACAAAGCCAACGAGATCTCGGGCCTTATGATTTTGGCCATATCGAGCGGTGCGGTGATAGGCCCGCTGATGAGTTTGGGGGCGGATCTTTTCGGCGGAACCCGCAACGGGGCGCTGTTGGTGGTGGCTTTGGCAGTGGTGGGACTGACAACGGTCTCTTTTTTGCTGAAAAATAAGTGCCCGACAGAGAAATAATGCGCACGTTGGGCGAACAGAATATACTTATGCCCGTCAATGTGCAAATTAATTTGGCATTGCGCCCGCTTATTCGTATATTTGCAAAAACAATTGCATCGGGTGATGCACCGATAACCGCATGGAAATGAACATTTAACCGCATAAGTGCTATGAAAAAACTCGTTATCGCTATCGCGGCGACTATGCTCTGCCTTGGAGCCACAGCCGGCAATCCGCTCAAGTGGGGCATCAAGGCCGGTTTGAATTACCAGACTACCGAAGTTACGGCCAGTCTGTGGAAAGATATGGTCTCGGCCAAGAGCCGTGTCGGCTGGCACGCCGGTCTTCAGGCCTCGTGGAGGGTCGGCATATTCTCGGTCGACCCCGAGCTGCTTTTTTCACGCAATTCCTACAAGTTCACCACCGATGCCGGTGTGAGCGGAACCTCCTACCAGCATACTATCGACGTGCCGATAGCATTGGGCATTAGGATTGTCGGACCGCTGAAGGTGCAGGCCGGCATCAACTTGAACGTTATGACCGATTGCGGCGTGAAGGGCGGAAAGGACCGGTTCCGCTTTTCTACCGAGAGTCAGGCTTTGGGCTACCTGCTCGGACTGGGCGTCGATCTGGGACACATTAATATCATGGCCCGTTACAACGGTTATTTCCGCAATAACGAGGGCCGCATATCTTTCGGCAGTACATCGGCGCCGGACGATATGATAAGGACGCGCGTGAGCACATGGCAGCTCGGCGTAGGGTTTTACTTTTGAATCTTGAGATGACGGAAAAAACGATATATATTGACGGGGTCGATCCCCGTGAACTTTTCGGAGCGCAGGATACCTATCTCGATATGATACGGGAGCAGTATCCTGCGCTCAGCATCATAGCCCGCGGATCGGCTGTCAAGGTGATGGGCGACCAAAAGAGGATAGAGCAGTTCGTGGAGCGCTTCGGGCAGTTCGAGGCCTATTACGAGAAGTATGGCCACGTTTCCAAGGAGGTCATACGCCAGTGTTTCGGCGCCGGATTTTCAGTCGAGGAGCAGCCGGCGGGCGACGGCGACGTCATACTTTACGGCAACAACGGCAATGCTGTCCGTGCCCGTACCGCCAATCAGCGGCGGTTAGTCGAGGCTTTCGTGGACAACGACCTGCTGTTCGCTGTAGGACCTGCCGGCTCGGGCAAGACATATACGGCTATCGCTTTGGCCGTTAGAGCATTGAAGGAGAAGCAGGTGCGGCGCGTGATACTGACACGTCCGGCCGTCGAGGCGGGCGAGAAGCTCGGTTTCCTCCCGGGCGATATGAAGGAGAAACTCGACCCCTATTTGCAGCCGCTCTACGATGCGCTGAACGATATGATTCCCGCCGCCAAACTGTCGAAATATATGGAGGAGGGGACGGTTCAGATCGCGCCTTTGGCCTATATGCGCGGCCGTACGCTCGACAACGCATTCGTGATACTTGACGAGGCGCAGAATACCACGCTGCCGCAGATCAAGATGTTCCTTACCCGTATGGGGCGCAATGCCAAGTTCATAGTCACGGGCGACGTGACGCAGATCGATCTGCCGCGTTCGGCCGACTCGGGTCTGATGCGCGCCATGGGTATGCTCGAGGGTATCGAGGGCATCGCCGCTATCGAGTTCGGCAAGGAGGACATCGTGCGTCATCCTTTGGTGAAACATATAGTCGAGGCGTTCGAGAAGCGCACGTCTATCGAAGAAGCACTGAAACATTAACCCAATATCAAAGATGAAAGCAATTGTAAAAACCGATTTTAAATTCGACGGCCAGCGCAATCTGTACGTAGGCAAGGTGCGCGACGTCTATGATATCGACGACAAGTATCTGGTAATGGTCGTGACCGACAGAATTTCGGCATTCGACGTGGTGCTGCCCGAGGGTATTCCCTACAAGGGACAGGTGCTCAATCAAATAGCCTCAAAGTTCTTGGATGCCACGTCGGATATATGCCCCAATTGGAAGATCGCTTCGCCCGATCCGATGGTGACGGTAGGTTACAAGTGCGAGACGTTTCCCGTCGAGATGATCGTGCGCGGGTACCTGACCGGCAGTTCGTGGCGCGAGTATAAGGCCGGCGCACGCGAGATATGCGGCGTGAAGCTGCCCGACGGTATGCGCGAACATCAGAAGTTCCCCGCTCCGATCATCACCCCGACCACCAAGGCCGAAATAGGTATGCACGACCAGAATGTATCCAAGGAGGAGATCATCTCCCGCGGATTGGTTTCGAAGGAAGACTACGAGACTTTGGAGCGTTACGCGCTGGCGCTGTTCGAGCGCGGCACCCGTATGGCTGCCGAGCGCGGATTGATACTTGTGGATACCAAGTACGAGTTCGGCAAGCGCGACGGCGAGATCACCCTCATCGATGAAATCCATACTCCCGATTCGTCGCGCTATTTCTATGCCGCCGGCTACGAGGAGCGCTTCGCCCGCGGCGAGCAACAGCGGCAGCTGTCCAAGGAGTTCGTGCGCGAGTGGCTTATGGCCAACGGATTCCAAGGCCGTGCGGGGGAGACTGTTCCCGAGATGACACCCGAGATCGTGTCGGGCATATCGGATCGCTATATCGAACTGTACGAAAATATTACGGGCGAGAAGTTCGTTCGCGGCGAGGCGGACGACCGTATGGAGGCTATGCAGGCCAACATCGCCAATATGATAGCCCGTTTGCGTTAGTGTATAACCTTAAAACTTAAAATTATGGATAAGAATTTGGCGGGCCTTGCCCCGCAGATCGTATGGAAGAATTTCCAGCGCATAACCCAAATACCGCGCCCCTCGTTCCACGAGGAGTCCATTCGCCGGTATATACTCGATTTCGCACGCGAACACTCGCTCGAAGCATTCGAGGATGAAGTGCATAACGTCATCGTCCGCAAGCCGGCCACTGCCGGTATGGAAGACCGCAAGGGCGTAGTGCTGCAGGCTCACGTGGATATGGTGCCGCAGAAGAACGGCGACAAAGTGTTCGACTTCGAGAAGGATCCGATCGAAGCCTATATCGACGGCGAGTGGGTCACCGCCAACGGCACGACACTCGGCGCCGACGACGGTATCGGTGTAGCGGCCATTCTCTCGGTGCTCGAGTCGAAAGATATTCCGCACGGCAATATCGAGGCGCTTTTCACTGCTACCGAAGAGAGCGGTATGGTCGGCGCTTTCGGCCTTAAGGCGGGTGTGCTCAAGGGCGAAGTGCTGCTCAATCTCGACTCCGAGACCGAAGGCGAGCTGTATGTAGGCTGCGCAGGAGGTCTCGATGCGAGCGTCTCGTTCGACTATACGGCCGAGGCGACTCCTGCGACCGGCTACCGCGCCGCCGAGATTACGATCAAGGGACTGAAGGGCGGCCATTCTGGCATCGAGATCATTCTCCAGCGTGCCAATGCCAACAAACTGCTGTTCCGTCTGCTGCGCACGGTTGCCAAGGAGCATAAGCTGCTGCTTTGCTCGGTCGACGGCGGCGGATTGCGCAATGCCATTCCGCGCGAGTCCAAGGCCGTCGTTATGGTACGGGAGGAGGAGTTCGAGCAACTGCTCCAAAGCGTCGAGGAGTTCAAACAGCTCGTCACCGCTGAGTTTGCCGGTATCGAGGACAATATTATAATCGAGGCTGCCGAGACCGAACGTCCCGCAGAGATGATTGCCGAGAAGGTGGCCGAGAAACTTGTCAAGGCGGTAGTTGCCTGCCCTGACGGAATGCAGAAGATGAGCCGCTCGATGGAGGGCTTGGTGCAGACCTCGACCAATCTGGCTCGCGTGGTGTCCGACGGCAGCAGCGTCAAGCTGCACTGTCTGCTGCGCAGCTCGGTGAACAGCGAAAAGGCTGATTTGGGCGAAGCCATAAGCGCAGTATTTGAGCTTGCCGGTGCCGAGGTGGCGCTGACTGGCGGCTACGACGGCTGGAAACCCAATATGGAGTCCCCGATTCTGCACGCTATGACTGACAGCTACGAGGATCTTTACGGTGTGCGTCCGCGCGTGATCGGCATCCACGCCGGTTTGGAGTGCGGCATCATCGGCGGACCCTATCCCGAGATGGATATGATCTCGTTCGGTCCCACGATCTGCTATCCGCACTCGCCCGACGAGAAGGTCGAGATAGCCTCGGTGGCCAAGTTCTGGGAGTTCCTGTGTCACACGCTCGGCAACGCGCCGCGCAAATAAAGGGGCATTGAAGCAGACGGCTGAGCATACCGACAAGTGGTTCACGATCGTAAATCCGGTCGCGGGCTACGGTCGTGCGCTCGACGATCTGCCGATCATATCGAAACTGCTGCGCGAGCACGGCATCGACTGCGAGCTGGTTTTTACCGAACACAAGTACCACGCCACGCAGCTCACGGTCGAGGCCGTCCGCAGCGGTTATCGCAAGATAATCGTGGTCGGAGGCGACGGCACGCTGCACGAGGTCGTGAACGGCATCTTCATTCAGAAGGAGGTGCCGACCGACAGCGTGCTCGTGGCGGTGATTGCTGCAGGCACGGGCAACGACTGGATACGTATGTACGGCATTCCGCGCAAATACTCCGAAGCCATACGGGCCATAGCCGAGAGCCATTCATTCCTTCAGGATATCGGCGTGGTGAACTACGAGGAATCGAGCTACCGCCAGCAGCGCTATATGTCCAACGTTGGCGGTGCGGGTCTCGACGCTGCGGTCGTTCATCGCTTCAACAAGTTGAAGGCCAAAGGCTATCGCGGCCGGCTGCTCTACATACGCGGATTGGTGCATTCGTTCTTGCGCTACAACTCCGCCGGTATGCGCATTTGGGTGGACGACCGGCAGGTGGTGAACGACATAGTGCTCAGCATTACGGTAGGCGTGTGCAAGTACAACGGCGGCGGTATGATGCAGGTGCCGCATGCGGTGGCCGACGACGGACTGCTCGACCTGACGGTCATCCGCAAGATACACTGGTGGCAGATACCGTCCAACTTCAGGCGGCTGTTCAACGGCGGCATCTACTCCATACCGCAGGTATCGCTCTATCGCGGGTCGCGGATACGGATCGAGTCGGCGCCGGATGTTCCGCTCGAGATCGACGGCGAGATGATGGGCGCCTCGCCGGTGGAGTTTACGATTATGCACCGTGCTGTGCGGGTGGTGGTTTCGGACAAGTTCCTTCGCGGCGAACTCGAACGCCGGCCCGGTCAGAATCCGCAGCTCGACCTGAGAGCGATGCTTCCGGAGCGCAAATGATCTGTATTGCCAATGCAATGAAAATCGGCTGTCTGACACACGTTCAGACAGCCGATTCTCGTTGAGGCGTACTGCTTAGTCCTCTACCACTTCCACTTCGGTCAGTTCGAAGCCTTCGTACTGCGAGGCGCACTGGCGCTGGAACTGTCCGAGTGCAGTCGAGTCGCTCGTGCCGGCCAAAACCGCGCCGAAGAACGATTCGAGCGAGTTGTAGTAGCCGTTGACCTTCGAGGCTAAACAGTTGTAGTACGACTTGATCTGCTGGTGCGACATCCCGTCGGGCAGAATGCCCTCTTCGACTAAATAACGGTACGGGAACAGGTGGCGCATATTGTGTGCGTCGGCATTCAGCTCGGCGACCACCGTTTCGACCACTACCATTGTCACAGTGTCGTCCTTGCCGGGCATCGAGATGAATGTGGCATAGACCGGATAGTCGTCCTCGAGCGATACGGCCACATCGTCCGAAAACGTTTCCCATTCGACATCGTTCAGATCGTCGAGATATACCATATCCCGATACTCGCGCAGGTTTTCGCGCATCTGTTTCCGCTGTTCGAGATTCCACTCGCGCTGTTGCGAGCAGGCGCAGAAGATGGCTGCGAGCGAAATGCAGAGAAGTAATTTTTTCATCATAATTAAAGTTTTAGACTTTACTGCCGTGTACTTTGCAATTTACATACCAATCAGACGGCAGCGGACAGTGCCGGCGCAAAAACGCTCTTTTGCGAGAGATATATGCACTTTTATTTTGGGCGTAGAGTCTGAATGCGACGGGGTTTGACCCGAACGGTGCCGGCAACGGGGCGGGGCAGGGGCGTACGGTTATCGCCGGCAGATGTCCCGATAGTCGCAGTAGGCGCAGGTGTCGGGGTCTTCGCACTGCACGAAGGGAATCGATTCGTCGAACAGTTCGGCGAGCGTTTCGGCCAGCAGCCGTTCGAACTCCTCGGAGAAAGAAGCGTAATCTGTTACCTGCACGCGACGCTTGCCGTGTCCTTGGCCCGTACACTCCACGAGCATCGGCGAGTAGTCTTCGCGGCCTATGTCACGGACATAATAGAGCGCGGGGCAGACCGGCCGGTTTTCGCTGCGCGAGATCATCATCGAATAGAGCAGTGTCTGTATTATGGCTGACAGCCTTTGCTTGCCTATGCCGCGGAACAGCGCTTCGATGCCGTCGAATTCGAGGTGCGGCGCGCCGGTCTTGTAGTCGACTACGCGTATCTGCCCGTTGGCGAGGCGGTCGATACGGTCGGCGGTGCCTTGGAATACCACCTCCGATCGCTTGTCTCCGATCGTGAACTCGAACGGCGTGGTCACCTTATGCTCGAGATTCTCGATGCGGAAATCCGGATGCGCGGTGTCGTAGGCCAGTATCCCGTTGCGAATGTAGCGGCAAATTATTTCTTTGACCATGATTATGTCGCCTCCGTAATCGTCGTTGGAGTTCTTTTCGCGGCGCAGATACTTTTCGTTTACGGCCCGATCGACCTCGCGCTCGATCCGCTCGGCCGTTATGGCGGCTATCGCGCCTGCAGTATCCGCCGTCTGGCGAAGCGGTTCGTACAGCCGCTGCATAGCGTAGTGCAGTATAGTGCCGAACATCGGCGCGTCGATCTCCTCGGCCATATCCTCCTTGCAGCGGATATGCGCTACCGAGGCGAAGTAGAAGCGCATGGGACAGGCTATGTAGCGGAACAGCGCTGTCGGCGAAAGCGTCGCCTCGCCGTCGGTGAAGCGGGCCAGCTGTGCCGCCGTTTCGCCCTGTTTGGCGATGGTGAAGGGTGCAGTGCCGCCAAGGTTGATATCTACGCCGAAGTCTATTTTGTGTATCTCGAATTGCGATTCGTAATCGAGTTGCCGGATGTACCGGCTGGCCTCGCCGCTGCTCTTTTCATCGCTGCGGGAGCAGTATACCATATATATATTGGTGGCCCGCTGGATCAACCGGTAGAAGTAGTAGGCATATACGCCCTCGTGATGTTCGGGTGTCGGCAGGCCGTATGCGGCGCGCAACCCGTAGGGGATGAACGACGAGGAAACAGTGCGGCTGCCCGGGAAGTTGTCGTCATTCATCGAGAGTATTATCACGTTGTCGAAGTCGAGGTTGCGGGTTTCGAGAATACCCATTATCTGCACGCCTTGCAGCGGCTTGCCCTCGAACGGTATGCGCACCGTCTGGAGGTGCCGCCTGAGCAGCGAGGCGTATATCGGCAGCGTGATCTCAACCCGACATTCGTCGAGCGAGTTGCGCAGCATAGTCATATTATCAGCTATTACCGACAGGAACTCCGCTTCGCGGTGCATCCCGTCGCCGTCTGATTGCGCCGCCAGCGCGAGCATCCGGATGATGTAGTCCGAAAGCGAGCGCCACTCTCCGACCGAAGCGAACAGCTCAGCGAGCAGCGGCGTGGCCCTCAGTTCACTCTGCGGCACGTACACCTGCTGCCGCTCGACGATCGCCTTCGAGAGGGCGGCGCCGGCATCGCCGGCCATATCGCACAGGTAGGGGTGGGCGAGCAGTCCCAGCACATCGGTGTGGTGAAACCATACGCCGCCGCTGCTTTCGCGCCTCCGGTTCTGCAACTCTATGAGGCGTTCGACGAACGAGTATGCGACGGTCTGCCTGACCGGATAGCCCATCGTGATGTTCAGGTCGATACCCTCGGGCATCGAGTAGAGCAGCGGCGAGAGCAGATTCTCGTCTGTGAGTACTATGGCGGTGCGCTTGTCGAGCTTCGAACCCTGCTTGCCGGCATCTTTGGCCATATTCTTCAGAAGCTGGTGCACATACTTGCATTGCAGTACGTTCGATGCCGCGGCTACGGCCGTGAACTGCTTCTGTGCGGCAAAGTTGTCAGCCGACGGGAGAAAGTCGGGCCGATGCGGATACCGGATAAGATTTTCGCGCACGAACAGTCCGGCCTCCTGCCCCTTGTCTTTATAGTAGTAGTTGTCGTAGTCCCAATAGAAGTCGGTGCGGCGATTCACCGACAGATAGTCGAACAGCCGTTTCTCGCAGGCCGACAGTGCATTGAAGCCGGCGATGACGTACCGCGGCCGCTGGCCGTCGGCATCAAATCCGTCGTCCAGCTGAAACCCTTCGCAGGCGATCCTTTCCGCCGCCCGCCTCTGAACCATACCGCCGTAGGCTATGCCCAGCTCGTCCAACCTCTCGCGAAAAAGGTGATATATGGGGCAGAGTGTCCGCCAAACCTTCAGGAAACGCTGCTTGTGCAGCGAGGGGTCGGGGTCACCGTTGAGGACGCTCCAGAAGCGGTCGATTACCTGCCACTGTTTGTCGGTTATATAGCTTAGGTCGGATTCGATCTGCTTCAGGTCGTCGATGTTGGCGAACAGCACGTCGGCGTCGACCATATATTTGTCTATGGAGTCGAAGTCGCTGAGCAGCATATCGCCCCAAAAGTAGAACTTGTCGAACTTTTCGTCGGGGTGGAACTGCCGGTAGATTTCGTACAGTTCGGTTATGAGCCGCACCCGTTCGCCGTGCTCGATGCCGGCCACTGTTGTCATGAGCGTATCGAGACTTGTGAAGTGGGGCTGCCACAGGGGAACATCCGTCAGATGCGACAGCGCTTCGGCGAAAAACAGTTGGGCGCGCCGGCTCGGAAAGAGAATCCGAAGCGACGAGATATCGCGTCCGTACCTTGCGTAAAGGTCGGCGGCCAGCTGTTCGATGAATGTGGTCATGGGGTGCCGCTGGCGGCTACTCTCCGATGTTGTTTATCGAGCTGCCGAGCAGTTTCGAATTGGCGCGCACGATCGACGGCGCACCCATGTAAAATATGCTGCCGCCCATATTGGTCGTTGCTGCCAGCCGCTCGGTGGCATATACGGTAGCTTCTCCGCGCTGTGTAGCGCTCACTTCGGCGGACATCGTCTCGAGGCGGCGCAGATCGACTTTGGCCACCGTAACGTCGAGCATCATATACCGCGCCTTGCCCTGAATGTCGAGCGTCGAGTTGCCCGACACCTTTGCCAGCAGGTCCGCCACGTCTATGTCGGCCTTGATGAAACCGCCGCCGCTGACCTCTATGTCGAGCAGCTGCCCGCTTAATGTTCCCTCGACCTCGACGTCGCAGCCTGCGATTTTAAGATCGGTGATAGAGGAGAAATAGATCTCAATCTCGGTTGTGACGGTGCGTTTGTTGCTGCTGCTTTCGTGGACCGTAAGCAGGCCTTTGCTGTTTACCGAATATTTGAGTTTGCTCAGCTCCTGATCGGCCGACTTGACGACGATCATAGGCTGTGCGTTTTCGGAGTTGCGTATCAGACGCACTTTCATATCGCCGCTGAGCGATACGGTATTGAAGTTGCCGAGCCATTCGCGGCGGGAATCGCTCTGGGCATAGGCGGCCGACGACACTATTGCGACGGCCAGCAGAAGCATGAATTTTTTCATATTCTTATACAGATTCCGTTTGAAAAACAGAGCCAAGTTACGAACTTTTTCCCGAATAATTGTTCTTTCGTGCAAAAATCGTTATCTTCGGTCGATTTTTAGCGACAAATGGGCAAAGCGAGGATTCTTACGGCGAGCGCCGGAGCGGGCAAAACCTACCAGCTGGCATATAAATATGTGTCGGATGTAATCGAACGTCCGTACTTTTACCGCAACATTCTTGCAGTCACATTCACCAACAAGGCCACCGAGGAGATGAAAAGCCGCATCCTGCGCGAAATCAACAGACTGGCCAAAGGTGACAACACCCCTTACCTGAACGATCTGCTGCGCGATTTCCCGCAGTTCGACGCCCGTGACATACAGCGGCGGGCACTCGAGTCCCGCACGATGATACTGCACGATTACAGCCGCTTCACCGTGCTGACGATCGACAAGTTTTTCCAGCGCATCATTCGTGCGTTTCTCAAAGAACTGAACCTCGATCTGAACTACAATATCGAGATCGAAACCGAATCGGTGCTCGACCGCAGCATCGACTCTCTTATCGAGAGCATCTCCTCCGACGGGCAGCTCAAGCGCTGGCTTATCGAGTTCGCCCGCGAGCGCATCGACGAAAACGCCCGCTGGGATGTTCGCGACAGCATCAGGCGTCTGGGGGCCGAGATATTCAAGGAGGCTGGCGAGGACCTCGGTGCAGAGACGAACAAGGAGGATCTGAACCGCCGTATGAAGAAGGCTGCCGAGCGCAACCGCAAGATTGAGGAGCAGATGAAAGCCACGGCGCGGCAGGCATTGGCCGTGATGGACGAATACGGTTTGGTGCCGTCGGATTTCCGCGGCGGCAGCCGTTCGTTCGCCGGTTATTTCGCTGCGGCCAGCGAGGGGTTTGCAGCCCCGACCGCCGCGGCGCGCAAGATGCTCGACGAGGGGGCGGAGTGGGCAGTGGCCAAATCGCCCGTGCGGGCGCAGATCGAGGAGGCCAAGTCTCGGCTGCTGCCGCTGCTGGCCGAGCTGTGCAGCATCTACGACCGGAATATCCGCCACTATAATGCCACGCGCCTGTTCCGCGAGACTTTCCGCAGCTACGCCCTGCTGGCCGACCTTTACGACAAGGTCGCCGCCGACTGCGAGAGCGAGGGCACGGTGCTGCTGTCGCAGACCAAGAACATACTTTCGGAGTTCATCGACCGCAACGACACTCCGTTCATATACGAGAAGGTGGGCAACCGTTACGAGCACTTTATGATCGACGAGTTTCAGGACACCTCGCTCAAGGAGTGGCGCAACTTTCTGCCGTTGCTGCGCAATGCACTTGCGCAGTCAGAACGTACGCCGGTGCTGATCGTCGGCGACGTCAAACAGTCGATATACCGTTGGCGCGGCGGTGACTGGCAGATTCTCGGCTGCCGTGTGGCCGAGGAGCTTGGCGCCGAGAATGTCGAGGAGCGGATGCTCGTCGAGAACCGGCGCAGCCTCTCTCTTATCGTGCGCTTCAACAACGCCCTTATCGGCCGCATCGTGGAGCGCGACGGCGAGGCGCTGGCCGCCCTGCTCGATGAAGCGCATACGGGCGGCGCCCTCGGTGCCGGCGAAGCGGCCGAACTGAAGGCGTTGCTGCCGACGGCCTATCGCGGACACAGCCAGCGCCCCTGCAGCGGCGGCCGCAACGAGGGGTATGTATCGATAACCCGCTACGGACTGGACGGGAGCAGCCGGATACCACCTGTTATCGAGTGCATCGAACGGATTCTCGGCGCAGGCTTTCGCCCGAGCGACATAATGATCCTTACGCGCAACAAGGAGGACGGCAAGCGTATCGCCACGATGCTGCTGGACTATACGGGCAGCGCCGAGGCTCGGTACCGGTTCGACGTGATCACGCAGGATGCACTGTCGGTGAGCTATGATCCCGTCTCCGGCTTCATCATCGCCTGCCTGCGGCTGGCCGTCGATCCGCTCGACGATCTCAGCCGTGTGGAGATCAACAGGTATTTGGATGACAATGCGGGGGCACGCCCGTTAGATGCGACGCTCTCGGCTGATGAGGAGGAGTTCTTCCGGCGGCTGCGATCGCTATCGCCCGAGGATGCCTTCGAACAGATAACGATGCGCTACAAACTCGACAGCAAGCCGTCGGCCACGGCCTACGTGCAGGCGCTGCATGAGTTGATAGTGAATTTCTGCATAACCCGCGTCGCCGATATACCTCTGTTTCTGCGCTGGTGGGACGAGAAGGGGTACAAAACCTCCCTCTCGGCTCAGGAGAACAACGAGGCAGTCGAGATATCGACCATTCATCGCTCCAAGGGGTTGGAACGCAAAGTGGTGATTCTGCCATATTGCAACTGGAAGATGGAGCCGCTCACCGGCAGCGACGGCACTTTAATATGGGCCGACAGCGGCGGTTCGGAGTTCGACGGTCTCGGACGTATTCCGCTGCGCTACAAGTCGGCGATGGCGCAGTCCGACTTCTCGGCCGACTACTACCGCGAGCGCGTCGGCTCGCATATCGACAGCATCAACCTGCTATATGTGGCCTTGACGCGCGCCAAGGAGCAGCTGCACATAATGTATCCTGACTCTCCGGCTTCGAGTTCGGTGGCGGCACTGCTCGATTCGGCTATACGCATCGACGGCGATAGGGCAGTGCTCGACGCCCGACAGGAGGAGTCCGACAGCCCGATCGAGGGCCGTGTTTCCGCGGAGGATGACTGCCAGCGGATCGAGTTCGGCCGGTTCGCTGCACCGGAGCCGCAGTCCGCGCGTTCGAACTCTGACGAAAAACCGCCCGAGCGGCTTATCCTGACAGAATATCCTACGCGCGACACTATGTCGCAACTGAAGCTTCGGCTGCCTTTGGAGCGCTATTTCGACGAGGCGGACGTACACTTGTCGCCGCGCAATATGGGTATTGAAATGCACAAGGCCTTCGAGAATGCCGAAAATGTCGAAAGCATCTTCGAGGCGATCGAGACGATGCGCCGCAATGCGCAGCTTTCCGCTGCCGAAGCCGAGATGCTCCGGCAGATGATCGAGCGGGCTATGGAGAATCCTGTGGTGGCTGAGTGGTTCGGCGACGGTTGGGATAGCGTGCGCACCGAGCATAACATCATCTGTCCCGACGGCAATGAATATCGCCCCGACCGCGTGATGATCTCGGGCGACCGCGTGGTGGTTATGGACTACAAGTTCGGCATGAAATGCAAACCTGACCACGTCAACCAGATCTCTGCATACTGCTCGCTGTTCGCTCAGATGGGATACCGGCGGATCGAGGGTTGGCTGTGGTATGTGGCGCTGAACGAGGTCAAAAGGGTAGTAGGTGACAGCCGCTCGGGCGAGGCTTGATGTTCTGATGAAGTTGATGAGACGGGATACAGGAACCACAACGTGGAACTGGATGGGAAAGTCTTGTTGAAAAACATCAATACCATTCAGAACCCGTATGACATCACGCCGTCTGCCTCCCTTTCAAAGGGCATCGGAGCAGTGAATCTCGACATAGAGATGGAGACCGGGACAGGCAAGACATACGTCTATATCAAGACGATGTTCGAGCTGAACAAGCAGTACGGCTGGAGTAAATTCATCGTCGTGGTGCCGAGCATCGCTATCCGCGAGGGCGTGGCAAAGAGCTTCTCAATGCTTGAAGAGCACTTCATGGAGCATTACGGCAAAAAAGCGCGGTGGTTTATCTACAACAGCGGCAACCTGCAACAACTCGACAGCTTCTCCTCAGACTCCGGACTGAGCGTGATGATCATCAACACGCAGGCTTTTGCAGCCTCGATGAAAGAAGGTGGCAGGAGCAAGGAAAGCCGCATAATCTATTCTAAGCGGGATGAATTCGGCAGCCGCCGCCCCATAGACGTGATTGCCACCAACCGTCTCATCATTGTCATGGATGAGCCTCAGAAGATGGAGGGTGATGCCACGCAGGCATCAAACGTTTCAACCCATTGTTTGTGCTGAACTATTCAGCTACGCACAAGACGAAGCGCGATACCATCTATGTGCTGGATACTTTGGACGCTTACCGGCAGAAGTTGGTAAAGCGCATACATGTGAAAGGCTTCGAGGTGAAGAACCTCCGGGGTACAGGCGGTTATCTATATCTCGGCAATATCGTGCTGTCGCCCAAACGTCCGCCGGAAGCACGCATAGAGTTGGAGGTGAAATAATGCTTCGGGCAGCATTGTCAGGAAGATAAAGACGTTCAGCGTGGGCGACAACCTGTGCGAAGAATCCGGATTGGCCGAGTACAACAATTTTGTGATATCGGAAATCGATGTGAACGGCTATGTGACCTTCCTCAACGGTGTGACTATCCGCAGGGGCGAGGTGATAGGTGCCCCGGACGAGCTGAACATGCAGCACGTGCAAATCCGAGAGTCCATCATATCGCACTTCGAGAAGGAACGCCAGCTTTTCAAGTGCGGCATCAAGTGCCTGTCCCTTTTCTTTATTGACGAAGTGGCAAAGTATAAGAGCTACGATGAAAACGGGGAGGAAGTGAAAGGCGTTTTTCAGAAGATATTCGAGGAGGAATATGCGCGGTTGGTGAATGACGAGTCCCACATCTGGGATGAGGACTACAACGAATATCTCTGCCGCTTCATGCCCAAGGACGTACATCGAGGCTATTTCTCCATAGACAAGAAAACTAATCGGGTGATTGACGGCAAGGTGGAAAAGAAAACGGGGCTGTCGGACGACATTTCCGCCTATGACCTTATCCTAAGGAGCAAGGAACGCCGGTTGAGCTTTGAGGAGCCGACACGCTTCATCTTTTCGCACTCGGCCCTGCGCGAAGGTTGGGATAATCCCAATGTATTTCAGACTTGCATGCTTCGCCACTCCAACTCCACTACCGCCAAGCGTCAGAAGGTAGGGCGTGGGCTTCGTATCTGCGTGGACAGGAACGGCATCCGCATGGACAAGGAACTGTTGGGAGAAGACGTGCACGAAGTGAATAAACTGACTGTGATAGCCAACGAGAACTATGCGGCCTTTACCACAGCCTTGCAAAAGGAGACACGGGATGTACTGCGTGAGCGTGCGAGCAAGTCCACCATACCTTATTTCCAAGATAAACAAATCAAGATTGGTGAAGAGATACATACCATCACCGAAACGGAAGCCGGCCGCATCATCATTTATTTGGAAGATAACGGCTATAATGACGATGACAAGCGCATCACGCTGGATTACCATGAGGCCGTGGCAAACGGCACTGTTGCTCCATTACCGCCCCAGCTGCAACCGATAGCCGAGGACGTAACACGATTGATAAACTCCATCTTCGACCCAAAGGCACTCGAAAGCATGGTGGTGGAGGAGAAGATGACCGCGCCGGACAACAGACTCAACGAGAACTTCAACAAAGCGGAGTTCCAAGCATTGTGGAACGAGATAAACCACCAGTATGTCTCTACGGTAAGCTACGACAGCAACGAACTGATAGAAAAAGCCATCCTGCATATCAACGCCGAACTGGAAGTGAAGCAGCTCCGTTATGTGATGGTGGAGGGTACGCAGGACGAGGAGCAGGTAACTGCCTTCGATGACATCCGTTCGCAGTCCAAACAACTAACCGATGTCTGTACCTCCACCGTCCGTTACGACCTTGTGGGCGATATTGCCAAAGGAGCCAATCTCACCCGCACAGTAGTGAAGATATTGCAAGGCATCAAGGCAAGTAAGCTCTGTCTATTCAAGAACAACCCCGAAGAGTTTATCCGCAAGGTGGTGGGGATCATCAAGGAAAAGAAGTCCACGATGATAGTTGAGGCTATCCACTACAACTTGACGGAAGGTAAATATGACAGCAGCATCTTTACGGTGAAGAGCAAGATGAATTTTGACCGGGCATACGAGGCGAAGAAGCATATCACTGATTATGTGTTCAGTGACAGCAGAGGAGAACGTCAGTTTGCCCATGACCTAGATGAAGCCAATGAAGTGGTGGTGTATGCCAAACTGCCCCGCACTTTTCAAATCCCTCTCCACTAGGCAACTATGCTCCCGACTGGGCTATCGCTATGACGACAGACGGCGTGAAGCACATCTTTTTCGTAGCCGAAACCAAAGGATCGATGTCGTCAATAGACTTATCCGCTATTGAAAAGGCAAAGATTGACTGTGCAGAGAAATTGTTCAACTCCATCTCAACGGCAAATGTGAAGTACCACAATGTGACGACTTATCAAGATTTGATAGATGAGATGAATGTGGAATAAAAAAGGTGCGGGATCACAAACGAAGTGCGAAAAATATAGATGCAAAAAGGATGGATTGTGACACTAGTATATACCCAAGGATTTGAAGTCATCTGTTTTTCATAGCAGCACTTCAAAGCGTTGCTATGAAAAACAGCAAAGCAGAGGGACGACCGGCAATACAAAAAGGGAGATCGAAATCTCCCTAAGATTAATTAATTTTGTACTGCCATGTATAAACAACTAATCTCGGCGCAAAGGTACGTAATTTCGTCCTTACTCAACAAGAAAATTTCAGTAAAACAGATAGCCAAAGAAATAGGTTGCCACATATCGACTGTATATCGGGAGATCAAACGCAATGCCGGCAATGGCGGACATTACAGTCCCAGACAGGCGCAAGAGATGGCGCTGGAGCGTCGAGAACGCATAGTCACAAACAGCCGGCTCAAACACGGGGTAATGAAACGGGCTATAACCCTATTGTGTCAGGAGCAATGGTCGCCGAGACAGATATCCGGTGCGTTCGCACGAGAGGGTGTACAAATCTCTCATGAGAGCATTTATCGGGTAATCAGGGCGGACAAAACCGGTGAACTTGCAGCGCACACGCGACACTGTATGCGTCATCGAAAACGTTGCGTCTGCGGCAAGGCTGGAGTGAAGAATATACCTCACCGAATAAGCATCCACGACCGTCCGCCCGAAGCCGACGGGACAGGATTCGGCGATTGGGAAATGGGCTTGATTGTAGATCCGCAACAGAACGCTATCGTGACATTGATCGAACGCAGTACAAATTTCATTTTAATGCGTCGGCTGCCCGAAGGCAAGAAAGCAATGCCATTAGCAAAGGTTGTTACTAGTATGCTGTTCGCTTGGAGACAGGGTGTGAAAACCATAACTACCGACAACGGGGGGCGAGTTCGCCGCACACAGGAATATTACGAAAGGACTCAGACGAAAATCTCTACCCGATGTCAATGTATACTTAACCGATCCTTATACTTCGTGGCAGAAAGGTACGATTGAAAATGCAAACGGCCTTATTCGTCAATATATCCCTAAAGGCATTTCTTTCAATAACTTTTCCGATCAAGACATACTTAATATACAGCATAAACTCAACAGATGACCTCGCCAAAAACTTAATTTCAAATCCCCGATCGATTTATTTAACCATTTATTTCGTATTTTCGCACTGGCCGGTTGACTCCGCAATTTGGTAGAGTTAATTAACGAAAAGAAGCAATTCTATAATCAGCACTGTGTCAAATACAAGGAGCTACTGGCAGGTAATCAGGTCATAACATTCTGGGCATTCCTCATATATAGTTTTTTCAACTATTCATCCATCGCGAATGGTACTAATGTAATAATTCGGATATTGGTATTATTGCAGACAATCATAATTACCTTTCTGTAAGGTAATCATTTTTTGAAAGAAATATTAATGTTGGTTATTTGTTAAACAAATCATCGAGCCGAACCTCGCTCTGTATATTCCCGCTATACATATTCTGTTTAACTCCGTATGTAGTAACGAAAGTCTGATGCAGTGCTTTTCGAGTCTTTGTGGCTGAACGAAAACTTTCGGCCCGGTTGCGCAGATGTTCATCGTACTGCTTCGTGATTTCAAACTCACCCTGTGAGAATTTCATTTCGCAGAGGTTGATTGTCTGGTCGCGGCGGTCTATCAACAGGTCAATCTGGCCGCCTTCGCCTTTCCACGCGCAGGCATCGCTCTGTACCCCCGTTATACCTAACTTCTGTTTGATCTGGCGAATGTGATGCAAGCACAACTGCTCGAATGAATAACCGCTCCACGCACGACGCGACGGCGAATCAATCATATTCTGCCAGTGATGCTCGTCCTGTCCGCGATA
>CAYYUW010000038.1:0-2467 GCA_964474985.1 uncultured Alistipes sp. | reverse complement strand
TGCATTTGAATATTAATCTTATTAAAATTATATCAAAATGAGAAAACTTTTTTCTATTCTTGCTCTTGCGGGTGTCCTGTTCGCTTCGACATCGTGCGAGTATGACGACTCCGATCTTTGGGGTGCGGTAAACGAAATCGAAGATCGGGTTGAGACCCTGGAGAAGGCATCGGCCCAGATGAATGCCGACATCAAGTCGCTTCAGTCCATTCTCGAGGCCATGCAAAACAATGTCACCGTCACGGGGGTCGTTACGACCGACAACGGGTATAAAATCTCGTTCTCCGACGGCACGGAGGCGACCGTCACCAAAGGTACACACGGGGCATCCGCTCCGATTTCGATAAGAAAAGACGCGGATGGGCTCTATTACTGGACGCTCAACGGAGAGTGGCTGATGGTCAACGGCCAAAAGGTGCGTGCCAGCGCAAGTGCGCTCGAGGTCAGAGTCAATACCGAGAGCAGCGAATGGGAGATCTCGACCGATGGCGGCGCAACGTGGCAGCCGACCGGTGTTACGGCCAAAGGCGAAACGGTAGTTTTCACCCAGGTGGATACTGCGAATCCCGATTATGTAGAGTTCACGCTCTCCGACGGGACGCAGTTCCGTGTGCCGCGCTACAATTCCGAAACTCCGGTTTTTGCCATAAAGAATGCCACCGGCATTCAATACATCGGATGGGGTGAAAGTCAGAAGTATCAGGTTACAACCGAAAATATGGCCGCCTGTTCGATCAACAAGCCCGACGGATGGCGTGCGTCATTTGCCGACGGCAAACTTACGATCGCAGCGCCTGTGGCAGAAAACACCTTTGCCGAGCAGGAGGGTACGGTCGACATAACCGTCATATCGCAAGCCGGAATCAGCATGATTGTGCGGGTGCAGGTGGCTACGTTCGAGCGCAGGGTGCTTACTTTCGAGGATGCAGATGCCAAGTTTACGTCTTATACGCTCGACTATTGCTCCAAGGAGATTGCCAAATGGTCGGATTTGATCGACGACAAACAATATGGCGGCCCGATGCTCTACGGCGACGGCATGGGAATGGATTCACCTTACTATTGGTATGACGAGGGAAACACGGAACTGACGCACGTCATGCCTTTTAGCAACATGTATGGCAGCTATTGCTACTGGAGCGGCGGACACGCTGTTTCCAATTATGCCGGTACCGACCTGACGGAGGGTGACTTTAGTCATCAGCTTATGGTTTACGGCGCAGGCGGTCACAACGGTTCGGCCAATTTCGCGGTCCATTTCGGATATTGGGATAATTCGGGATATACTTCCGAGGATGGGTTGCCCGAACTTATGTTCTACGACGGCGAGGAGCGTATTGTCGAGTCGATGTGGATCATGAATACGGTTTATGCCATGAACTGCTATATTTCGGGCAATGGACTGACGGCAAAAATCGGCCCTGACGACTGGGTTAAACTCGTTGCCACGGGTTATGATGCAGCGGATAATAAGGTTGGCGAGACGTCATTCTATACCTGCAACGGTCCGGACAACATCGTTCGCGACTGGACCAAGTGGGATTTGTCGGTACTCGGAAAAGTAGCAAGAATCCGGTTCAATGTAACGGGATCGAGCGACAACGGTTACGGGTTCAGCCAGCCGGCCTATTTTGCCTACGACGATGTCGCCGTGCGTTTCTAATCATTCAAAATAGAGGGAAATAACTGACAGAAGCAATATTAATGAGAAAAACACTCTTTTCGTATGTTTGTATCCTTTCGGCCCTGTGGGCCGGAGGGATACTTTCTTCCTGTAACAAGGATGATGAAATCAGCGCCGATATGCCGCCGGTGATCGTGCTCGACAGTGAAACCGGTATTTACGAGGTGTATGCGGGTTCGGAAATTACTATTGCTCCTGAGTATAAAAATGCGGAGGGCGCAACCTTTCTTTGGGTCGAGGAGGGCAAGGTTTGCGGCAACGGGCCTACATTTACGGCCGTCTGGAATGAAGTCGGGCAACACTATATCACGCTGACCGTGACCACTGGGGCCGGAAGCGCCTCGGAGGAGCTGCGGGTGGATGTCGCAGAGCCGAAAATTCCCTATATCTCGCTGCCTTTTGCGGGCGAGCGGCTGCTGCTAAAGGTCGGGACCGATTATATGCTGACGCCCCAGATCGCCCATTCGGAGGACATTGATACGAATCTGATGGTGAGCTGGTCGATAAACGGTGTCTCCTACGCCACCGGCCGCACGCTTCATTTTCAGGCCACGGAGGTCGGCGATTATGCGGTGACGGTAAAGAGCGAAAACAGGTTCGGGACAGACGAGCGCCGGTTCACCATCAGCGTGCTCGAAACATTGCCCTATACGGTCGAATTCCCGTCGTCGTCCTACCTCAATGCTTCGACAAAACGATATACATTCCCCGAGCGAACGGTCCTGCTGCGTCCCGAAATCACGGGGTTGGAGGCGAAATCGTTCGCGTGGACTGTCAATGGCG
>CAYYUW010000037.1:0-4023 GCA_964474985.1 uncultured Alistipes sp. | reverse complement strand
CAAGACGGCGACGATGATCGCCGAGCAACTTTACGAGCGCTACGAGTTCCAGCGCACGGCGTTAGCCTGCCAGTTCCCCTTTATGATCGCCAACGACGTGTGGAAAGGCGGCGGCAAGCTCAAGCCGACCGACAAGGTGGGTGACATTCTCAAGCAGGGCACGCTCGGCATCGGCTTCATCGGCGGCCACAATGCTATGGTCGCGATCTACGGCGAGGGCCACGCCCACTCGAAAGAGGCTTGGCAGACGCTCTATGATGCCGTTATGGTAATGAACAACGTGGTCGAGGAGTACAAGATCAAGTACGGGCTTAACTACTCGGTGCTGGCCACTCCGGCCGAAGGACTTTCGGGCCGCTTCACCCGAATGGACAAGAAGCGGTACGGCGAAATACCGGGGGTCACCGACCGTGAGTATTACGTCAACTCGTTCCATATCGACGTGCGCGAACCGGTCTCGATCGTGGACAAGATCAAACTCGAAGCCCCGTTCCACAGCATCACCCGCGGCGGCCACATCACATACGTCGAACTCGACGGCGAGGCAAAGAAGAACCCCGTGGCCATACTCAAGATAGTCAAGGTAATGGAGGACGAGGGCATCGGCTACGGTTCGATCAACCACCCCGTCGACACCTGCCGCGAATGCAACTACAAGGGCGTGATATACTCGAAGTGCCCCGTCTGCGGCAGCGACAACATATCGCGTATGCGCCGTATTACAGGATACCTTACCGGCAGCCTCGATACGTGGAACTCGGCCAAGCAGGCCGAGGAACGCGACCGCGTGAAGCATCATTAAACCGTCACAACTGCCGGCCGCCTGTCCGATGCTTTCGGCTCGCGGCCGGCATTTTCATCTGTTATGAATCTTAGAGTAATAGAGATATATCCCGAAACGATCTCGGACGGGTACGGACTCCGCTACTCGATCTATTTGGCGGGGTGTTCGCATCACTGCGCGGGATGTCACAACCCCGAGAGCCAGCGCGACGACATAGGCGATCCGCTGACCGACGAGTTTTTGGACCGGATCATTCGCGAGATCAACGAGAATCCGATTCTCGACGGCATAACCCTCTCGGGCGGCGATCCGTTCTACAACCCCGAGGGGCTGCTCGAGCTGCTGCGCGTGCTAAAGGAACGCACCGGACAAAATATATGGTGCTACACGGGTTACACCCTCGCCGAGATCCAGCGCGATCCGCGCCGCCGACCCTGCTTGGAGTATATCGATACGCTTGTCGACGGTCCGTTCGTTATGGCTCTGCGCGATCCCGAACTGCTCTTTGTCGGCAGCTCGAACCAACGCATAATAAAACTGCACGAATAACTCGGTAATGGTGCAGAAAGGTTTCGCCCCTGTCGGAAAGGTATCCGGCAGGGGCGAAGCTATTATAGCGCAGTCTGGTCAGACTGACAGCATTATGCGATCTCGATCAACGGCGCATCGGTGGGGACGTTGTCACCCTCGGCTACCAAAATCTGCTTGACGGTTCCGTCGTAGTCCGAGTTGATCGAATTTTCCATCTTCATAGCCTCGAGGATCATAACCTCCTGACCGGCCTTGACGGTATCGCCGACCTTGACTTTGATGTCGATGACGCGACCCGGCAGCGGTGCATTGACCGTATTGCCCGTAATAGGCTCGTGGGCGGGTGCGGCTGGCTGCTCCTCGACCGGTGCCGACGGTGCGGCTGCGACCTCGGCCGCCTGCTTGGCTTCCCATGCGGCCTTCTTTTGGTTGGTCAGGAACGTCTTGGCCACCAGCGGGAACAGCTCCAGCAACAGTACCTCTTTCTCGTTGGCTGCCAGCTTGACACCACCGTACTCCTCGAGCGTCGGATTGGGCTGCATCTGGTATTTGGAGGTGTCGTAGGGAGTCTCTTCGCGCATACCGGCGATCTTCAGGCGGAACTCGGGATCGATCTTCACGGGAGTCTTGCCATATTCGCCCTTGACCAAATTGACGAACTGGTTGCTCTTGGTGGTGTACATCGGCTTGTTATTCATTTGGTCGAGCGCGCAATTGACTGCCTGAGCGCCGACGATCTGCGACGTAGGCGTTACCAAGGGAGGCAGACCAGCGGCCAAACGCACCGTCGGGATCAGCTCCATAGCCTTGGGCAGGATATGCTCACTCTTAAGCTGCTTAAGTTGGGCAACCATATTGGTGTACATACCGCCCGGGATCTCGGCCTTCTGTACTAACTCGTTGGGAGCTGGGAAGTTGAAGTAAGCCTCGATCTTGTGGCAGGCATCGAGCAGCGTCTGCTCGTCGTCGGCCTCAGCAGCCTTGATTGCACGGTCGAACTCGGCATCGATCTCGGCGGGCAGCTTGTCGGTGAGGGGGTTGAACGGCTTCGGGAACTGCTTTACGGCATCGTAAGCCTCAAGCTCCTTGCGGATCGTAAGCAACTCATTGTTAATCTTGGCCACAGCCTCCATATTAACATCCAGTTCGACGCCCATCTTCTTGCAGAAGATATAAATCAACTCGATTGCGGGAGCTGCGGGTCCGCCGGCAAAGTTCCAGATGTTGGTGTCGACGATATCGGCGCCTGCATTGATCGCAGCAACTACCGAAGCCAGACCGTAGCCCGGTGTGCAGTGGGTATGGAAATCCACAGGAATGGAAAGGTTCTGCTTGAACAGACGGATAAGGCCGGCCACACGCTTGGGCGGGATCAATCCGCTCATATCCTTTATAGTGATCATATCGGCACCGAGAGCGGCCATCTGCTTGGCCTTGTCGAGGAAATAGGCGTCGGTGAATACCGGAGCGGGATTCTTCTTGCCCATAAGGCGGGCGAAAAATCCAAGTTCGGGATACTTCGGATCGATCGTGTAACATACCGCGCAGTCGGCGATACCGCCGTACTGCTTCACGTACTTGATCGTGGAGCGGACGTTGTCGACATCGTTCAGGGCGTCGAAGATACGCATAATGCCCAAGCCGCTGGCAATAGAATTGCGGCAGAATCCGTCGATGATTTCATCCGTGTATGGGCTGTAGCCGAACAGGTTGCGGCCGCGTGAAAGCGCCGTGAGCTTCGACACGTCGCCAATCTGCGCCTTGATGGTCTCCAGACGGGTCCACGGGTTTTCACCCAAATAACGCATCACAGAGTCGGGAACGGCACCGCCCCAAACTTCCATAGCGTAAAAATTGGCATCCTTGTAAAATGGGAGCACGCGATCCACCTGCTCCTGCTTCAGACGTGTCGCAAAGGCCGACTGTTGGCCGTCACGCAGCGTCAAATCCCTGATTTTAAGTTTTTTTACCATATAACAAAATCTAATTATGAAATTCCGTTTACAAATAATCTTTTAAGACTACTAACAAATGTACGATTAATTTTACAAACCGCCTAATATTCCGTAAGAAAATTCAACTTTTTCATATTAAATCCTTATCGAACCGCTCTCGCCTGCATATTTTTCAGTCGGAATTGCATATAAACGAAATAATTCGTAATTTTGTTCCTATAAACCGTATAAAACAAAAATAATATGAGCATTATCAAAGAGTTCAAGCAATTTGCCCTGAAAGGCAACGTGATGGATATGGCAGTCGGCGTAATCATCGGCAGCGCATTCGGCAAGATCGTGACCTCGGTGGTGAACGACATTCTTATGCCGCCCGTCGGTATGTTGCTCGGCGGCACCGACTTCTCGGCGCTCTCAGTCGTACTCAACAAGCAGGCCGTAGCCGAAGGAGCCGAGGCTGTGACGTGGAACTATGGCGCATTCATTCAGACCTGCGTCGACTTCATCATTCTCGCATTCTGCGTGTTCCTGCTCGTGAAGGCTATGAACGCCATGATGAAGAAAAAGGAGGAGGCACCCGCTCCCGCGCCGGATCCCGCTCCGTCGAAGGAGGAGGTTCTCCTGACCGAGATTCGCGACATACTGAAAACCAAATAGTAATTCGCGTTATCTTATCCAGTGCTTCAATGCTCCGGCCGGAATCGGTTGGAGCATTTTTTGTCGGCCGAATAACTTGTTGGTTATGCGGGCGCA
>CAYYUW010000036.1:0-3759 GCA_964474985.1 uncultured Alistipes sp. | reverse complement strand
GCCCTTATATATTTGGTTCTAAACATGATCTATCTGCTCTTCGGTTCAGAATATGATTTCAGTGGAATGTTTGCGCTCGTTCCAGGGCTTGATCGACAGATCAACAGAGTAGCCGCTTCGCGACAGGGTGATGGTGTAGGTGTAGCGCATATGCGCTTTCCATTCGTTGCTGATGGGGTTCTTCTGTTCGTCGTACTCGGTTTCCTTGGGCAGCTTCACCTTGTAGAGGGTATTGCCGCCCTTCTTGGTGGTGAAGCACACCGAAAGGGTGCCGTGCGACTCCTGCGGAATAATCAGCAGCCAGCCGCTGTTGCGGCAGTAGAGCTGCCCCTCGGAGGCTATTTCGTCGGGTACGTCTTCGCTTTCTTCTCTGCCGTAGTAAGCTCCGGCTAATTTCACAGACCCGTATTGGATTTCGTCGAGTGAGCCGGGGGTCTCGGCTGAAATGGGATCAGCCGATCTCATCAATACCGGATTGGCATTCATCTTTTCAACATTCACGACATCTCCAATGCCCCATTTAGCCAACATTTCGTCAGCATCCAGCACTTCTTTTTCGGCTCCTTCTATTTTACCATTCTTATCTTTATCGTAGTCTTCTATTTTACCGTCGCCATTTTCATCGCAGCCATACCAGAACTTCTTCGGAGGCACCCACTTGTACAGCATCTCGGCTGCAGGCGGGTTGTAGTCCGGCAGCCATTTCACGCTTCCGGCGTCTTTTTCGTCGCCGTAGGTTACCGTACCCTGCGAAAAGTAGCTGCGCTTCTCGTCGTTGAGCAAATAGACCGAGGTCAGCAAGTCGCTGTCCTCGAATCCGAGTTTGAAATTGAACCGCAGCGCCGCCAAGGCATGGTGCATCTCGATGTCCACGTCATCTTTCATCTGGCCGGGGTTAGTCTTCGTGTCAATCTCGACGTAGCCGAGCAGCAGATCGTACTGCAGTTTTCGCGTGGGATAGACTAACGCCAGCGTAGTGGCGTTGGAGGTCGAAACGGTGTAGTTGTATAGCCTCTGCGGATAGTATGCGCGGAAAATATACTGCGCACTCGGGTGCCAGTATTTCATTGCTTCCTCGTAATTCCAGTCCGAATGAGGGTTGTCGCCCTTCTGTTTGGAATGAACGAGCCGCGTGCCGCGGAACAGGTCGTAGACGGTTACGTCTTTATCCCCATCCTTATAGGTATAGTCGCCGAACAGACCCAGAGCAAATCCGTATCCGCCCTCTTCCGTCGGTGTGCAAGCCTCCGACAGCGGAAGGAAATAGTCGGGATTGGTGGGGTCGGTGGGGTCGGTGTCCTTGCGTTCGTTGTCTATGAGGGCGCGCGTATTGCCGGACGGGGCCACCACCTCCTTTACATTCCAGCAGATGGGCATGTCGCTGCACGGCGGCAGCGGGGTCTCCGTCTTGTCGCTCGAACATGCGGCTGCGAGCAACGCCGCAGCCGCAAGAGCCGTCGTATATTTCAGGGTACGCATCATCTCACTCAAAATGGGTTTCGATTACCTCCAGCAGGAATTTCACCTCGTCGATTTCCACCGAAAGGGTGTAAATGTAGTGTCGGCCCGCCTCCAAACGGGTCGTTACATGTTTGGTCGACAGCCGCCGGTGCGACACGACGCCTTGAGCGTCGGTAAAATCATATTCGACCGTAACTGCCGCATCGAGACTTTGCGGCAACATCAATACCGAACGGCCCACTTCACGCGGCTGGTGTTCGGTTGCGGCTTCGCCCTCGAAAAAGCGAATCGGCGACCGGCTTTCGTCGAGCTGCCAGGCCGGCACGGGCAGCGAGCGGAATGTTCCGAGAGTGGCCGCCGCGTCGAGCGTTATGGATCGGACGGCCACTTTTTCGGCGGGCGCCACGAGGTTCTTGATCCGGAAGTCGACCTTGCACAACGCATGACGGAAAGGCATCGCCACCACGCCGCCGCTCTCGGTCTTCGAGCGGTCGGCCACGACGTCGGTATAGAGCAGGTCGGTTTGCGAGAGCGAGGTGTCGACGTCGGCGAACGTTACGCCCCTCACGGCGTCGCAGCCGCTTGCGGCATCGTAGGGCGCATAGCCGATGAACGAAAGCCGCGTTGTTTTGGGCGACCACTCCTTTTGCGGCGAGTAACGCCAATCGCCGTCGTCATAGGCCACCTCGCATCGGGTCAAGAACTCCCCCGCTTCGGCGGCGTATTCAGCGAACGAACGCTCCGCAGGCAGCATCCATGCGCTTACGCCGAAGGGCTGCTCTTCGGGATAGCACTCCTGCTGCCCGTCGGCCCGAACCTGCACGTACAACTGCGGACGGAATGCGAGGTCGACCGCCGGATCGTAATCCTCCGCGCGGTTCACGACGCATCCCGTGAGGCTCAAGAGAGCCCCCGCGGCTGCCATAACGCAATATTTCATCGGCCCGAGCCTCATCGTCGCTTATTAGTGCCCGCAAGGGGTATCACCCCCTTGCAGGCTGAATGTTGTTTTACTCTGTTATTATATCCATAGTACCGAGTACATCCTCCCAATTGACAACTTGCGGGTTGAAGTAAATCTTATCCAAACCGATCGCGATGTGGTAGATATAGCGCTTGCCCTTCTCCCAGACATACGTCTTCTCTGACTCCTTATCTTTTTTCACTCCCAATTGGAACGTAGCCGATTGCGGAATAGGATCTTTGTCAGCATTGGTTTTAATCGTGTATTCTATGGTAACGGTTACCTCGTTGCCGGTTCTTTTGAGTTCCTGCGGTATAAGGATAAGGTCGCTTCTACGCACTCCGTCATTCTTCGTAGCATCATCAGTACCATCATTATTATTAGCAGGATCATCAGGTATTTGCCCTCCTTCTGTAGTATCATAGTCTTCTTTCTCATCCTCATCAGTAATACCATTATTATTTGCATCGATACCATCATCTACACCATTGACGAATTTTTCAGTGTCGCCGAGCTCCATTTCTTTTGGGCCATCCGCGCTTATAGGGAATACTACATAATTCTTGACATCATTTGCATCGGTACTAAGAGTCCAGTTATTATCACTTTCGGTTTCTCCAGTATTTGTGTCATAGGTGAGACCTTGTGCGAACGTACCTTTGCTGACAACATTATTAACTTTTATACCGGTTATCTTGATGGTAGTGGTGCTGGAATAATCACCTTCGGTTTTTGCCTTGAAGATAATCGACGAGAGGGCATGTTTGAACGGAATAATAACGCCGTCGTAAGGTTGGTCAGAAACCACATCTGTCGCATTATTCTGCTTGTTGTATTGGCGTCCGCTGTAAAGCAGGTCATACTGACCGGTAGGATAGACAGCTTTAGAATCATTAGGATCTTTGAGAGACGTGCCAGCTACCGTGAAATCGGTGAACGTGAATCCGCTCTCACCCCATGTAACGCCCCCAACCGTCTCCGGAGCGTATGCAGCGAAGGTCAAGTAACCGTTTTTGGGCCAATAGTAGTCATTCGCAGGAGCCCAGTAGTCCGTGGCTGTGGCACCAGTTGTGATGTTGTTTATTGCAGTGTTACTGTACTTGCATGTCACGTTGTCCATATACAGAGTACCAACGCCATATGAGGAGAATTTATCTGCGTGATAGAGCGCGTATACCGCGAAATTCTTGGATTTTGGATAGTTGCCATAGATCTCCTCGGCTCGGGTCGGAATGCTTACCACCGGAGCTTCGAACGTAATACGTTCGGGAGAGCTGTTGCCCGTGGCAATCTCCTCATTCTTAACGCAACCAGCAAGCGCTGCGCCTGCCAAG
>CAYYUW010000035.1:0-1607 GCA_964474985.1 uncultured Alistipes sp. | reverse complement strand
TACGAGATCGACCAGATGCTCGAGGTGTCCAATCCCCAGCGCATATTCATCCGCGGTGAGCGTCAGGCCATTCTCAAGGAGGATATGCAGGCGAGCGACAAGGTGCGCATACAGTATGCTTCGAAATATGCCTCCTCGTCGAATTACTGGAAAAATTCGATCGGTATGTCGCGCGGCGTGGTGAAACTCGGTGTCAAGGCCAAGAAAAAGGCTCAGGAGCGCGCTTTCCAGCAGTGGGCCGATGCCAACACGCTGCCCGAGGAGGGTTACTCCGAGGCATTGCCAAAGATAGCCGAGGCTATAGCCGAACTTACTCCCGTCGATGCCGCCAAGCAGTATATCGATGAGGCGTTCCTGCGTTCTGTGGAGGTGGTTCGTTTGGCAGCCTCTTTCGGCGGCATCAAGGAACTGCGCAACCCCGAGCGTACAAAGAGTTTCGTAAAGAACTACTTCAAGGACTATAACGCTCCCACCGACCGCCGTGTGGCCAAGCGTATGCTGACCATCGCCCGCGAGAATATGAAGAACCTGCCCTCGTTCTATGCCGAGGTTGTCGATGCTGATTTCGGCGGCGATATCGATGCTTATGTAGATTATATTTTCGACAACTCGATCTTTGTTGACGAGAACAAGGTTATGGCTCTTGTAGACGATTTCTCGGCCGAGCGCGTCGATGCCGATCCTGTCACTCCTTTGGTCAAGTCGGTTTACGATATGTACTACGAGCTGGTCGACAGCCGCAAGGCTGCGCTGGCAAAACTCAACGAGGGACACCGCAAGTATATCGCAGGCCTGATGCTTCAGAATCCCGACAGAATGTGGTACCCCGATGCCAACTTCACCCTGCGTCTGACCTACGGCAATGTTCTTCCCTACGATCCCAAAGACGGCGTAAGCTACAAGCACTATACCACGCTCCGCGGCGTTATAGAGAAGGAGGACCCGAACAATCCTATGGAGTTCACCGTGCCCGAGCGTATAAAGGAGCTTTATGCCGCATCGGATTACGGCCGCTATGCCGCAGCCGACGGAACGCTGCGCACCGGTTTCATCTCCAATAACGATATTACCGGCGGCAACTCCGGTTCGCCTGTTATGAATGCCCGCGGCGAGTTGATCGGTCTGGCATTCGACGGCAACTGGGAGGCTATGAGCGGCGACATAGCATTCGAACCCGACCTGCAGCGCACCATTTCAGTCGATATACGCTACGTGCTGTTCGTTATCGACAAGTTCGCGGGCGCAGGTCACCTTATCGACGAGATGACGCTGGTAAAATAAGCCGTCTTCGGACATTACGGAAAAAACAGGGCTTTCAGGCCCTGTTTTTCTTTTTGTCAATAAGTTAGACAATAACAGATGTTAAAATTGTGATTATCTCGCTACTTGTATTCCGCCGGATTCTGCGCCGATGCGGAAAATATGCCTATATCGGCCAAAAGTAATAACAAAGCCTTTTTCATATCGGTGTATAACGGCGCTAAATCAGATAGCCTATTTCCTGAAAATATCGAAGCGGGCGAGGAGCGGATTGCGGCGGTCGAGCAGCAGGAACTCCACGAGCAGCAGCGCCAGCGCCAATGCGAGCGGATAGCGGTACTTTTCGT
>CAYYUW010000034.1:0-2608 GCA_964474985.1 uncultured Alistipes sp. | reverse complement strand
TCTCAAGGTCGAACACCACGGCCGGCGCGGCTTTCTCGGGGAATGTATATTTATGAAATCCGACGCGCTCGGTAGCCGTCAGTTCGACATCGACGCCGTAACGTGCCAGACGCACGGAATAATAGCCCGGGCGGCACACCTCTTTCGAGCGTTCGGCATAGGACCACAGGCCCGACTCGGGATCCGTCTCCCCGCCGCGTGCATAGCGCACCTCGCCCACCACGGGCATAACAGTCACATCGAACAGATCGCCGATACCGGTACCGCTCAAATGGGTATGGCTGAAGCCTATGACAGTCGAGTCGGAGATATGATATCCCGAGGTCCAGTCCCACTCCTGCGGTATGCTCGTCGGACCGAGCTGCACCATACCGAATGGCACGTTGGCACCCACGAAGACGTGTCCGTGGCCTCCAGTGCCGATCGTCGGATCGACATATCGGGTAAAGTTTACCGTCTCGTCCTGCTGCTGCGAGCAGCCGACGGCCAGCATAGCCGCTGCCGTGAGGCCGTAAAGCGATAATTTGAAGTTTTTCATCTTGTATGACAAGGGGTTTAAGGTTTTCGGTTTTGAAGATCGAAATGCAGCGTTCCGCCCGACACCAAAGCATCGTGATCGATGCGGTAGCTGCCGAGAGGCTTGCCTTGGAGGCTTTTCGAGCGTATGTATATATCCTCGGCCGAGCGGTGCGGAGCCTCGATCACCAGTTTTCCGGCCGGATAGTAATCCGTATCGAGAGTTATCTCCACCCGATCGAACACGGGCGCAGTGAGCGTATACTGCGGCTCGCCGGCGCAGTCGGGATAGAATCCCATCATCGAGAACACCGCCCACGCCGACATCGTACCGGTGTCGTCATTGCCCGGGATGCCGTCGGGCGCCGTGGTGAAGTACTTGTCAAGCAGGCGGTTCACCTGCTGCTGCGTACGCCACTCCTCGCCGCGGAAATAGCTGAACAGATAGGGGTATGCTATGTCAGGTTCGTTGGCCGGATCGTACAGACCCTCGTCGAATACCGCCTGCAGTTTCTCCACAAAGCGGCGCCGGCCGCCCATAAGCTGCGCCAATCCGTAGACGTCGTGCGGGACATAGAAGGTATAGTTCCACGCCGAGCCTTCGTGGAACCCGGGTACGGGTTCGAAGTTCTCGCCCTGACGCGGATTGAACGGCGAGAGGAACTCGCCCTCGGCTGTAAGCGGACGCAGCGTTCCCGACTCCGTGCTGTAATAGTGGCGGTAGCCGGCTGCACGTTCCCGCAGCTCGGCGGCGAACTCCTTGTCACCGCGCTCCTCGGCCAATGCGGCCAACGCATTGTCGGCCACGTAATATTCTAATGCGTGCGACACCGAGTTATCGCCCGACAGGTCGGCCGAATAACTGCCTAACGGCACGTAATGATCGGTAAGATAGCGGTCTATGTCGGGGCGCATCGGATTCTTCGCACCCTCGGTCGTCGCCGACTTGCACATAGCCTCGTATGCGGCATCGATATCGAAGTCGCGCAGCCCCTTGCGCCAAGTGTCGACTATGACCGGTATGGCCGGATCGCCCTCCATAGTAAAGGTCTCGCGGCCGTACAACTCCCACTTGGGCAGCCAGCCCCATTCGCGGTACATACCGATCATCGAGCGCACCATATCGGTCTGCCGCTCAGGATAGACCAGCGTAAGCAGCTGGTGCAGATTGCGATACGTATCCCACAAAGAGAACACCGTATAGCGGTCGGTCTCGCTCACGCCAACGCCGTCGTTCTCCATCGCGGGATATTCGCCGTTCACGTCGCTCAGCAGATTGGGGTGTATCAAAGCGTGGTACAGAGCCGTATAGAACACCTTGCGCTGCGCCTCGCTGCCACCCTCGACGCGGATGCGGCCGAGGTCGTCGTTCCACGCCTTGCGGGCCGCCGCACGAACGCCGTCGAAATCGAACTGCGGCTGCTCGTGATCGAGGTTGCGCCTTGCATTCTCGATCGATACGAACGAGACCCCCATCTGCACCTCGACCTGCTCGCCCTCCTCAAGGTCGAAGGTGAAGTAATACCCCACGTCGTCGCCCGACAGCTCGCGGGCATAACGTGTATATAATTTGTAGCGGCCGTTGTCGGGGGTCCACTCAGACTCGACGCCGGTCATCGGGCGCTGCTTCTTCCAGTAGCCGCTTTCGCGCGGCGTGCGGTTCACGCGCATCACGAAATAGATCGGAAACACCGCCTGCGGATTGTAGCAGAATGTGCCGAGCAGCTTCACGCCCTCTATCTCCCTGTCGCCGACCTTGCGCACCGTGGCGCCCGACTCGTTGGTAAGCCCCTCGCCGAGATTGAGAAGTATATGGCCCTCACCGGCGGGAAATGTGTAGCGTTCAGCCGAAGTTCGCGGCGTGGCTGTTACCTCAGCCTGAATGCCATAGCGGTCAAGCCGCACAGAGTAGTACCCGGGCGAAGCCGTCTGGCCGGAATATGTGCTGCCGTAATTGCGGTAGTCGACCTCGAGCTTTCCGGCGGTAGGCATCACTAACAGCGACCCAAGCTCGGGACACCCCACGCCGCTCAGATTGACGTGCGAGAAACCTGTCAGGAAACCGTTGCGATATTCGTAAGGCGTAGACCAC
>CAYYUW010000033.1:0-22788 GCA_964474985.1 uncultured Alistipes sp. | reverse complement strand
TGAAATTAAATTCATATATTTGTCTCGATGACTACGCAGCGCAACATACAACACGCCCCGTCGTTCGGCTTCCGCAACATTAAGAAGCGCGACGAGTTCCTCGCATAGTTTCGCCGGACCCGACAGGCTCCGCGCGACCGGACCAGACCCGACCGGACCAGACCCGACCAAACCGGACCAGTCCAGTCATTTTCACCCGCACTGCACGCTATACACTCCTCGGCTGTCGGGCCGGCATCATCCCCGAGCATTACCAACCTTAAAAACATAACAAGCTATGGAACTGCCGTTTTCAGAATCCTATCGTATCAAGATGGTCGAACCGATCCGCCGCAGCACGCGCGAGGAGCGTGAGCGCTGGATCGCCGACGCACACTACAATCTTTTCGGTCTGCGCAGCGAGCAGGTCTTCATCGATCTGCTGACCGACTCGGGCACAGGCGCTATGAGCGACCGGCAGTGGTCGGCGCTTATGCTCGGCGACGAGAGCTACGCCGGCGCCTCGTCGTACTACAATATGAAGCAGGCGATAAAGGATATTCTCGGCTTCGACTACTTTCTGCCTGCGCATCAGGGGCGTGCCGCCGAGAACATACTCTACTCGACCATTGTCCGCGAGGGTGACGTACTGCCCGGCAATTCGCACTTCGACACCACCAAAGGACATATCGAGTTCCGCCGCGCCTCGGCCGTCGACTGCACGATCGACGAGGCGGCCGATACGCAGCTCGAGATACCGTTCAAAGGCAATCTCGATCCGGCAAAGTTGGAGGCTGTGCTGAAAAGGTACCCTCTCGAGCGCATCCCCGCCGTGGTGCTAACGGTGACCAACAACACGGCCGGCGGCCAGCCCGTTTCGATGGCCAATATCCGCGAGGTATCGGCATTGTGCCGGCGCTACGGGGTGCCTCTGCAGATCGACTCGGCCCGTTTTGCCGAAAACGCCTACTTCATCAAGACCCGCGAGGCGGGATATGCCGACCGGTCGATCAAGGAGATCGTGCGCGAGATGTTCTCCTACGCCGACATAATGACTATGTCCTCGAAGAAGGATGCCATAGTCAATATGGGCGGCTTCGTGGCCTTCCGCGACGAGGAGCTGTGGAAGCGCTGCCAGATGTTCTGCATTATGAACGAAGGGTATGTGACCTACGGAGGTATGTCGGGCCGCGATATGAACGCACTGGCGGTGGGACTCGACGAGGGCACCGAGTTCGAATATCTGCAAACCCGCATACGGCAGGTCGAGCGTCTCGGCGCCCGTTTGGACGAGTACGGCATACCCTACCAGCGGCCGGCCGGAGGCCACGCGATATTCGTCGATGCGCGCAAGGTGCTCACGGCGGTTCCCCGCGAGGAGTTCATCGCCCAGACACTTGCCGTGGAGCTGTATCTCGAGGCGGGCATACGCGGCGTGGAGATCGGAGCCATACTGGCCGACCGCGATCCCGTGACACGCGAAAACCGCTATCCCGAATTAGAGCTGCTGCGGTTGGCCATTCCGCGGCGCACCTACACCGACAACCATATCGATGTCGTGGCCGCTGCGCTGAAGAATGTCTACGACCGCCGCGACCGGATCACCCGCGGCTTCGTCATCACGCGCGAGCAGCCCATAATGCGCCACTTCACCGTCGAGTTGGAGCGCGCCGAATAGCTTCTGCAGCCGCATTCCGTCCCGCTTCAGGCAGTCGCACGCGGGACGGAATGCGCTTTATGGCGAAAACTCGCACTGTAACGCTTTACAGTTCGGGAAAACTTCCGTACCTTTGCAGTCGAAGATTTCGATTGCCCGTTATGACAAGAATTGTTTCTCCCTCGATGCTTTCGGCTGACTTCGGCCACCTTGAGCGCGATACGCGAATGATAGACCGCAGCGCAGCCCAATGGGTCCATATCGACGTTATGGACGGTGTATTCGTACCCAACATTTCGTTCGGATTTCCAGTGATGAAGCCTATCCGGCGCGCCACCTCCAAACCTCTCGACGTACACCTTATGATCGTCGAACCGGAGAAGTATGTCAAGCGCTTCGCCGAGGCTGGCGCCGATATGGTCACCTTTCATTACGAGGCTGCGGAGAATCCCCGCGCCGTGGTCGACGCCATACACGCCGCCGGTGCGCGAGCCGGCATATCGATCAAGCCCGCCACCGGAGAACAGGTGCTGCGCGATCTGCTGCCGGTGCTCGATTTGGTGCTGGTTATGAGCGTGGAACCCGGGTTCGGCGGGCAGAGCTTCATCGCCGGCAGCACGGACAAGGTGCGCCGTCTGCGCCGAATGATCGACGAGGCAGGCACGGCGACGATGATCGAAATCGACGGCGGCGTTTCAGCCGCCAATGCCCGCGAACTCTACGAAGCGGGCTGCGACGCACTGGTCGCGGGCAGCGCGGTATTCGGAGCCGCGGATCCCGAGGCCGAAATACTCAAAATATTGAACGCTTGAAATGATTTCGGTTGACAATCTGAGCGTCAGCTTCGGAGGCTGGACGCTTTTCGATGGAATATCCTTTCTCATAAACCCCAAGGACCGCATAGGACTTGTCGGCAAGAACGGCGCCGGCAAAACCACGCTGCTGCGCATAATCGACGGCGAGCAGCAGCCCACCTCGGGCGCCGTAACTCGCAATGGCGACTGCACGATCGGCTACCTGCCTCAGCAGATGAAGGTTGCCGACACCACAACGCTGCTCGAGGAGACCGCCAAGGCGTTCGCCGAGGTGCTCGAACTCGAAGCCGAGATCGGGCGCATCACCTCCGAACTGGCCGAACGTGACGACTACGACAGCGAAGGTTACGAACGGCTGATGCACCGCCTGAACGACTGCAACGACCGCTACCACATCTTGGGAGGCGACAGCCGCGATGCCGACATCGAGAAGACACTGTTGGGATTAGGCTTCCGGCGCGAGGATTTCGACCGGCCGACGAGCCAGTTCTCTGGCGGCTGGCGAATGCGTATCGAGCTGGCCAAGCTGCTGTTGCGCCGGCCGTCCATATTCCTGCTCGACGAGCCTACCAACCACCTCGACATCGAGTCGATACAGTGGCTCGAGGAGTATCTGCGCAACTACAACGGCGCCGTGCTGCTCATATCGCACGACCGCGCGTTCTTGGACAACGTGACCAACCGCACCATCGAGATCTCGTTAGGCAAGATATATGACTACAAGGTTCCGTACAGCAAGTATGTCGTTCTGCGCCGCGAGCGCCGCGAGCAGCAGATGGCAGCCTACGAGAACCAGCAGCGGATGATCGAGAAGACCGAGGAGTTCATCGAGAAGTTCCGCTACAAGCCGACCAAATCCAATCAGGTGCAGTCGCGCATAAAGCAGCTCGAGCGCATCGAGCGCATCGAGGTCGACGAGGAGGATCTCTCGACGCTCAACATCAAGTTTCCGCCGGCGCCTCGCTCGGGCCAGATCGTGGCCGAGGTGAAGGAGGTCGGCAAGAGCTTCGGCACCAAGCACGTCTTCAGCGGTGCCGATTTCGTGATCGAGCGTGGCGAGAAGATCGCATTAGTCGGCCGCAACGGCGAGGGCAAGACCACCTTGGCGCGGATGCTTGTGGGCGAGTTGCAGCCAACCGAAGGCTCGATCCGCTTGGGCGCCAATGTCGACGTCGGCTACTACGCCCAGAATCAGGAAGATCTGATGGACGGCGAAATCACCGTCTACGACACTCTCGACCGTGTGGCCGTGGGCGATATCCGCACCCGTCTGCGCGACATACTGGGGGCATTCCTGTTCCGCGGCGAGGATATCGACAAGAAGGTCAAGGTACTCTCCGGCGGCGAACGGTCGCGACTGGCTATGGCGCGAATGATGCTCTCGCCGCACAACCTGCTGGTAATGGACGAGCCTACCAACCACATGGATATGCGCTCGAAAGATATCCTCAAGGAGGCGCTGCTGCGTTTCGACGGCACGGTGGTGGTCGTTTCGCACGACCGCGAATTTCTCGACGGAATGGTGGACAAGGTCTACGAGTTCCGCGACGGCGGCGTGAAAGAGTATCTCGGCGGCATATACTACTTTCTCGAGAAGCGCAAGATCGAATCCTTAAGCGAAGTCGAGCGAAAGGCCGCAGCCGAACCTCGGGCAGCCGCTCCGGTTTCGACGGGCAAGCTCTCCTACGAGCAGAAGAAGGAGCAGGAGAAGCTGCTGCGCAAGCTGCGCCGTGCGGTCGAGACGATCGAAAACGAACTTACCGACATCGAGCGGCAGATAGCCGAATACGATGCCCGCTTAGCCGCCGCCACCGAATACGACGAAGCGACATACCGCGCATACGACGAACTCAAATCGCGCTACGACCACTATATGCACGAGTGGGAAAAGGCATCCTACGAGCTGGAGATCACCGAAAACGAATAGTGCCGCCTGCAGATGACAACAAAAGCGCCAAAAAAACAGCCTCGGACAGACGGCATTATTCATCCGTTATGCCCGAGGCTGTCTTGGGGTTTGTTTATTCAAATTTTTTATACCACTTCTTCTTGCAATAATGTATCGTATAAAAAACCAATGTAATCATTACAGAAATTGAGGATGCGATAAATAGTATCCAGCACATACAATTGAGGCACATTAGATTGTTATGCCTTGCTGCATATGCAATACCAATGTAACTTAATACCAAACAGACCACATTCTGATTTATTTTTAAGTTATCGAGTATTTTTATATCTCCATTTGCCATTTTCAATTTACTGTATTATTTATCAGACTCTGTAATTTTATAAAAACCTTGATAACTTTTATTATGCCAATATTTATTATCATTATATGCATCGAAACATCCTTTTGGAACAATAAGACGTGCTGATGGGCTGCTTATCACTATATGGTTATCGCCGACAATAGTCGGCGGCGTTTTCGTGCCTATGATGACCGTTTTTAGATTTGTATCACCGGAAAATGTATAAGCAGACATTGTTTCGATTTGAGCACAACCGGACATATCTATAAGTTCGAGTGTTTCTATGAAACAAAATGCTCCACGACGTTTAGCGTCATTTAGATATTTCAATCTCGACTCCTTTTCAAAGGTTATAGTTTTCAGTAGGGGACATCCGGCAAAAGCCATGGGTTCAATTGTTTCTACACTTGCAGGAATTTCAATTGAAGTTATAGGACAATTATAGAATACCCCTATTTTGTCCGCGTTATCATACCTGAAGTAATCAGGGTTGTAATTTGCTCCGATAATTTTTAAACGAGACTGATTCTCAAATGTTACTTTGGACAATGAAGAACATCCGGAAAAAGCTGAGGTTTCGATTGTTTCTACACTTGCAGGAATTTCAATTGAAGTTAAAGATGTACAATTTGCAAAAGCTCCATGACCAAAAAAACCACCAATATAATTGGATTCCCAACCTTTAATTATGTTTAAGTGCGATCCTTTCTCAAATGTTACTACAGCCAAATAGAGACAGTCTATAAATGCAGCTGTTTCAATTACTTCTACGTTTGCTGGTATTTCCATAGCAATCAAAGGTAAAGATGCAAAAGTACGTTCTGGAATTACCTTTAATTGTGACCCTGCTTCAAACATTACGCGCTTCAATTGAGAACAGCCACTAAAAGTAGTCGTGCTAATTGTTTCTACACTTGCCGGAATTGTTACTCGCAAAAGATTGGCGCAGCCATTAAATGTATCACTAAGGTCTGTCAATCCGTCAAAATATTTCAATTCATCGAATAATTTTATTTCTGTATTTTCCTTAAACGTCGAGCCGAGTGTCGGAACTACTGCGGCCTCATCATAGGACAATTCACGGTCTCCATCAGTATCGCCGATAGCTACACACAACATTTTGACACGTTCATCTGCAAATTGAATGACATTCGGATCTATGGATTGCCCTGTTTTCGAGATTGTAATTATCGTCCCGTCTGCCAGTTCAAAGTAAACATTATTCTCGTCCTGCGTGATTTTGATGCTGCTGCCATCCTTGCCATCGGCTCCATCCTGTCCGTCTTCTCCCGTTGCCTTGCCTAACTGTGTCCAATTAGTTCCGTTGTCGTAGGATATCCACCAATATCCCTCTCTAATTTCGAGTTTTGGGGTAACGCCGTCTTGTCCATCATTTCCGTCAGCGCCATTCGAACCGTCACTACCGTCCGTTCCTTGTGCTTTGATCTTTTGTCCGTCAACGATGATAAATTCACCGTCCAGCGTCCAATAATAGATGTCGTCCGAGTCTTTCTTCACGCCGATAACAGGCGTATTTCCATCTGCACCATTCGCCCCGTCCTTGCCATTGTAAATCACAATCGGGTTGCTCTTGGCAAATTTAATCGTATAGCCTATCACCTTGCCGTCCTCGGTCAGCGGATCTACGCTCGTGATATAATCGTTGTTTTGAAGCGCTGTTACTATTGTCTGTAATGCTGAAAGGTTGGTATTCGTTTCGTTGCAAAGACGCTGCAAGGCTTCAAATGCAGACCACGTCGGCAGTTTGATTTGCGTACCGTCCGCCAGCGTGAATACTACATAATCGCTGCTGGTCTTGTAATCTACATCCGAAAACATTGAGTCGCCACCGATTCCGTCGTCTCCGTCTTTGCCATCCTCTCCTTTGGCTTTTCCTAACTGTGTCCAAGTATCGCCGTCGTCATAGGAGATAAACCAATAATCATTCTCGATTTTGAATTTTGGTGTAATGCCGTCCTTCCCATTCGTACCATCTGTTCCATCGCTTCCATCTGCACCATTTTTGCCGTCTGTTCCCTCGGCCTTAATCTTATCGCCGTTCTCGTCGGTCAGCCAGTTGCCATTCAATGTCCAATAATAGATACCATCCGCATCCTGCTTTACACCGATAGCAGGTGTTGCACCGTCTTTGCCGTCGGTTCCATCAGTTCCGTTCTGTCCGTCCCTGCCATGATAAATAGTAATAGGACTGCTTTTGCTAAAAGTAATTGTATAGCCGATTTCTTTGCCATTTTGCACGGCGGGAGTCACCCCCGTAACATAGTCATTGCTCTGTAATGCCGTTACGATAGTCTGCAACGATGATATATTGGTGTTCATCTGCTTGCATAGTTCTTCCAGCTTCGCTACACGACCTTCCAATCCGTGGACGCTGTCCCAAAGATTGCCATCGTCGTATTCACACGACGATAATACTATCGCACCCATAAGTGCAATAAGAGATAGTAGTTTTTTCATTGTAAAAATAGTTAATAGTTATCAATTGTCTCGTTTTACGCCACTTTGAGGGAACAGTTCTATTTCATCGCCATTTTCCCACGTTGAAATATCGGTATTGTGCGTGCCATTTATCGATAGCACCTCATAGATTAGATCATTGTCGCTATCATAGGCAGAAATACCGTTTCCTCCTGCGTTAATGCAAAATCTAACAGATAGTTGCTGCCTATTGCCAACTAAATCAGCGGAGTAAAAATCTGTTTTACCGTTTGTTTGGTGTTTGCAAAGATTTTGGATCTTCATAAACTAATAATTTATGTACCGTATCAACTCCGCTGCGGTGGGTTATTATGCAAAAAGAAAGTGTGGAGTTGTTCGTTTATCGACCGAGAGGCATTTGGCGTAGCCCAAGCACAAATAAACAATACCCCACACCGAATAGTATATATCGAACGATATATATCTATACACGGTGATGAGTGTTTGTATTGCTATCCTTGTGCTTTTAAAAATCGCCAAATTTTCTCAGTAAGGATTAGCGAAACACTTTCACTAAACTAATATGTCTGCTGTATATTGGTAACAGCAGCACAAAGTTATGAAATGTTTCGCAATACGCAAACACTCTCGGGGTATTGCAACCGCAAATTTCATTAAAACAAAGTTTTTATGCAATAGACGGGCCTATGGATTCACATCTTTGTTATTCGTAAATTGGGGGCTTCAATAAAATAGAGGCGTGCGAGAAAGCTGGTATTTACGACTGCATACTGAATCGGCGCAAGAGGACTTGTCATTGCAGCATCGAATAACGGCATTATCATTTAGAATAATGACAGGATGCCGAACCTTCATAACATCGCTGGCCGCGACGGATATCGCGGCCAGCGGCGTTTTTGTATGGCTTGAACCATTCAGGGATATTGCCGCAGGATTATGTTGCCGGCAGCTATTCCGTTTTTTGCACCGTCACTCCGGAATGTGTATTCCGGCACTTTTCATACTTACTCCATAGGTCTGATACGCACCTCGGTCACGCCGTCCAGCAGCTCGACCAGCCGGCCGATATCCGTCTTCTCCTCGACCTGTCCGTAATGATACGGGTAGAATATGGTCGGGCGAATGGCCTTGACAGCCTCCGCAGCCTGCCCGACCGTCATCGTATAGGGCTGGTTGACCGGAAGGAATGCTATATCGATATCGCTGAGCGCCATCATCTCGGGCGTATTCTCGCTGTCGCCGGCGACATATATGCGCGTGCCGCCGAGTGTCAGCAGGTAGCCGTTGTCGCGACCCGTCGCAGGGTGGAAATTCTCATGTCCGGCCGTGAAATTATATGCCGGCACCGCCTCCACCGACATATCCTCCGACAATTGAAGACGGTCGCCGTTGCGCATCACGCGGCCGCGGCCGAGCGCTACGGCCGAAACCTCATTGCATATAACCTCGGTATCGGGGCGGGACAGGGTCGCCACGACCGCCGTATCGAGGTGGTCGTAATGGTCGTGCGTTATGAATATGTAATCGGCCGCAGGCAGCGACGCATAGTCGGCATTGCCGTCGACAGGGTCGAAGTAGAGCCATTTGCCGTCATACTCGATCGCCAATGACGAGTGAGCGAAGAATGTGATCGAGAACTCCTTGCCGTTATCGGCACGAAAGCTGTCCTGCGGATAGGGCGAACTGCCGGTCGCCGCGCAGGCCGTAAGCGAAATCATTGCTGCCATAATCTTCAATTTTAACATATACGATAGTGTCTAATGCGAAGCCAAAATACGAATAAGCTGACACAAAAACAAATTTTATTCCCGCATTTTGCCGGCGCAGCCTTTTGTCGCCGCAAATGTTCGCGCCTGCCTTCCGCCGCCCCAAAGCTTCGGCCCGCACTTCTTCAATAAGCCCGCCCTTGTTTCAGACAAATATACAACCGAATTTGCTGAATTATTTCTCAAATCGTGAATAATTCGACAGCCCCACAGACCAGCACGCCCCCACCAAAGAAACCGCGGCAATAGACATTCCCCCAAGCGGAGGCTGACTATCGGCTGTCTGACAGCTGCCGATTTTTGGGCGCCTGTTTTTCAAAAAATAAATCAAAAATAAAAAAAGATCTCTCTGATACGCGACGAGGGAAATACAAAGAGAGAAATATTAATTATAATCTACATTTACATTATCATATACATCTACATTATCATTGGGTTGTTTTTTTTCGGGGGCAGGTTGTTTTTCGGTTGTTTTATTTTGCACCCGAGTTGTTTTTAGGTTGTTTTTAGTTGTTTTGTTTTTGATGTTCGGCTGTTTTTAGGTTGTTTTTGCGTCGGGATTAGGTTTTGGGGGTATAGCACGACGAACGACGAACGGCAACTGCAGCAATGGCAGCGGGCCGGTGCCGATATGAGCAGAGGGTACAAAAAAAACGCCGTCCGGAATCTCCGAACGGCGTCATAACTGAATTCGAATTAAAGCGTATTATTCCAATCCCATACGGTCGATGAGGGCCTGCATATCGGGTTTGTGGCCGCGGAAGCGGACGTAGAGGGTCATCGGATGTTCGGAGCCGCCTTTGGAGAGGACGTTTTCGCGGAACGAGGAGGATACTTCGGTATTGAAGATGCCCTTCTCTTTGAACAGCGAGAAGGCGTCGGCGTCGAGCACTTCGGCCCACTTGTAGCCGTAGTAGCCGGCTGCGTAACCGCCCGAGAAGATATGGGTGAACGAGGTAGCCATACCGGTTCCGTCGACTGCGGGCACGACCTGCGTGGGTTCCATCGAAGTCTTTTCGAATGTCTCGACATCGCCCTCGTAGGGGGTCTTGAGGCTGTGCCAAGCCATATCGGTCATACCGAACGACAGCTGGCGGACGTTGTAATATGCGGCCAAATAGTTTTTCGAATCGACGATTTTGCGGATCAGTTCTTCGGGCATCTTCTCGCCGGTCTGGTAATTAACGGCCCACAGGTCGAGATACTCTTTTTCGGTTGCCCAGTTCTCCATAAGCTGCGAGGGCAGTTCGACGAAGTCGCGGTAGACGCTGGTGCCGGTGATCGAGGCGTATGTTCCCTCGCCGAGCATACCGTGGAGCGAGTGACCGAACTCGTGCAGGAAGGTGTTAAACTCGTCGAAAGTCAGCAGCGAGGGTGTCTTGTCGGTCGGCTTGGTGAAGTTCATCACCAGCGATATGAGGGGACGGATCTCGTTGCCCTCGGCATCGATGCTTGCGGGGCGGAACTCGGTCATCCACGCGCCGCCGCGCTTGGTCTCGCGGGGGAAGAAGTCGAGGTAGAGCACGGCCATCATCTTGCCCGAGGCGTCATACACCTCGTAAGCGGTCACATCCTTGTGGTATACGGGGATCTGCTTGTTCTCCTTGAACTCGAGACCGTAGAGCTTCGTAGCCAGCAGGAATACACCCTTCTTGACATTCTCGAGCTGGAGATATGGTTTCACCATTTCGTCGCTCAGGGCATACTTCTCGTTCTTGTACTTCTCGCTGTAATAGCCGAAATCCCAAGGCATAACGTCGCCCTCGAGACCCTGCGACTTGGCATACTCGTTTATGGTGCGGTAGTCCTTGTCGGCATACGGCTTGGTGGCATCGAGCAGCTGCGCGAGGAACGTGTTTACATTGTCGGCACTCTCGGCCATACGCTCCTCGAGCACATAGTCGGCGTATGTTTCATACCCCAGCAGGTTGGCTATCTGCAGACGCAGTGCGGCGATACGCTTCACCACCTCGCGGTTGTCGTTCTCGCCGTCGGTGAGGCAGCGCGAGTTGTATGCACGCCACAGCTGCTCCTTGAGTTCGCGGTTCGACGAGTATGTCATGAAGGGTCCGTAGCTGGGCGCCTGAAGCGTCACGGTCCAGCCTTCCTCGCCGCGGGCCTTGGCATCGGCTGCCATACCCTCCTTCACGAAGTCGGGCAGCTCGGCCACAACCGACTCGTCGGTGATGTTGACCGTAAAGGCATTCGTTGCCGCCAGCACGTTCTGTCCGAACTTGAGCGTCAGCTGCGACAGCTCGGAAGTCAGTTCGCGATATCGTGCCTTGTCCTCGTCGCCCAGACCGGCGCCGTCGCGCAAGAAGCTCTTGTAGGTCTTTTCGAGCAGCATAGCCTGCTCGGTGGTAAGCTGCAGCTGGTCGCGGTTGTCGTATACGGCCTTCACGCGGGCGAAAAGCTCGGGGTTGAGCGACACGTCATTGCCGTACTCGGTCAGCTTGGGCTGCACCTCGAGCGACACCTCCTGCATACGGTCGCCGGCATCGGCCTCGAGGATGTTGAAGAATATGTACTCGATACGCGAGAGTTTCGAGCCTGCGCGCTCGAGCGCCTCGATCGTGTTTGCGAATGTCGGGGCGGCGGTGTCGGCGACGATAGCGTCGATCTCGGCACGGGCCTCGGCGATAGCGGCGTCGAAGGCGGGGGCATAATCCTCGACCGTGATCTGGTCGAAGGGAGGCGTAGCATACGGCGTATTCCAATCGGCGAGCAGCGGATTGACGCGCTCCTCGGGCGACTGACAGGCCGCAAGAGTGGTAAGTGCCATAGCAGCAATCAAAATTTGTTTTTTCATAAGTTATAATGTTTAGCAGTCTATAAATTTCATACCTATATTTATTATTCGGCGCAAAATTTTCCGTCGCCTCCCTGTCGGCATCACTGTTCACACCCCCGCCGCCCTCTGTTAGCACCGCCGGTCCCTGCCCGCACCTCCGCGCCAGCCGTTAGTAGAGGTTGTCGTACATACTTTGGCTCTTGTCGTACTTCAGGTCCTGCAGCATCGAGGACTTGACGCCGATGTTGAAGCTCCACGACTTGTGGAATCCGAACGGGATCCACGAGAATCCCATTTGCCAGCAGTGCAGGTCGCGGGAGATCGATATCGACGAGGTGGTCAGTTTTTTGGTCATGATGTCGAATCCGCCTTGGAACGTGACGCCCCACTTCGGGGTCAGGTTCAGGCTGCCGTTGAAGCCGATGGTTTGGGAGATGTTCTTCTTGTATCCTGTGGTTCCGTTGTTCACCAATGATATTCCGTAGCTTATGGTGTAGTTGAAGCTCAGGTTCCACGGCAGCGAGAAGTCGTAATACGACTGTGCCATATACTGCCGCCGCAGCACGGGGTCCATCGTGCCGTAGGGGTCGTAGAACGGGTTGGTGTAGGCCGGATCTATCGGCTGGGTGGTGATGTCGTTGGTGAGGCTCTGCCCGCCGGCGTTTGCGCCGCGTTTTTTCGACTGGAACGAGTATCCGAACGACCAGCCGGTGCTGACTATTCGGCCGAGCTTGCCATTCGAGAGCATCAGTTTGTTAATACGGCGGCCCTGCGGGGTGACCTGATAGGGGTCGAGGGTTGCCGAGAGCTGTATGCCGAAGTTGTTGGTTATGGTCGTGCGCAGTCCGAGCGAGATGTTGGACAGGCGCATCGAATCGGCCAAGAAGTTGTACGAGCCTGAGATCGAGAAGTTGTCGATCAGCTTTATGATGCGCGTGCCGGTGGTGTCGCGTTTGCTGAGCACCTTCATCTCGAGGTTCTGCTGGAGGCTGAAGTTGAGGGCCATGGAGCGTCCCGACGACGGCACGCCGTAGATGTTGTCGGCGAAGGGCGAGTATACGGTCACGCGGCCCGTGGTATCGCTCTGCACGGCCTTGTAGTATCCGTACTTCTGGTGCGAGAAGTCGGGGGCATAGGAGAATCCGAACTGTGGCGTTATCACGTGGCGGAAGGCCTGAATCTTGGACTTGGGGTTCTTGAAGCGGTACATACCGTAGAGCTTGGTCTGCATCGACACCGAGAAGTTGTAGTTGTAGAGCCGGTAGAAACCGTATTCGGGATCGAGATACTCGACCTGACGGGTTTCGGGGTTCCAGCGGCGCTCCTGCTTTTTGAAGTACCACTTTTCGTTGTAGTTGGCCGAGGGGCTTATGTTCAGGTAGTTGAACAGCGTGAGCGAGGTTGATACGGGGATCGAGTGCTCGACGCCGTTGCGCATCTTGTCGAGGGTCTGTTTGGTGAACAGCTCCTTTTCGGTTGTCGACACCGAGTTTGACATCTTGCCGGTGTACGACATCGCGATCTTCTCGTACCAGCGCTCCTTGCCCACGAGGTTCTTGCGCTTGAAGGGGTATATGCGCGACATATTGAGCACCACGGTTGGCAGGGTGACCGAAATCGTCGAGTTCTGCGAGTTCTGCGACACCGACATATTGGCCGACATCGAGAACGGTGTACCGGCCCACGACTTGGAGTAAGCTATCGAGGAGTTTGTCTGAGTCGAGAGTATGTCGTTGAGCGTTGTGGCGGAGTATTTCGAGTATCCGCTGGTGGAGAAGTTGACGCTGGCCGAGAATGTCGACCCCGGGCGGAACTTGGCATCCTGCGAGTGGGTCCACTGTATTCTGAAGTTGGACTGGTTGGTGTAGTCTTCGGCGCCCTTGTCTCCGAAGCGCACCTTGGAGTAGTTTGCCGAGAGGTTTCCCGAGTACTTGTATCGCTTGAGGTATCGCGAGGAAGCCGAGGCCTCCCACGAGCCGAGGGTGTAGATGCCGCCCTTGAGCGTCAGATCGATATAGTCGTTGAAGGTGAAGTAGTATCCGAAGTCGCGCAGGAAGAAACCCTTGACGTACTCCTCGCCGTATGTGGGCATTATGAATCCCGACTTGGGACCGTTGCTCATGGGGAAGAATCCCTCGGGCACACCGAGGAAATATATCGGCACATCCTCCATAACGAGGTACGACGGGCCGACGATCGCCTTCTTTCCCGGGATGAACTTGGCGCGGGTCATAGCGAGGTAGAAGTGCGGATGATCGGTATGGTCGCAGGTGGTGAACTTGCCCGAGGAGATGTTTATGGTGTTGTCGGCCATTTTCTTGACGTCGTCGCCGATGATGTACCCCTCGCCCTCCTGCGTGGCTATACCCTTGATTTTGGCCTTTTTCGAGGCCATATTGTAGTCTATGGTATCCATTGTGAAGGTCTTGCCGCCCTGCGTGAACTCGGGGCGTGTCACGGCGGGCTTGCCTTCCACGGTGTCGTTGATTCCGTAGGCGCGGATCTCGCGGGTATCCATATTGATACTCATATAGTCCGCCTTCATATTCATATCCTGATAGGTCACATCGCCCTCGCGGTAGACGTAGACCATTCTCGAGCGGACATCGAACACGAGCGAATCCTTGTTTTTGCCCGATATCGGGGCTTCGAGCATCGAGCCTTTGGACGCGGTGTCGCGCACGGCGCTGTCAGCCGCAAGCGAGTCCGCGGCGAGCGAATCGGCATAGGGCATCATCCCGACCGTATCGCGCTGTGTGGCGGCCGAGCTGTCGGCTGCACGCAGAGCCTCGCTGCGCACTGTACGCTGCGGACGCCGCTGGCTCTGCACCGCCGCGGTGTCGCGGTCGGGGCGCAGCAAGGCAGCAACCGGCCGTCCCGTTCCGAAAACCATTTGGGTCAGGGCCAGCACCAGCAGTGCAACCGATATATATTTTATCGCTCTTTTATCCAAATTCCGATAATTTTTCGTACCTTTGCCGGCAAAGCCGGCAAAACCGCTTCGCAGCGCCCCTATTACAGGATGTTACAGGCGATTTATCCGGCAAATGTAATGAAAAAAATTCGAGTTACCGTCATTTCAAACCCATAATTAATGTACAGGATCGCACTGTTTATAACGTTACTCTCGGCCGCTTTGTTGTGCACACCGGCAGCTGTCGCGCAAAAAGATGGCGCCGCCCCTATGACGATAGTCATCGACCCGGGCCACGGCGGCTACGACCCGGGCGCTATCGGCATCCTGAACGGCAAGCGTTATCGGGAGAGCGACATCAACCTCAAGGTTGCGCTCAAGGCCGGCAAGCTCATCTCCGACAATATGCCGCAGGTGAAGGTGATCTACACCCGCTCCACCGACAAGGATTTCAGCAAGGCCCGCGACCTTAGGCAGCGCAAGAACGAGGATCTGATGGCGCGCGCCAAGATCGCCAACGATGCCGAAGCCGGTCTGTTCCTGTCGATCCACTGCAACTGGGCCAAAGCCTCGTCGGCCAGCGGCGCCATAACGCTCATTCTCGGCGAGGGCAACGAGCGCCGCAACCGGCAGAAGGAGGGAATGATCGAGGACGAGTACCGCGAGGAGCTGGCCGACCTGTCCGAGGCTGACAAGGCGGCGTTCAAGGCCTACGTCAAGACCATAAAGTACACCCTGCTGGAGAACTGCCGCTCGTTTGCCAACCTGCTCGAGAAGCACCACCGCGACGCCGTCGGGCACGGCAACCGCAAGGAGTTGATCCATAGCGACATCTATGCCGTATTGTTCTATACGCAGATGCCCGGCGCCCTGACCGAGATAGGGTTCCTGACCAACCCGCACGACCTGAAGATAATGATCTCCGACGCCGGCCAGAACCGCATCGCCCGCTCGATCTACGAGGCGTTCCGCGAGTACTACAACATCTACTACGGCGACGCACCCGCACCCGAGGCAGCCGACGCCGCCGAGCCGGAAAAGACTGCCGAACCGGAGCCTGAGGCCGAGGCCGTGGAAAAGCCTCGGGTGGGATACACCATACAGCTCTGCGCCAGCGTCGACCGCATAGCGCTCGGCAGCTCGGAGTTCAAGAGCTACCGCAACAAGGTGCGCGAGTTCCGCACCTCTGGCACCTACAAGTACAAGTACTGCACGGGCGACTACTCCACCAAGGCCGAGGCCGAGAGTGCGCTGCGGCAGGTGAAGAAGAGTTTCCGCAGTGCCTACATCGTCGGCTACGAGGGCGAAAAACTGCTCACACAGTCGCAAACGGCGTCGAAATTGAAGGAATAAACCGGCGCACCGCAGTGCGCCCGAAACTATACAAGGGAATATGAAACGAGAAGCTAAAATAGGAATTTTTGCCGTAGTGATCCTGCTCTGTCTGTGGGCGGGCATACGGTTTCTGAGCGGCATCGACATCTTCGGCCGCACCATAGTCTATTATGCCGACTACGCCAACGTGAGCGGCCTGCAGTCCGCCGCGCCGGTAACCATTCAGGGCGTCAAGGTGGGCACGGTCGAGGCGATCGAGTTCGACCCCTCGGCCGACAGCAACGTGCGGCTGAGCATCGCCGTGAACCGCCGCTACCGCATTCCGGCCGACTCGCGCGCCCGCATCTACTCCGACGGCTTTCTGGGCGGCAAGGCTGTGGCCATAGAACTCGGCAGCTCGGCCGAGATGCTGCCCAAGGGGGGACTTATCGAGTCCTCGGCCGACCGCGATCTTATGGATGTGGCCGGCAGCGAGTTGGAGATGCTCAAGGGCAAGGTGGTCGAGGTGACCGAAAGCCTCACCGCGACGCTGCAGACCCTCAACGCGCTGCTTGAGGAGAACACCGACAACCTCACCGCGACCATCGGCCACGTGAACTCCATAACGGCATCGCTCGACGGCATCCTCGCCTCGGAGAGAAAGGACATCGAGCAGATCGTGGCGAGTATGAACTCGCTGGCCGCCACGCTCGAGAAGAATACGGGCCGCATCGACGGCATCATCGGCAACGCCGACCGCTTCACCTCGCAGCTGGCCGATGCGCGGATCGACTCGTTAGCCTCGGCTCTCGGCGCCGCAGCCGCAGGGCTGGACCGTATGCTTGCACGCATCGATTCGGGCGACGGCTCGCTCGGGCAGCTGCTCAATGACCAGCGTCTGTACGACAACCTCACCGAGGCGAGCGCCAATCTCTCAGCGCTGCTCGGCGACCTGAAGCAGAACCCGAAGCGCTACGTACACTTCTCGCTCTTCGGCGGCAAGGACAAGGACAAGTCGAAGACCAAAACCAAGAACGAGCCGACCGAATAGGCGCTAACGATGATATATCCCGACAATTTCGAAATCAAGATAGGCTTCGACCGCATTCGTGCGTCGGTAGCCGAACGCTGCAACACCTCGGCGGCAGTCCGCAAGCTCGAGGAGCACCGCTTCACCTCCGACGCCCGCGAGTTGGAGCGCCGGCTGGATGCTGCCTCACAGATGCTGACGGTGGTTATGTTGGAGAGCGACTTCCCCAATGAGGAGTTTTGCGACCCCACGGCGCTCATCGCCAAGATACGCGTCGAGGGCGCCTTTTTGGATCTCGAGGAGGCCGTGCTGCTCGCCCGTTCGCTGCGGCAGGTCGATGCCGTGGCGGGCTTCATCCTCTCGCGCGGCCGCGACGCCTACCCCGATCTGTACGATCTTTCGCAGGCCGTTGAGCCGCTCGAGGCTATCGCCAACCATATCGACTCGCTGATCGACCGCTTCGGGCAGATGCGCGACAGCGCCTCGGACGAGCTGTACCGGCTGCGCCGCGCGATCCGCGAGCGCGAGGGTCAGGCCTCGAAACGCCTCCAGCAGGTTCTGCAGGCGGCCAAGAGTGCGGGCATCGTCGATGCCGATGCGGTGCTGTCGATCCGCGACGGGCGGGCCGTGATCCCCGTCGCCGCGGGCAACAAGCGCAAGTTGGCGGGCTTCGTTCAGGGCGAATCGGCCACGGGCAGGACCGTCTATATCGAGCCAGTGGAGGTGGTCGAGCTGAACAACGAGCTGCGCGAGCTGGAGTATGCCGAGCGCCGCGAGGTGGTGCGCATCCTCTGCGAGCTGACCGACCGCATACGTCCCGACTTGGATGCCGTGGAGGCTTCGGCCGACTATTTGGCCACGATCGATATGCTCCGCGCCAAGGCTCGCTTCGCCGCCGACAACGGCTGCGGCCGCCCGATCGTCTCGCTCGACGGGAGGCTTTATCTGCGCTCGGCGCGCCACCCGCTGCTGGCCCGTGCTCTCGCCCGCGAAGGCAAGAGCGTGGTGCCGCTCGATATGCTGCTCGATGCCCAGAAGCGCATACTGGTGATCTCGGGACCCAATGCCGGCGGCAAATCTGTATGTCTCAAGACCGTCGGGCTGCTGCAATATATGTTCCAGTGCGGCTACCTCGTCCCCTGCGGTGAGAACTCCGAGCTGCCCGTTTTCGAATCGATATTCATCGATATCGGCGACGAGCAGTCACTCGACAACGACCTGAGCACCTACTCCTCGCATCTGCTCAATATGAAGAATATGCTTGCCGGCGCCTCACCGCGCTCGCTTGTGCTGATCGACGAGTTCGGCTCGGGCACGGAGCCTGTTATGGGCGGCGCCATAGCCGAGGCGATACTCGAGCAGTTAGTCGCCCGCGGCGCCTACGGCGTCATCACCACCCACTACTCCAATATCAAGTACTTCGCCTCGAACCACGAGGGGGTGCAGAACGGGGCTATGATGTTCGACGTGCAGAACATACGGCCGCTGTTCAGGCTGGAGACCGGAAAGCCCGGCAGCTCGTTCGCGGTGGAGATAGCGCGCAAGATCGGGCTTCCCGAGCAGATCATCCGCACAGCCAGCGAGAAGGCCGGCGACGACCATATCAACATCGAGCGCCAGCTGCGGGAGATCGCTCGCGACCGCCGCTACTGGGAGCAGAAACGCGACCGCATCCGCATCGCCGACCGCAAGGTCGAGGAATTGGAGCAGAACTATGCCGATCAGCTGTCGCGCATCAAGGCCGAGCGGCAGCAGATACTGCGCGAGGCCAAGGAGGAGGCGCAGCGGCTAATCGCCGACGCCAACCGCCAGATCGAGAACACCATACGCACCATACGCGAGTCGCAGGCCGAGAAGGAGCTGACGCGGCTGGCGCGCAAGGAGTTGGACGACATGCGCACGCGCACCGAGCAGGACCAGCGTGCCGAGGCCGAGCGTTCGGCGCGTGTCGATGCCGAGATGGAGCGCATCGAGCGGCGGCGGCAGCGTCGCGAGGAGCGGCGTTCGACGCGCGGCGATGCACCGGCAGCCGAGCCGGCCGAGTCGCGCACGGTACCCGTAGCGATCGAAGCCGGCGTCAAGGTCCGCATCAAGGATTCGGACAACGTGGGCGAGGTGCAGAGCGTCAAGGGCAAGAAGGCGACAGTGGCCTTCGGGCATATCCTCACCACGATGTCCATAGACCGGCTGGAGGCTATTTCGAATGCCGAATACAAGCGCCGCACGCGCCCCGCAGCACCGCGCACGGTAATATCGGTGGACGTGTCGCAGCGCAAGCTCAACTTCCGCGACAACATCGACGTGCGCGGGATGCGCGCAGCCGATGCTTTGGAGGCGGTGCAGTCGTTCATCGACGATGCCATAATGGTGGGCATCGGCGGCGTCACGATCCTGCACGGCAAGGGCACAGGCGCCCTGAAGGAGGAGATACGCCGCTACCTGCACACGGTTCCCGATGTGGAATCGGCTGCCGACGAGCACGCCGACCGCGGCGGCGCCGGCATAACGGTGGTAAGGTTCAGACAATAGTAAACCGACTTCTTTAGAAGTCGAGCGGGCCGGAGCCTCCGCCCGCGGAGGCCCGCTAAGGCGTTCCTCCGCAGTCTCCGCCCCGCACGACTCACGAAAGTCGCAATATATATAAGAGGAAACCATGAAATATCAGTTAAGCGAAATAGCCGCCCTGTGCGACGGCATACTCGAGGGCTGCGACAGGACTGTCGATGAGGTTACGGTGGACAGCCGCAGCCTGATCTTCGGCAGCCGGAGCCTTATGGCGGCCATACGCGGCCGCAACCACGACGGTCACAACCATATCGAAGCGGCCTACGCCCACGGCGTTCGTGCCTTCATCGTCGAACGCAGGCCCGAGCATCCGCACGCCGATGCCGGCTACGTGATCGTGCGCGACAGCATCGAGGCGCTGCAGCGGTTAGCCTCCGACTACCGTTCGCACTTCAGGGGGTGCATCGTCGCAGTGACGGGTTCGACCGACAAGACGCTGGTCAAGGAGTGGTGCGCACAGAGCGCGCCGGAGGGTGTCAAGGTATTCCGCAGCCCGAAGAGCTACAACTCGCAGCTCGGTGCGGCGCTGTCGCTGCTGATGATCGAGGGCGACGAGCAGGTGGCCGTCATCGAGGCGGGCATCTCGCATCCGCACCAAATGGAGCGCCTGCAGCGTATGATCCGCCCCGAGGTGGGCATCTTCACCAACATCGGGCCGCAGCACGACGAGAATTTCGAGTCGAGGGAGGCGAAGATCGCCGAGAAGCTGTCGCTGATGAAGGATTGCCGCGCGATCATCTGCGACGGTTCTATCGAGCCTGTCGCCCGTGCCGCAGAGCAGCTCGCCGGCGGGCGCATCGAGCTTATCGACTGCCGCCGCTATGATGCCGCCGCTGCACGGATGCACGACGGGGCATCGCTGCGCAGCGCCCGCATGGCCGAAGCGCTGTGGCGCTGCCTCGGCTTCGACGCCGAGCGGATCCGCCTCGAGAGGCTGCATCCCGTTGCTATGCGTATGGAGCTTAAGGAGGGTATCAACGGCTCGATCATACTCAATGACTCGTCCAATGCCGATGTCAACTCCATGGCCATAGCGCTCGACACTCTGCTGCGCACCGCCGCCGGCCGCCCCGCGACGCTCATCGTCTCGGATGCCCCGAGCGGAATCTCACCGGAGGAGTATTTCCGCCGCGTGGCCGGCCTTGCCGCCCGCTCGGACGTGCGCACCGTCATCGGCATCGGCTCTCAGCCGGCCGCCTACCGCTCGCTGTTCGACTGCACGGTAAGGCTCTACGCCACGCCCGACGAATTTCTCGGCGGCATCTATCCCGAGGATATCGACTCGCGCGCCATACTTGTCAAGTGCGCCTCGACGCCCGACTTCGAGCGTATGAGCCACAACCTCGAACAGCGCAGCCACACGACGGTGCTCGAGGTCGATTTGGACGCTATGCGCCGCAATCTCGACTACTACCGCTCGCTGCTGCCCGAGCGCACGATGCTCATGGCTATGGTCAAGGCGTCGAGCTACGGCAACGGCCGCCACGAGATAGCCGCTATGCTTCAGAACGAGGGTGTGGATGTGCTGGCCGTGGCTTTCGCCGACGAGGGCACGGCACTGCGGCGCCGCGGCATCACGATGCCGATCGTGGTGCTCAATGCCGACGCCAACAGCTTCCCCGTAATGGTGGCCGACCGCCTCGAGCCGGAGATCTACAGCTTCACCTCGCTGGCCGACTTCGTTGCGGCCGTCGAGCGCGCGGGGGCATTCCGCTACCCTGTCCATATCAAGATCGACAGCGGCATGCACCGTTTGGGCTTCGGACGCGAGGATATTCCGCACCTCATCGCCGAGTTGGAGCGCTGCAGCCGCTACGTCCGCGTATCGACAGTATTCACCCATATGGCCACGGCCGACGATCCCGCACAGGACGACTTCACCCGCACGCAGATAGCCCTGTTCGACGAACTGTCGTCACAGCTCGCCGCCGCCCTGCCCTACCCCATAGTGCGGCACGCGGCAGCCACGGCGGCAATGGAACGCTTCCCCGAAGCCCGCTTCGACATGTGCCGCTTGGGCATCGGACTCTACGGATTCGACTACTGCGAGAATCCGCATCTCACACCCGTCTCGACCCTCAAGGCGCGCGTGGTGCAGATCAAACACCTCACGGCCGACCAGACCGTCGGCTACGGCCGCGCCGGACGTCTTGCGCGGCCCACGGCAACCGCAACGGTATCGATCGGCTATGCCGACGGGCTTAACCGCCGCTTGGGCTGCGGCAACTGGTCGATGTTGGTACACGGCCGGCCGGCGCCGATCCTCGGCCGCATCTGCATGGACTGCTGTATGATCGACATCACCGACATCGACGGCGTGCGCGAGGGCGACGAGGCGATCGTATTCTCACCCGCCGCGGGCAACCGCCCCGACGATATGGCACAGCGCCTCGGCACGATCTCCTACGAGATTATGACGTCGGTATCGGCACGTGTAAAACGCATATACATAAGAAAATAACCCACCAATGGAAAAGGGAACGCTCTATATGGTGCCCTGCCCGATCGCCGAGGGCGATGCGGCCGGCGTACTGCCTGCATACAACACCGCGGTGCTCAGCCGCATCGACTACTTCGTGGTCGAGAACCTGCGCACTGCGCGCCGCTTTCTCTCGCGCATCGGCATCGGCCGCCCTATCGATACGCTCGAAATGGCCGAACTGAACGAACATACCCCCGCAGCCAGCATCGAACGGCTGCTCGAGCCGCTGCTCGCGGGTCACGACTGCGCGATGATATCCGAAGCGGGCTGCCCGGGCATCGCCGACCCGGGTGCCGCACTGGCAGCACTCTGCCACCGCCACGGCATCGCCGTCAGGCCGCTCGTAGGTCCCTCGTCCATACTTCTCGCCCTCATGGCCTCGGGCCTGAACGGACAATCCTTCGCCTTCAACGGCTACCTGCCCGTCAAGCCCCACGAACGCACCGCAGCCATACGCCGCCTCGAGCGCCGCGCCCGCAGCGAACACCAGTCCCAAATCTGCATCGAAGCCCCCTACCGCAACCGCCAGCTGCTCGAGGCTATCGTCGCCGCCTGCGCCCCCGACACCCTCGTCACCGTGGCCGTGGACATCACCGCCCCCACCGAACGCATCGTCACCCTCCCTGTCGCCCAGTGGCGCAAGTCGATGCCCGACGACCTGCACAAACGTCCGGCAATATTCATCCTCGGCGAATAACCGCCCGCTGCCCGCTGCAACAACAATCTCCGGCATAACCTGTCGCAAACGAATCGGGTTGCCGGT
>CAYYUW010000032.1:0-3341 GCA_964474985.1 uncultured Alistipes sp. | reverse complement strand
GCAGGCTGCGCCCGCAACCTTGCGACAACAATTTCCGGCATAATCCGGCGCGAATAATTGCGGCTTCAATGAAACCGCGCGGGCCGCAGACTTGGAGCGGCGGAGAATTGCTATGCTCGCCTCCGCTGGCTGCGCCCAATAGACTTTCGTTCGGTAAAAATCAAGTAAACTTGTTTTTGCGCTTGCTTATTCGTATATTTGTCGAGATTATACGCCGCAAGCGGCCGCGAGCTGGCAGGCAAGGGTGCAGAAGCGGCGCACAAAAGGCCACCAAAGGCATAAACAACGCCCACAAGGCCCAACAAACTTAAAAAGCATAAAAGGCCAGACAAATGGAGTATTGATATGGTATGTTTTAGCATTATATTGCTGCTTGTGGCGGCATATTTGCTCGGATCGATTCCGAGCGCAGTTTGGATTGGCAAGAAGTATTACGGAATCGACGTACGCGAATACGGCAGCAAGAATGCCGGAGCCACCAATACCCTGCGGGTACTGGGCAAGCGGGCAGCTATGCCGGTTTTCGCGCTGGATGTTCTGAAGGGCTTCGTGGCGGTGACGCTTATGGGACTTATGAAGCACAGTCCCGCTATAGATGACAATATATTGGTGATACTCAAGATACTGGCCGTAGCAGCGGCCGTTACCGGACATATCCTGCCTGTATTCGCCGGCTTTCGCGGCGGCAAGGGCGTGGCCACTTTGGTGGGTGCCGTCGTGGGTATCAATCCCTCGATCGTGCTGCTATGCTTTGCCGTGTGGTTCGTGGTGCTGATGATATGGCATTACGTGTCGCTGGCGTCGATGATCGCGGGGTGGTCATTTCCGCTGTTCATACTGCTTTCGCCCAAGACGAACCATATCACGCCGCTGATCGTATTCTCGTTCGTGGTGGCGGTACTGCTGCTGTGGACCCACCGCAAGAACATAAGGCGTCTGCGCGAAGGCACCGAATCGAAAATATACCTGTGGCATCCCTCCGACGGAGTGAAGCCCCCGACAGAATGAAACAGCCGACAGAACTATGGAAAGTCTTATCAAGATCTACGAGGCGAGTTTCCGCGAAAACCGCGAGCTGCCCGCACTGACCGACTACTTCAAGCACGAAACATTCTCCTACTATGAAATGGCCAAGGAGATAGCCAAGCTGCATCTGCTGCTGCGCAAGGCCCGCATCGGGCAGGGCGACAGGATCGCGCTCATCGGCCGCAACAACAACCGCTGGTGCATAACCTACATTGCCGCGATAACCTACGGCGCGGTGATAGTGCCCATACTGCAGGATTTCGCTCCAAATGACATAATACACATCATCAACCACTCGGAGAGCAAACTGCTCTTCTTGGGCGACAACCATTGGGACAACATCGAGGAGGAGCAGATCGGACAGGTGCGCGCAGTCTTCTCGCTCACCGATTTTCACGTGATCTTCGAGCGCGAGGGTCACTCGCTCACCCGCTTTACGCGCGATATGGTGAAAAACTACCGCACGGCCTATCCGCGCGGATTCAGCTGCGAGGATATAAAGTATGCAGATATTCCGAACGATCGGGTCGTGCTGCTCAACTACACCTCCGGCACCACGGGCTACTCCAAGGGTGTGATGCTCACCGTCGAGAACCTTTCGGGCAACGTGATCTTCGCCCGCGATGCGATGAACACCCGCACCGGTGCGGCATACTTCCGCCGCGGCGGCCGGACGCTCTCGTTCCTGCCGCTGGCCCACGCCTACGGCTGCGCTTTCGACTTCCTCACCCCGCTTGCCGTCGGCGGCCACATCACCCTGCTCGGCAAGATTCCCTCGCCCAAGATTCTGCTCGAGGCGATGTCGGTCGTGCGGCCTACGGTGATATGCTGCGTGCCGATGATCCTCGAGAAGATCTACCGCAAACAGGTACTCCCCGTGCTCGACCGGCGTCCGGTGAGCATCGCTATGCGCATCCCGCTGCTCAGCACCGCCCTCTGCTCGCTCATACGCCGCAAGATGATGGATGCTTTCGGCGGCGAGGTGGCCATATTCATCGTCGGCGGCGCCCCGATGAACGAGGATACCGAACAGTTCCTTATGAAGATACGGTTCCCGATAACCATCGGCTACGGTATGACCGAGTGTGCGCCTTTGATCAGCTTCACCCCCGACAACGAGTTCAAGGCCGGCTCGTGCGGCCGCTACATACGCGAGCATCTCGAGGTGCGCATCGACTCCGACGACCCGCAGAACAAGGCCGGCGAGATCCGCGTGCGCGGCAGCCACGTGATGCGCGGATACTACAAAAACGAGAGCGCCACGGCCGACGTACTCGATCCCGACGGCTGGCTCCACACCGGCGACATGGGCACGATGGACAGCGACGGCACGCTCTACATCCGCGGCCGCAGCAAGACGATGATCCTCTCGGGCAGCGGTCAGAACATCTACCCCGAGGAGATCGAGGCCAAACTCAACACGCTCTATCTGGTTATGGAGTCGCTGGTTGTATGGCGCGAGGGGCGTTTGGTGGCGCTTGTCGTGCCTGACTACGAGACGGCCGAAGCCGACAACATACCGCAGACCGAGATACCGAAATATATGTCACAGAATCTCGTGCAGATCAACTCGCTCGTGGCGCCCTACGAGCGCATAGCCGACATAGTGATCTACCCCTCGGAGTTCGAAAAGACCCCCAAGCGCAGCATCAAGCGCTACCTGTACAACATCTGAAAGTCCAGACACACAACGCATAAAGATATGAAACGATTGCTTTTAACCCTGCTCGCCGCCGTCCTGACCCTCTCGGCCGGCGCCACGAACCTCGATTCGCTCGTCTACCGCTCGGCCTCGTCGCAGCGCATTGTAGGCAAGGGCTTCACCGACACCGAATCGCTGTACGACCGTCTGCCCGCTTCGGCCCGCGAGGGCTGCCGCGAGGAGCTGTGGAGCCTCTCGACCAACAGCGCCGGCATAGCCATACGTTTCCGCACCGCCTCCACGGCCATTGCCGTCAAGTGGACGCTGCGGCAGAATTTCCACATGAACCATATGACCGGCGTGGGCATTCGCGGTGTCGACCTCTACCGGCTGACCGACAAGGGGTGGCGCTTCGTCGGCGTGGGCCGTCCCGCCTCGGGCAAGGAGTGCCGCAGCTTGGTCATCGACAATATGGCTCCGGAGCCAGCCGAATATATGCTCTACCTGCCGCTCTACGACGGTGTCAGCGACCTGCAGATCGGCATCGATCCGGACGCCTCGCTCGATGCGCCGCAGGAGCCTTCGCCCCGCGCCGACCGCACCGTGGTATTCTACGGCACCAGCATCACGCAGGGCGGGTGTGCCACACGCGCCGGAATGTGCTACTCGTCGA
>CAYYUW010000031.1:0-6860 GCA_964474985.1 uncultured Alistipes sp. | reverse complement strand
TGCTTGAGGGAGAGTCTGACGGCGTCTTCGACGGAGCAGTCGGGATTTTGTTTGAGGATGTTTTTGAGCACTTTGTCTGAGGCGGTGCGGGCGAAGCCGAGCATTGTCAGGGCGGCCATAGCTTCGTCGTAGATTTCGTCGCTGCCGGTTACCTTGTCGAGGAGGATGCGGCTGTCGTAGTCGCTTATGGCAGCGACTTTGCCGCTCAGTTCGACGATGATCTTTTGGGCGGTTTTAAGGCCCAAGCCCTTTACATTCTTGAGCAGGGCGGCATTGCCCGTGGCGATGATGTTCCGCAGCTCGTCGGGCGAGTATGTCGAAAGGATCATACGGGCAGTATTTCCGCCCACGCCCGAGACGCTGATCAGGTGCCGGAACAGTTCGCGCTCGAACTTGCCGGCAAAGCCGTAGAATATTTGGGCGTCTTCGCGCACGAGGTAGTGGACGTATATTTTTACTGTTTTTTCGTGTTCGATTTGGGAGTATGTTTGCAGCGATATGTTGATGTCGTAGCCCACTCCGGCGGCCTCGACCACTACGTGCGTAGGTGTAAGTTCCGCGATTTCACCTTTTATATATTCATACATACGGTTGCGAATTTAATGTTAGCAGTGTACAAACTTAAGGAAATTTTTCTATCTTTGTAATCTATAAACGAATTTTAACCATTAAAAGAATAAATGTAAGATTATGAAAAAAACTTTTATTGCCGCCGTTGCGGTAGCTTTTTTCGCGGTAGGTTGCAACAACAGCGCTCCGCAGACTGCTGAGGGCGAAGCTGTTCAGACGAGTATCGAGAGTTCGGACATCGCTTACGTAAAGACCGATTCGCTTTTCATTCTCTCGGATATCTACCTTCAGGAGGGTGTCGCCCTTCAGAAAAAGCTCGAGACCGCACAGCAGGGTTGGGCAAAAAAGGAACAGAACCTTCAGTATGAGGCTTCGCAACTTCAGGAGAAATATCAAAAGGGGTTGATCACCAGCGTGCAGGCCGCCCAGACTCAGGAGAGCCTCGAGAAGCGCATCCAGTCGTACCAGAACTCGGCCCAGAAGGAGGCCGCCGCTCTTGACGAGGAGAACTACGTGCTGCAGAACCGCTTCAACAACTTCGTCAGTGAGGCTATCAAGGAGATCAACGGCGATCATAAGTACAAACTTATCCTCAACTCGGCCGCTCTGCTCGACGGTGCTCCCGCACTCGACATCACCAGCGACCTGCTGAAGATCGTCAACGAAAAATATGCCGCCGAGAAGAACCCGACCCCCAAGGCCGAGTAGCCTGCAGGCCGGCATCCGTACCGTCTTCTAAAAAAGAACCGCACTTTTAGCGTGCGGTTCTTTTTATTTTACTACCTTTGTAAGGCCGTAGCGCCGCGCCACGGGCCGGTGCCGCGCAAATGACAATACAAATTACTGCTATACATTATGGGTAAGATTCGCGATGCCGTCGACCGCTTTTTCCGGAGCTATGTTTCACCGGTGTTTATGCTGCTGCTGTTCGTCTCGTTCGTGCTGTGGTATATCATCAAGTTAAGCTATACTTATACAACCGAAATACCCGTGCCGGTCAATATCGACGGCCACAAGTTCCGTGTCGACTGCCGTGTCGAAGGGCTTGGTTCGCACCTGTTCGCATACAGGTTCTACCGCTCGGACAAAACCAAACTCACCCTCGACAAGGTTGAACACACCTTCATCGACGGCGACACTATGCGCATAGCACTCTCGCCGTCAGCGCTGCTCAATGCCATAGCTATCAGACACCCCGACATACGGTTCATATCCATCGGCAAAATTCCCGAAATCGACTTAGGCCCTCAGGAGGAGGCCGAGGAGTGATCCGCATAGGTCTCACCGGCGGCATAGGCAGCGGCAAGAGCACCGTCGCCCGACTGTTCGCCGAACTTGGCGTGGAGTGCTACGACAGCGACAGCCGCGCCAAGGCGCTGATGCAGGAGGATCCGGCTCTGCGAGAGGAGCTTGTGCGGCTTTTCGGCAGCGGTGTCTATTTGCCCGATGGGCGGCTTGATCGCACGGCCGTGGCGTCGGCTGTCTTCGGCAATCCCGAGAGATTGGCACAGCTGAACGGAGCGGTACACCCCGCCGTAGCCCGCGACTGGGAGCACTGGTGCGCCGAGCGCAGCGGCCGCAAAGCCGTAATCCTCGAAAGCGCGATACTCTTCGAAAGCGGCTTCGACGCCAAGGTCGATCTTTCGGTCACCGTCTCGGTGCCTGAGCATCTGCGCATCGAGCGCTGTATGGCGCGCGACGGTGTGCCGGCCGAGTCCGTAAGGCGCCGCATCGCGGCCCAGTGGAGCGACGCGGAGCGCGAACGCCGTGCTGACCACGTCATTTCGAACATCGACGCCGCCACCCTGCGCGAGCAGGTCGTGCGGCTTTACCACACGATTCTGCAATGCGACTCAACGGCCGAGAGATAGATCTGTCGTCGCCACGCGTGATGACGATCGTAAACGTTACGCCCGATTCGTTCTATGCGGGCAGCCGCACCTTCACCTCCGAGGAGATCGAGCGGCGGGTGATGAAGGCTGCCGAGGAGGGAGCCGATATGCTCGACGTGGGCGGGTACTCGTCGCGGCCCGCAGCCGACGACGTGCCTGCGGACGAGGAGGTTGCACGTGTGGCCCGCGCAATGAAGGTTATCCGCCGCTGCCTGCCCGATATGCCCGTGTCGATCGATACGTTCCGCTCGGAGGTGGTGCGCCGCACGGTCGCCGAGTGGGGCGACTGCATCGTCAACGATATTTCGGCCGGAGCGCTCGACGGCAATATGGTCGCCACGGCAGCCGAGCTGCATCTGCCCTACATAGCCATGCATATGCGCGGCACGCCGGCAACGATGCAGCAGATGACCGGCTATGATGATGTAGTGCGTGAGGTGAGCGATTATTTCGTCCGCAGACTTAACGAGTTGCACGAAGCGGGCATCGGGCAGGTAATCATCGATCCCGGGTTCGGATTCGCAAAGACCATGGAGCAGAACTACCAGCTTATGGCCGGATTGCACCGTTTGGTCGGTCTGGGGGTGCCGCTGCTTGCGGGCGTATCGCGCAAGTCAATGATATACCGGCTGTTGGGCAATACGCCTGCCGAGGCTCTCGCCGGCACGGTGGCCCTGAACTGGGAAGCGCTTCGGCAAGGCGCGGCAATACTGCGTGTGCACGACACCCGCGAAGCTGCCGACACGGTCGCAATATTCAACAAGTATAAAACAAGTCTTGGCAATGATGATCGAATGTAAGAATATCCGCAAAAGTTACGGCACGCTCGAGGTGCTGCGCGGAGTGTCGCTCGGAGTGGAGCGCAGCGAGGTGGTATCGATAGTGGGCGCAAGCGGCGCCGGCAAGACCACGCTGCTGCAGGTTATGGGCACACTGTCGCGTCCCGACAGCGGCAGCGTCGTCATCGACGGGGTGGATGTGGGCGCAATGCGCGACCGCGAGCTGTCCGATTTCCGCAATGCCCGCATCGGTTTCGTATTCCAGTTCCACCATCTGCTGCCCGAGTTCACGGCATTCGAGAACATCTGCCTCCCGGGGCTTATCGGTGGCCGTGACCGTCGCGAAGTGGAGCGCCGAGCTGCCGAACTAATCGAGATGACGGGGCTGCACGAACGGCGCGACCACAAGCCCGCAGCGATGTCGGGCGGCGAACAGCAGCGCGTAGCCATAGCCCGCGCACTGATCAATTCGCCGGCTGTGCTGCTGGCTGACGAGCCGTCTGGCAACCTCGACTCGCACAACCGCGACCAGATCCACAGCCTCTTTTTCCGTCTGCGCGACCAGTTGGGACAGACGATCGTCATAGTGACACACGACGAAGGGCTGGCCTCGATGGCCGACCGCCGCATAACAATGCGCGACGGAGAGATCGTCGCCACGGTATAGCCATTGATTCGAATTTAAGAAGAAACCTAAGATATGACACACGAAGAACTGCGCGATCTGCTCGAACGGCTGCACGACCGTTACAACCGCGAGGAGTTCATCGCTGACGACCCGATAAGCATACCGCACGCCTTCACCGGCCGCGAGGACAGGGAAATAAGCGGTTTTTTGGCTGCGACGATAGCGTGGGGCAACCGCAAGGCGATAGTCCGAAGCGCCCGCCGCATGGTCGAATATATGGACGGCGCGCCGTACGACTTCACCGTAAACGCCTCGGAGGCAGAGCTGTCGCGGCTGAATACCTACGTACACCGCACATTCAACGGCAGCGATTTCCGTTCATTTATCAAAGCACTGCGCCGCTTCTATATCGAGGACGGAGGCGTCGGCCACTACTTCGAACGCCGCTATGCCGAGACTGGAGATATGCGCATCGTGCTGTCGGATTTCCGCAAGCGCTTCTTCTCGGCCGAACACGATCCCCACTGCTGCAAGCACCTCTCCTCCATAGACAAAGGCGCCGCCTGCAAGCGGCTCAATATGTATATCCGCTGGATGGTGCGTCGCGATGACCGCGGCGTCGACTTCGGCCTTTGGACCGGCATCCCGATGTCGGCGCTCTATCTGCCGTTAGATCTTCACTCGGGCAATATGGGGCGCGCTTTGGGGTTGCTCGTGCGCCGGCAGAACGACTGGAAAGCGGTCGAGGAGATCACCGCCAAACTGCGTGAATTCGATCCCGAAGACCCCGTGCGCTTCGACTTCTCGCTTTTCGGCGCCGGCATCGACGGATTCCTGAAACAGTAGAATATGGGTTGCTCGCGGTTTGCATTCAAGCGCTTCGCCATAGATCAAAGCGGCTGTGCGATGAAAGTGGGCACCGACGGCGTGCTGCTCGGGGCGTGGTGCGACTGCTCGGGCAACCGCATTCTCGATGCAGGGACAGGCAGCGGCCTTATAGCCCTCATGGCGGCGCAGCGCAACGGCAGCGCAACGATCGACGCCGTAGAGATCGACGCGGCCGCCGCCGAGTGCGCCAGCAAGAATGTCGCAGCATCGCCGTGGAGCGACCGCATCAACATCATTTGCAGCGCCTTACAGAGCTTCGACACATCCTCGCGCTATGACTTGATAGTCTCCAATCCTCCCTATTTCTCCGAGACGCTCCGCTCGCCCGATCCTGCCCGTGCCGCTGCACGGCACAGCTGTTCGCTGCCGCATCGCGAGTTGATCGTCTCAGCATTGAGGATGCTCACAACAGGCGGACGGCTGTCGGTGATACTGCCCGCAGGCGAGATGCCGGCATTCTCGTTTCAGGCTGCGGCGGCAGGATTGCATCTGCTGCGGCGCTGCGACGTGGCTACAAAACCCGATGCCGCCCCGAAGCGTATCCTGAGCGAATGGGGGCTGGGCGATGGGCAGAGCGATATGCCGGCTGAGCTGACGAGTATTACTGTCGGCAGTGATGAATACCGGCGTCTGACCAATGAATTTTATCTCGACAAATATGATAATTAAAAGATTCCATATTACCGATATCAATGATTGCGAGGCGGTTGATCGCGCCTTGGACTCGATCGAACCGCAGCCGATAGCCTGCAACAACTGGAGCGAAGCCTATCCTTACGCTCCCCGCGTGACGTTCAGGATGCTGCACTGCGACTCGCATTTGGTGCTCCGCTTCGATGTCGCGGAACATTGCACAATGGCCCGAGTCGCAGAAGACAACGGCCGCTCGTGGACAGACTCCTGCGTCGAGTTCTTCTTCTCGCCCGAGCAGGGACGCTACTACAACTTCGAGTTCACCTGCATCGGCTGCCTGCTGCTCTCACACCGCACAATCGGCTCCGAACCTGTAAACGCTCCCTCCGAGGCGCTGCAAGCTATCCTCCGCCGCCCGTCGCTCGGATGCGAACCCTTCGAGGAGCGGATCGGCGACAACCGCTGGACACTCGTCGCAGCTATCCCCGCCGCATCGCTCTTTGCCGACCGAATCGCCTCGTGGCACGGCCTGAACGGAACCATGAACCTCTACAAATGCGGCGACAAACTCTCTCAACCGCATTTCCTCTCGTGGCAGCCGATCCAGCACCCCAAACCGCAATTCCACCGGCCCCAATTCTTCGGCAAAGCACTGTTCGAATAACGCCGCAGCTTCGACCCGGAAATATTATTTTGCAACGTATAGTTTGCTGCAAATCTATATTGCGGAGCAATCTGCGCGCCCCTCAAGACGGGCGCGAATATTTGCGGCAAAGATTCACAGTGATAAATTGCGGCTTCTTCTGAAGCCGCGCGGGCCGAAGCCTCGCCCAGCGAGGCCCGCTCGTCGCGGACCCCGCAGGCTTCGACCCGCCCCCGCAACATAATGTGTATGACAAAAATCGGATTGCGGAGCAATCTGCATGCCCGCCCCAAGGGGCGGGCACGAACTGTCGCGACAAAGAAATGCTTCGTTGATTTACACAAAACATTTGCATCAAATAATTGCGGTTCTTTAGAACCGCGCGAGCCGCAGCCTTGGGGCGGCGGAGGCTCGCTATCGTTCACCTCTGCAGGCTGCTGCCCGCAGCTTCGCTGGCAATAATTGCCTGCAAACCCTGTTGCGTCAAACTTCCGCTATGCGACCCCACATCCGCCAAACAATCTTTGCCGGCACCAGCCCTACAATACTTCATAGGGAGTGGTCAATCAGGCGAAAGCAGCGAAAAAAACCGTGAGTTGCAATCCTCAGGCGGGCGGTGGGGCCGGCGGGAGTAAAAAAACGGACCGAACGGTCTGCATATCGGGAATTTTGAATTATCTTTGCAGGTCGATCCTGTGCGGACCGATAAGGTTGGTTTTAACATTACAAGCAACAGATGAATATCGATTCCATAAACGTGGCATTCGCCGAGCAGGCGCACGTCAAGTATGCGGAGCGTATCTGCACGCTCATTTACGAGTCGGCGC
>CAYYUW010000030.1:0-34499 GCA_964474985.1 uncultured Alistipes sp. | reverse complement strand
CGCGGCGTGCGCCAGAATAACCTCAAGGGGTTCGATTTGACGCTGCCGCGAAATAAGCTCATCGGGTTCACGGGCCTCTCCGGCTGCGGCAAATCCTCGCTGGCGTTTGACACGCTCTATGTACCGGGAGACTGTCGTGGTTAATCGACCAAATTCAAGCGTTGATGTACAAGCCACTGTCACTCGCGAGCGTCGAGACAATTCCACGTATAATACTCAAATGGATAGCCGAAGCGGTGGATATAATGATTATGGGACCTACGGTATGGAATCGAATTCAGGCAACGGCGACAGAGTGACGAACGTCGATATGAAGTGCTACAAAAAAAAGTAATATGCACCTATCTTTCCAATAGGCTGTAAAGTGGAGAATCGCCTCTGTCGGCACTGACCGACCGCCAAAAGTCGGACCGCATATATTGTAGATGCAATCAGTTTCGGCAGAGGCGATTTCTATTGTTTTTAATCAGCCACTATTAAGCGAAGACAGCACCAGATACTCCGTATCAACCGGCAGTTACGGCAGTCACGGCGTTTTTCAGTGCGGCACCGCGACCGAAGGCTGCGATGTTTTCGAGTGTGGCGGAGGCTATGTTTGCAAGTGCCTCGCCGGTGAAGAATGCCTGATGCGAGGAGACGATCACATTGTTGAACATCAGCAGACGCGCCAAAACATCGTCGTCGATGATGCGGTCCGATGTATCTTCATAGAAATATGCGGCTTCCTCCTCGTAGACGTCCAATCCCGCCGCACCGATGCGGCGGCTCTTCAACCCCTCGATCAACGCCTCGGTGTGAATTAACTGTCCGCGGCCGGTATTGATAATCATCACGCCCTGCTTCATCTTGGCAATGGCCGCCGCATCGATAATGTAGCGCGTCCGGTCGGTCAGCGGACAATGCAGCGAAATGATATCCGACTCGGCATAAAGCTCGTCTAACGTGACATACCGTATCTCCTCGGCATCGGCGAAGTCGGCATCGGGATAGAGGTCGTACGCCAGCACCTCCATACCTAATCCGCGCAGCGCATGGATCAATACACGCGCTATGCGGCCCGTGCCTATTATACCGGCCTTCTTGCCGTACATATCGAACCCGAGCAGACCGTGCAGCGAAAAGTTCCCGTCGCGGGTACGCCACGCAGCTCGATGGGTCTTGCGGTTGAGCGTAAGCATCAACGCCAGCGTATATTCCGCGACGGCATGTGGCGAATAGGCCGGCACGCGAACCACCGACAGCCCGTAGCGCGCCGCTGCCGGCAGGTCGACATTGTTGTAACCGGCGCAGCGCAGGGCGATAAGTCTGATATCCATAGCATCCAAAGCTGCGGCAGTGGCGGCATCGACCGTGTCGTTTACGAAGATGCAGACCGCATCGGCGCCTGAGGCTAACGAGACGGTTACGGCATTCAGATGACTTTCGATATAATCGATATGGAAACCGTAAAGGCCGTTCACCTTATCGAACGACGTACGGTCGTAGGGCTGTGTTCCGAAAAATGCGATATTCATACGTGCGGACTAACTGTTTTCGTCCACACAATGCCAAAACTATGCCTGTTCCTCGCCGCCGTGAATCGAATTTTTGATTTGATCCAACTCCACCAGCTTGTTCACTATGGCATAGATCGTCAGGCCGGCCGGCGAGTGTATCTGAAGCTTGGCGGCAATATTGCGGCGGTGCGTTATGACCGTATGCGTCGAAATATAGAGCTGCTCGGCTATCTGACGGTTAGTCATTCCCCTCACCACGCAAACAATGATCTCCTTTTCGCGGGCGCTGAGCTGCTCGCGGTCCGCATTCTCAATCTCGGCCGTGGTGACCTGCATCAACTTGTCCTTGATAGCTTCAGCCGTATCGTAAACCGATATTGTGGCATCGTAGTCACTGGTTAGACGGTCGTCGGACAGGTTGTTAAGCAGCGCGATGCAACGCATCGAGGCACAGGCGGCATCGTTGCGGATCTGCTGCAGCGTAAAGACACCGAGCAGCATCGGATTGACTATCAACACGTCGGGACACTGGCGGTGCAGCGTATCGGCAAGAGACAATATGTCACTCACTTCGACTATCTGAATATTGAGCGCAGAAAGTCGTTTAAGCACCGCCAACAGCCCGCTGCGGATTATCAGCGACGGTTCGGCAACGGCTATTTTCATCTGTACGCTCATCGCTGCGAATCGATTTTACGCTCCAATCGCTTTACCAACGGCACGAGCAGGTTGTTCTCCACCGAGTTGTGCGAGGCCAGATCGGCTTCGCCTGAAAAGATATCGAACAGCACGCCGTTCAACTCGTTATGGTCCTCTGCGGGATAATATTTAATAAGGATGTTCTTCAGTTCGGTCATTTTCATCTCGACGGCGTCGTGCTGGCGCTCGAAGGCGGATATGTCGTAGTTGCGATCCTTGCTGCCACCGGCCAAAGCACGGACGTAGGGCACCACGCGCCGCTCCTCGTACATCATATGCTTGCGCACCTCGGCCACATAGTCGTCGAAGAAGCGCATAATGACGAATGAGAGATCGCTCTGCCCGCTGTCGAGGACATCGACTAACTTGCGGCGAATAGCCGGCAGACGAAATTCGAGAAAGTAGTCGTGCGAATTGTGCATATACTGCAACAGGGCTTCCACCGAAACGGTATCGTATTCGTTTTCGGACAGAGGTTCGTTGTCGAGCATCATATTGACCACGGCCAAAAATGTCGCGGTGTCGACGCCGTTCGAGGCGCACACCTCGTCGATAGTCTTGTCGCCAAATCCGAGAGCTATGCCGAATCTGCTCATTACCTGCAATGTGGGGTAGTTATCGCACACCAGATCGCTCATCATATCCGACGGCTTATATTTTCCTAACTTATACATTTGCATACTGTTATGATATTGCAAAGTTACGACATTCACTTACGTCATGAAATACCTAACTTTAGGTATTCTATCGGCAGGCGACAGCCTCGTATGCCGATCGCAACAGATCGCGCAGCAAGTCGTCGGGCACATCTGATTCGAGCCATACGCTTATCCAGTGCTTTTTATTCATATGGTATCCCGTCGTAATACCTGTATAGCGTTCGCGGAGTTCTACGGCCCGATCGGGATCGCACTTGAGCGTGCAGAAGTCGCACCGGTCGACATTGACGAAGCAAAACCAGCGCTCGGCAACCGTAAATATCAATATTGCACGGTCACGCTCCTGCTTCAGATGCGTAAACGGCATCTTTTCCTCCACGCCCTCGAATGACAGGCAGCAGTCGCGAAGTTCCTCTATATTCATATTTTGTGTTTTGCGACCCAACAGGTCAGTTCGACGAAGTCGGCTACCGAAAGTCTCTCGGCACGCTCCGAAAAGAAGCGGTGCTCCTCGCCGCCGAAATCGCCGAAGACCGCCTTCAGCGAATTGCGCAGCATCTTGCGGCGCTGGCCGAACGAGGCCTTGACCACACGCACGAACAGCCGCTCGTCGCAGTCCAACCGCTGCGTGGCGTTGCGGCGCAGGCGTATAACGGCGCTCTTTACCTTCGGAGGCGGGTTGAACACCTTTTCGTTCACGGTAAACAGATACTCAATATCGTACCACGCTTGCAGCAGAACGCTCAGGATGCCGTACTCCTTGGACCCGGGAGGCTCCGCCAGACGCACAGCCACCTCGCGCTGGATCATCCCCACGCACTCGGGAACCAAATCGCGGTTCTCGATGATCTTGAAGAATATCTGCGACGAAATGTTGTAGGGAAAGTTGCCGATTATGCGCACGCCGTCCGGAAATCGCTCCAAGAGGTTCATCTGCAGAAAATCGCCCCTCAGCAGACGCGGCGAGAAAGCAGGGTAGTGCTCATTGAGATAATCGACGCTCTCGCCGTCGATCTCGGCGCCGAACGTTACTATATCGTCGCGACGGAGCAGGAATTGCGTCAGTACGCCCATACCGCAACCGACCTCGAGCACAGGTGCCGGCGCTTCGGCACTGCCGCCAGAGAGAGAATCGCAAATTTTGCGCGCTATATTCAGATCGGTCAGGAAGTGCTGGCCGAGAGATTTTTTGGCTCGGACTTCGGGCATACTGTCTTTGTTATCGTCAATTACCCTGTTCGCAAATGAACTTGATGCGCACCAATCGTATCTCCTCCTCGGTAAAGTCGGGACCCAGCTCATTCTCGGCCTCCTCGATCGAGTCGCTTTCGGCATCCTCCTTGAAATAGAGGTATATCTCCTCGGCCTTGTCCTCGTCCATATACTCGTCGATGTAGTAGCTGATGTTGAGCTTGGTACCCGAGTTGACGATGCCCTCTATCTCGGTCAGCAGCTCGTCGAACTCCAGATCCTTGGCACGTGCGATATCCTCGAAGTCGAGTTTGCGGTCGATCGACTGGATGATGAATATCTTGTTGCCGCTCTTGTTGCCGATACTCTTGACCACCATATCCTGAGGCCGCATGATGTCCTTCTCGTCGACATAGCGCTTGATAAGATCGATGAACTCGGCACCGAACTTCTTGGCCTTGCCCACGCCTACGCCGGTGATGTTCTGCATCTCCTCGATGGTTATCGGGTACTGGATCGACATGTCCTCCAACGACGGGTCTTGGAATATCACGAAAGGCGGCAAGCCGTGTTTTTTGGCCACCTTCTTGCGCAGATCCTTGAGCATCGCGAACAGCTCCTCGTCCGCCGCACCGCCGCGGCCGGCAGGTGCCGCCGCCTCGATCTCCTTCTCCTCCTCGTCATAGTCGTGATCGAGGGTTATCATTATCGGGAACGGCAGGTTGATATACGAGCGGCCCTTGTCGTTGATCGACTGCAGTCCGTAGTTCTCGATATTCTTGTCGATCAGACCGAGTATCTGCGCCTGACGTATTACGGCGCCCCAATACTTGGCGTCGTGGTCGGCACCGGCACCGAACAGCTCGCAGTTGTGGTGGCCGTAACTCTTGTTGAGCGCCGTGACCTTGCCTATCAGGATATTCACCAAATAGTCGGCCTTGAACTTGTCGCCAATGAACTGCAGCGTCTTGAGCATCAACTGGGTCGACGACTTGCCGTCGATCTGCGGTTTGGGGTGCAGACAGTTGTCGCAATTGCCGCAGTTGGGTTCGTCGTACTCCTCGCCGAAATAGTGCAGCAGCGTTTTGCGGCGGCATATTGAACTCTCGGCATACGACACCGTCTCCTGCAGCAGCAGCTTGCCGATCTCCTGCTCGGCGATAGGCTTGCCCTGCATAAACTTCTCGAGTTTCTGGATATCCTTGTAGCTGTAGAAGGCTATGCAGCGGCCCTCGCCGCCGTCGCGGCCGGCACGGCCGGTCTCCTGATAGTAGCCTTCGAGGCTCTTGGGTATGTCGTAATGTATCACGTAGCGCACGTCCGGCTTGTCGATACCCATACCGAAAGCGATCGTGGCCACGATAACATCGACCTTCTCCATAAGAAAGGCATCCTGATTGTTGGCGCGCGTGGCAGCATCCATACCGGCATGATAGGGCAGAGCCTTTATGCCGTTGGCCACCAACAGTTCAGACAGTTCCTCCACCTTCTTGCGGCTCAGACAGTATATGATGCCCGACTTGCCTTCGTTCTGCTTGATGAACTTTATTATCTCCTTCGAAGCATCGTGCTTGGGCCGTATCTCGTAATACAGATTTGGCCGGTTGAACGACGACTTGAACACCGTCGCATCCTGCATGCCGAGGTTCTTCTGAATATCCATCTGGACCTTGGGGGTAGCCGTAGCCGTGAGGGCTATTAGCGGTGCGGCGCCGATATCGTTTATGATCGGTCGGATGCGGCGATACTCGGGACGGAAGTCGTGACCCCACTCCGAGATGCAGTGTGCTTCGTCGATAGCGTAGAACGATATTTTGATCTTGCGCAGGAACTCGACATTGTCCTCCTTGGTCAGCGACTCGGGTGCGAAGTAGAGCAGTTTGGTCTTGCCCGAAAGCACATCTGAGCGCACTTGATTGACCGCCGTCTTGTTGAGCGACGAGTTTAGAAAATGCGCCACGCCCGACTCGGTCGAGAAGGTGCGCATCGCATCGACCTGATTTTTCATCAGGGCGATCAACGGGGATATAATGATCGCCACGCCGTCCATAATTAGCGCTGGCAGCTGGTAGCAGAGCGATTTTCCGCCACCGGTCGGCATCAGTACAAAAGTGTCCTTCCCCGCAAGAACGTTTTTAATAACAGCCTCTTGGTATCCTTTGAACGATGTAAAGCCGAAATATTCTTTCAACTTATCGTGCAACACGTTGTGTAATGCGTCCGCCATATAAATGTTTACACTGAATCAAATTTGAGATAAAGATACTGCATTTTCGGAAAAAAAACTAACTTTGTAGAAATTTTTTTATCGCAATGAGACTATTCACCAAGAATCTGGTCAAACGATACAAGACCCGCACGGTAGTCGACCACGTCTCGATCGACGTCCAGCAGGGCGAAATCGTCGGTCTGCTCGGGCCTAACGGTGCCGGCAAAACCACCACGTTCTATATGATCGTGGGCCTGATAAAGCCGAACGAGGGCAGCATATTTCTCGAGACCGAAGAGGGCGTGACCGAGCTTACCTCCGAGCCTGTCTACCGCCGCGCACAGATGGGCGTGGGCTATTTGGCACAGGAGGCTTCGGTATTCCGCAAGCTGAGCGTCGAGGACAACATTCGCGCCGTGCTCGAAATGACATCCTACTCGAAGGAGTATCAGCGCGAACGCACCGAGAATCTGATCGAGGAATTCCGTCTGCAGAAGGTGCGCAAGAGCCTCGGCATACAGCTCTCTGGCGGCGAACGGCGCCGCACGGAAATCGCACGTGCCGTGGCGATCAATCCCAAGTTCATTCTGCTGGACGAGCCGTTCGCCGGCGTCGACCCGATAGCCGTGGAGGACATCCAAAGTATCGTCGCCACATTAAAGAATAAAAATATAGGTGTAATCATCACCGACCACAACGTCCACGAGACCCTGTCGATAACTGACCGCACCTATTTGCTGTTCGAGGGACGCATTCTGAAAGCGGGTTCGGCCGAAGAGTTGGCCAGCGACGAGCAGGTGCGCAAGGTCTACTTGGGCAAGGATTTCAAACTCAGATAATGGAACGCTCGGTAACACCCGCCGCAGTCGGGGGTCACGTCACGCCTCCCTGTTCGAAAAGCTACGCACAGCGCTCGCTCGCCGCGGCTTTGCTCTCGGAGGGCGAATCCGTGATCGGCAATTTAGAGTTGTGCGACGACACCCGCTCGGCCCTGCGTTGCATCGAGACGCTGGGTGCCGAGGTGCGCAGCACCGAGCCTCACACCTGCATCGTAAAGGGCGGTCTCTCACCGCGCGGCAATGAACTCCGCGTAGGCGAATCGGGGCTTTCGACACGTCTGTTCACACCGCTGGCTTCGCTGTGCGACATACCGATAACGATCACGGGTGAGGGCACGATGCGCTACCGCCCCATATCGATGATGATCGAGCCGCTGCGCCGTCTTGGCGTCGAGGTGCTCGACGGCGGCGGATACCTGCCCATACAAGTCAAGGGTCCTATTCGCGGCGGGAAGGTGCGCGTGGACGGGTCGATCAGTTCGCAATTTCTCACGGGGCTGCTGCTGTCGCTGCCTATGGCGCAACACGATACAACCATATATGTGGACAATCCCGTAAGTCTGCCGTACATCGATATGACTATCGACACGGCACGGCGTTTCGGAGTCGAGATCCTGCACAAGGATTACACCGAATTTTTCATCGAGGGCAACCAGCGCTACCGCGCCGCAAACTATCGGATAGAGGGTGACTGGAGCGGAGCGGCGCCGATGCTCGTCGCAGGAGCCGTCGCCGGCGAGGTTACCGTCGATAATATGAGCCGTACATCGCTTCAAGCCGACACGGCGATCATCCGTGCGCTTATCGATGCGGGTGCCGAAGTCTCGTCCACCGACACGGCGATTCGGGTGCGCCGCCGCGAGTTGAACGCCTTCGAGTTCGACGCTACCAATTCGCCCGACCTCTTTCCGGCTCTTGTGTCGCTGGCGGCCAACTGCAAAGGCACATCGGTCATCTGCGGCACCGAACGTCTTCAGCACAAGGAGAGCAACCGCGCACTCACCCTGTGCGAGGAGTATGCCAAGGCCGGCATCGAGGTCGATCTGTCGCAGCGCAACATAATGCGCGTACACGGCGGCAGGATCCGCGGCTGCCGCATCGCAAGCCACGGCGACCACCGCATAGCTATGTCGATGGCCGTAGCGGCGCTCACAGCCGACAGCCCCATAACTATCGAAGGCGCCGAATGCGTAGCCAAATCCTACCCCTCGTTTTTCGAGGACCTCGACACGCTTCTGGCAAGGTAGCCGGCAGACTAATCTTGAACATAATATGAAAAAGCTATTAATCATTGCAATTGCAGTCGCAACAGTCTCGACCGCACACTCTGCAAAACCGGCCGGAATACTCGACACGATGCGCATCGAGTGCCGTTACACCTTCACATACAGCACCGACACCACATCGACGTGCAAGATCAATAGCGACGAAATGGTGCTCCGGACCTCGGGACGAAATTCATGCTTTTTGTCGTTAGCCACCGAGCGCGCAGACTCGCTTATGGCTGCATACAGCCGAAACGAAGAAACCATGTTCGCCATGACAATGGCCAATATGGGAAGCCTGCGCGGCGGCGAGAAGTGGAGCGTCGCACGAAATGCCGACGGCCAGACCACGGTGACGGCCAAGATAGGGAATCAATATTACTATACCGAACCCACCGACCGGATTGAGTGGAGTATCGGGGAGGATACCGCAACCATCATTTCGTATCGCTGCCGCAAAGCGACGGCGCAATACAGTGGTCTTCTGTGGACGGTATATTTCACCGAGGAGATACCATTAGCCGAAGGACCGTGGAAACTGCACGGACTGCCCGGACTGATTCTGCGCGCCGACGCCGAGGGGCGGTTCTCGTTCGAGGCGACAGCTATCGCCGCAATCGAAAAGCCGCTATATGCGACCAAGCCCGACGCCAAACGCACCACACGTGAAAAAATGGGCGCAATGACAATGCGGATGCTGCGCAACCCACTTGAATTCATCCAGCAGAACAGCGGCATCAGCGTCACGAAAGTGTCGGACGCAACCGGACGGGAAGTCTCGCTCACCCGCGAGGGCAACATCATCGCATACGATCCGATAGTGCTCTATTGAGCGCGGCGGTCGATCAGTGTAACGTTATTTATAAATATAGGTGTGTAGTGCTTGTCGCTCGGCTGCTGGCGGTTGTCGTCGTAGCGGTCGATGAAGCGGCACTCCAAGCCCTCGAGCAGTGCCGCAGGAATCAACTCCTCGGCCCTGTGCTGCGACACGAGCACGAACGGCACAGCACGATATACCGCTGCCGAATCAGTCAAATCCATAGGCAGAATCTTTCGGCCGGTCTCGTAGACCACATCTATGCGCAGCTCCTCGCTGTCAGGGTGGACAAATGCGAGACCGTCCAGCGCCTCGATCTGCCGCGTAGCCCTTATGCTCTTGTAATTCCGATTGTTCGCGAGCGATCCTATGGCCGGCATAGCCAGCAACTCGGCCACAGCGAACAGGACCGCCACGCCGCCGAGCATAGCCCGCGGGCGGCGCTTTACGGCTGCAAAGACGAGCCATACGCCCACGGCGAAGAATGCCGCCGCAACCGACACGAACCGCACGGCAGGCATCGAGCCGGAGCGATATACGAAAAAGTAGGCCAATACGGGCAGAGCCATAACCACAACGGCAAGCAGCCACGCATTCACGCCGTACAGCCAGCGGTCTGAAGCTGAGTCCTCGCGCGAAGCGAAACGCCGGATCCACCACAGGAGTATCTGCGCCACCGTCATAGCTGCCGGAATGAGCATCGGTAGCAGATAGCGGTTTTTCTTCTCAGGCATCAGCGACAGGAAAAATACGATCAACAGGGTCCAAGCCAGCGAAAAGAGATACTCTTTCTTTGCGGATGCGGGGAGTTTGCGCAGCCAGTACGGGAACAGCAGCGCCGTCAGCAGTGCGAGCGCCCACACGCCCGTTTCGGCAAAGAAAGTGGAGTAGTAGTGCCACGGCCGCACGTGGTGATTGGACCACGAGGCCGACTCCTTGCCGAGCACGGCCAAAGCCTCGTCGCGGTGGAACACGTAAACGGCTCCGTACCACCAGAATCCCACCACAACAAAAGCGAGCATCATAAGCCCCACGCCGCGCCACTTGCCGTACATCGACGGGCGGCAAACGGCGAAATAGGCAACCAGAAACGGCAGCAGCAGCGCATAGAACGACACTGGTCCTTTGCTCATAAACGAAAGTCCGAGCATAGTGCCGGCGAGCAGGAACCGGCCGGTCTGCCGGCCTTTGCCCTCAATGGCCATATACATAAAATATATGGCGCCCATCATCGTGGCGTGACACCATATATCCCACGAAGCCGTGCGTCCCATAAGGATTATGTTGTACGAGGTGCAGAGCACTATCGAAGCGATGAACGCATAGTCAGAATCGCGCGAGAGGCGCAGACACAGCAGATAGAAGAACACGACAAGCATCACGGCCATAACGCCCGCTGCGGCACGCTGCGCACCGATGTTGTCGGGTGCCGCGAACTCCACCGCCGCAGCGGCCCACGTCGGCAGCGGCGGCTTCTCGAGGCGCAGCTCGCCGTTCATCGTGGGGACGATCCAATGACCGTCGTAAACCATTTCGCGGGCCGTAATGATATTGCGCGACTCCATAATATCGGTATGGAAAACGCGGTTGTTTACGAAAAATGCCAAAAGACACACTGCTGCCAGCAGCAATATATGCAGACGGCGCGCCTCGCTGCGATCGATAGTCTTCATTGCCAATAGTCCTATTTCTCTGTCGGGCAAATATAACCATTTTCCGCAATACGGCAAAATCGGCGCTCTCAGGCGAAGCCGCGAGGGCCTTTGGCTGCAATTTTGATACACTATCCTCAGCCGGCCGATCACAAATCCGCTTTCGGCCACAATAAACTGCATTTGTGAATCGTTAGTTGGCTAATCGTAATAATTCTTTCCAAAAAACCGTCGCGGGTTGGGAATTATGCGGTAATTTGATACCTTTGCGAAGAATTTCGAAAACACTTTGTGCAAGATGACAATATTCAAACAATCATTATCCGCATTGTGCATCGCACTTGCCGCCGTACTCTCGTTCACGGCGTGCGACAAGGATGAAGACGATCTGAAAATCCTGTTCGTCAATACGCCCAACACCGTATATTTCGACTACGGCCAGACGATCGACTTCGGCATCACGATGTCGGGCGTGAAGTCGTACAGCGTGACCGAGCTGCCCGAGGGATGGTCGGCCCGGTTCGTGTCGAACTCCAAACTGACAGTCAAGGCCCCGACCAAAGAGGGCGAAGTGCAGAGCGGCACGCTCAAAATAGCCGCGGTGAACGGAGACCGCACTGTAGCCGCACAGATAACCGCCGCGACACTGCCGGCAACTGTGATTACCCACACGGCCAACTGCTTTTTGTTATCCGGTCCGGCCGTGCGCTACCTGTTAAAAGCGACGGTAAAGGGCAACTCCAACCAGTCGACAGGGGTGCCGCACTCGGCAGCCTTAGTATGGCAAAGCAGCACGAACCTGATCGAATCGGTAATGCTCGAGGGTGACTACGTGACATTCCGCACTACCGAGGAGAATGGCAAGATAGTCGAAGGCAATGCGGTGATAGCCGTAAAGGATGCCGACGGCACTATACTCTGGAGCTGGCACCTGTGGCTCACGGCATACGATCCCGAAACCGACAACATCGTCTATCCCAACGGCGAAACAGCAATGACGCGCAACCTCGGCGCAATGGGCGCTTCGGGCGGCGATGACCTGCACTCCTCGTTCGGTCTGTTCTACCAGTGGGGCCGCAAGGATCCTCTTATTATGAGCGCCACCGCAACATCCACCTCCAACGCTCCGACTTACTCGAGCACCGGCGGCAAAATCGCCTTCACCGCGATAGCGAGCGACGCCGAGACCGGCACGATAGAGTTTGCAACGGCCAACCCCACAAGGATCATTACCGGCGTCGAGGCGAGCGGATACGACTGGCTCTATTCATCACACGACTCGTCGCTGTGGAGCACCGCCAAAAGTATGTACGATCCCTGCCCCTACGGCTGGCGCGTACCCTCCAACTCACTTTGGAACGGTGTCGCATCTTCGGTTGCCGGCGGGTTCGAGAGCGGCTGGACATTCTCGTTCGACAGCTCAGATACTTTCTATCCTGCAGCCGGCCGCCGCAGCTTCTCGCGCGGTGCGCTCACCAATGTCAATGCTGACGGCACGCTTTGGACCGGCTACTACTGGAGCTGCTCGGCCGCATCGGACAACAAATCGCTCAGCCTCTACTTCAACCGCGACGGCATCGACAACGCCACCTCGGGCTACCGTGCCGGCGGTTATCAAGTGCGCTGTGTAAAGGAATAGCATCATACAGAATACCAATACACCGAACCGGCCCGCAAGGCCGGTTCTTTTTCGATAGACTATGGATAACTCTTTGCTGCAATACATCGAAACGGAGATCATCCCCCGATACGCATCATTCGATCGGGCGCACGGCATCGACCACGCAAAAACTGTCATAGCCGAAAGTCTGCGGCTGGCCGAGTACTATCCGGTCGATCGGGCAATGGTGCTTGCCGCTGCAGCATATCACGACCTCGGACTGTGCGAAGGCCGTCCGACGCATCATACAGTATCGGGCCGCATCGTGCGTGGGGACATCCGTCTCAGACAATGGTTCGACGCCGAAAGCATCGAGATCATCGCCTGTGCCGCCGAAGATCATCGGGCATCCGCCGGACGCCCTCCGCGCAGCATCTACGGACGCATCGTTGCCGAAGCCGACCGTGTAATCGATACCGGCACTACATTGCGACGCACCGTTCAATACGGTTTGGCCAACTATCCGCAGTACGGACCGGAAGAACATTTCCGCCGATTCCGCGCCCACCTGCACGAGAAGTACGCCGAGGGCGGCTATCTGCAGCTATATATCCCCGAGTCTGACAACAGGGTCCGGCTGGCCGAACTGCGCAGAGTGATTGCCGACGAGCAGGCATTGCGCTCGGCATTCGACAGGATATACCGCGAAGAAACTGCCGCCGAATAATTAATAATACAGTCGCCCCTGCCGGATACTATTCCAGCAGGGGCGATACGTATATATAGATTCTCGATGCTACTTCTTTTCTGGCTTGGCGATAGTCTCGCGCATAGTGGTATCGGCCTGAATGTTTTTCAGCCGGTAATAATCCATAATGCCGAGATTGCCCGAGCGGAACGCATCGGCAATAGCCAGCGGAATTTCCGCCTCGGCCATAATCACCTTGGCACGGGCATCCTGAGCCTTCGCCTTGTTCTCCTGCTCCAGCGCCACAGCCATAGCGCGACGCTCCTCTGCCTTGGCCTGAGCGATATTCTTGTCGGCATTGGCCTGATCCATCTGCAGTTCGGCGCCGATATTCTTGCCCACATCGATGTCGGCGATATCTATCGAAAGTATTTCGAATGCCGTTCCGGCATCGAGACCCTTCTCGAGCACCACGCGAGAGATCGAATCGGGATTCTCCAGCACGATCTTATGTGTGTCAGCCGAGCCGATGCTCGACACGATGCCTTCGCCTACACGCGCCAGCACAGTCTCCTCGCCGGCACCGCCGACTAACTGCTTGATGTTGGCACGAACCGTGACACGCGCCTTGGCGATCAACTGAATACCGTCCTTGGCCACAGCAGCTACGGGAGGCGTATTGATAACCTTGGGGTTAACCGACATCTGCACAGCCTCGAACACATCGCGGCCGGCCAGATCGATAGCCGTAGCCATTTGGAAATCGAGGTGAATATTGGCTTTCTGCGCCGACACCAATGCGTGCACCACATTCGGCACGTTGCCGCCCGCGAGGTAGTGCGCTTCGAGTTCGTTGGCATTGAGTTTCAGGCCGGCTTTGGTACCTTCGATCATAGCCGAGACGATAGTCGAGGGCGGGACCTTGCGCCAGCGCATAAGCACCAGCTGCACCAAACTGATCTTCACGCCCGACACCAAGGCCGAGAACCACAAGCCCACAGGGATGAAATAGAATATCAACATTAGGGACACCAGTCCCACGAAACACATTAACGCAATGAAACCAGCGCCTTCAAATCCTTCCATAGTATTTTGATTTTAAAGTTGTTATTTTACTTTTGACAATTTGCGCCGGAATTACTCGTCCACACGCTTCACAATCACATTGGAGTTCTCGCAGCCCGTGACTTCGACCGCGGAACGCTGGTCGATGAATGCCGACACAGCCTTGGCCTCGACGGTCTTGCCGTTGATCTCAACCTTGCCCATAGGGGCGAGACGGGTAACGGCCACGCCGCGGTTGCCGACGTGGATATCGAGCTGCGACGGCGTCTCGCTGCTCGACGAGGTTATTTGCTGACGGAGCGAGAGCCGCTGCCACGTATCGGTGCGGCAGGAAATAACAGTCGCCACGATCGAAATCGCGATTACGACGCCAACCACGATCCAGCCGGCGGTAGAGCCGAATCTGACGAATGCGATGTACGCAGCGGCTGCGTCGCATACCAAAGCAAGCAATGCACCCACCGACACTCCGGGCAGCAGAAGCAGCTCGGTCACCAAAAACAACACTCCGAAAATGATAAGAAGTACGATCCAGAACATAATATACCGTATAAGTTTCCGTAAAGATAATTAAAATATTCGGAAACCTAAACAATACGTTCTCTTTTCAACAGAAAATGTGCATAAATCGACTATTTGCGCACCGCAATGCACCTGCCGAATGCTGCAGCGGACGCCTTACACCTTACTGCAACCGCAATTTTCTGCTGCAGGAGCGGTTGCATGGCAGGGAATTACTCCTCCGGCGCCGGCTGCTCAACCTCGATCTCAACGACGGTCGCGTCGGCTCCTGCTGCCGACTGCGAGACCACATCGGCAACCTGCTCGGCCTGCTCGCGCACAGCGAACGGCAGCACGATGAACCGGCCGTCGACACGGGTGATATCCTTGCCTATCGCTACCGAATCTATTGCCTGCCGCAACTCGGGCGTCACCGATTCGAGTCCGGCGATCTCGACACGGTACAGCCGCTCGGCAGATTCTGCCGCCGCACGTTCCTCGACCAAATTGGAATATACGCCATCGCGCCATACGACAGCTTCGGGGCGGCGGAAACCGATATTCTTCAGCTTCACCTGCGCCTCGTCCACTTCGGCTTCAGTGGCGAAACCGCCTGCGAAATAGCGGTACTTGTCGTCGTCGGTTTTCAGGAAATATATGGGATACACGCCGCGGAATATCGACGGCTGTTGTTTTACGGAGAAGGTGCCCAGCACAACACGGTATATCGTACCGTGTTCGTAAACCTCGCATTCGGGTATCGGATTACGCGAATTGTACCGCGACGGCGACGACACCCCGATAGGCTCGTATGCCAAGAAATAGCGCTCCTCGACCTCGACCTTGGGCAGCCGGTAGTCGATCTTCGCCAGCTGCGCCGAGATCGACGACAGCGAATCCTGCACCAGTCCGAGACCGAACATACGCGCCAGCTCGATCTCGCAGTTCACCATAGTCTTCTTGGTATTGAAGTACGAGCACAATGCATCGGAAGCATACTGTCCCCGCTCCTCGGCGAAAAGGCGTATGGCCTCGGCCAGCTCGCGCTCGTTGCGCTCGAGCAACTCCTCGTTGCGGTTCTTTTCGAGCAACAGATTGTAGGCATAGCTCTTGGCATCGAATATCCTGTTCCAACGCTGCGCGATAGAATCATTCAACGCTTCACATAAACCGCCTAACACTTTGTAGTTGGAGTATATGCGGGCCGCCTCGGCAGCATCCTGCGTCTGCTCGTACTGCTCCTTGATCGACTGCATCGCCGTGTGGTTCTCGCTGAACATATTTATATACTCCACGACCTTAAGTTCATCGTCCTGTGCCTGCCTGAGTGCCTGCAGATCGTTCTCGCCGAGCGTCTCGGCAAAAAGCGGATAATCGACTAACCGGCCGACCTGCTGCACCGGCTCGACGGCCGTGCTGTCGACAGTCTCGGCGACCGTCACCGAATCGGCAGGCGTCTCCATACTCGCTATGAGCCAATCCTGTTCGATCGTATTGATACGGCTGAAGATGTCACCTTTTCGGTTGCGGATATCGAAAACCCGCTCCTCGAGGTCGATAATGGTCTCGCCGTACGCGGCTCGATTTTCGGGATCGTCGGCGAAACGCTTTCGTGTCTGCTCGACCACCCGCACGATCGAATCCTCCTGCTGCTGCAGACGGTAGCCGTCAGCAAGCAAAGTCATATACTCCTCGTTGGTTTCTAACCCCACGATGCGCGCCTTAACGGCCGGCTGCTGGGCCGAGGCGCCGGCGGAGGCGAATGCAAAGACCGATATTAATATGTATGACCAGTGTTTCATCATCTATTTAAACCCACCATTTAATTAAGAAGAGTTGTATCAAACCGAAAATTTCCAGACGGCCGAAAAGCATCAGTATCGTATCCATCAACTTCACAACCACCGGCAGCGACGAGAAGTTGCTGACTGAACCGACAACGCCGAACCCGGGGCCGACATTCGAAATACAAGAGACGGCCGACGTGCAGCTTGTAAGCAGATCGACGCCGCACAACGTAGTCACGAAGACGCCCACGGCGATCAACAGAAAGTAGATCACAATAAACGACATCACATATTCGATGGTGTCCGTACGCTGAATGGCGCCATTCATCTTGATCTTCACCACGGCCATGGGGTGCTGCTGCTGTAAGATGCGTGCCTTGACCGCCTTGACTGCCAAAATTAAGCGGTCGAATTTCAGACCTCCGGCAGTCGAACCGGCACACCCGCCGATAAGCGACAGGAATATTATTATCATTATGGCAAACGACGTCCACGTATTGCTGTCAGCCGTAGCGAAGCCCGAAGTGGTCGAGATCGAGACTACCTGAAAGATCGAATGTCTCAGGGCTGTCGGGAAAGCGTCGTATATACCTGCAATACGCAGACTTATGGCTATAAGAATGCCGCACGCGAGCAGGGTAAGGAAGTAACGGCGTACGATCTCCGAGCGGAACATATTGTTATGCCTGCCGGTAATGGTTGCGAATACGAGTCCGAAATGTATGCTGGCCACGAACATCGTAATCATCAGTATGATTTCGATAGCCGGACTGTCGAAGAAACCGACGCTTGCGTTTTTGGTGCTGAAACCGGCCGTGGAAACCGACGACATCGCGTGCGTGCAGGCATCGAACCACGTCATACCGGCGAGCTTCAGGAAGAGCATACAGAGCACGGTCAGGCCGATATACACCGACAGCAGTATTCGGATCAACTGCTTCGAACGATAGTGGTAATTGTCCTTGGCCATAGCCGACACCTCGAGGTTGGTCAGCGAAGCCTTGTTCCTTCCGAGCGACGGCAGGATTAACATGGCGAACATCACCACGCCGACACCGCCCATCCAGTTGGTCGTCGAACGCCAGAACAGCAGTCCGCGCGGCAAATCCTCTATATCGTTGAGAATCGAGGCACCGGTGGTGGTGAAGCCCGAAACGCTCTCGAACCATGCGTTGACCAACGAAAACTCGCCGCCCCAAATCAAGTAGGGAAACATCCCGACCACGCAGGCCAGCAGCCACGCACCCACCACGATGCAGTAGCTCTCCTTGGTGCTTACGGCCACATTCTCGCTCTTCTCCACGAATATCACAGGAAAGACGCCGAGCACCGAAGTCAACATAAACGATATCAGCAGCGGATAGAATGCCGTATCCATCTTGTTGAGATACGAAACGCCGGCCGACGCGAGCATAAACAGCGCCAAGAACAGCATCACGATGCCGATATATTTCAATATGATACCCAGTCTCATCGCTTCCTGCAATAGGTTATTCGTCCATACGTTTGCGGCTGCGGGTTATCAGCACCTCGATCTGCTCCTTTATCGACGCTATCTCGTCCACAAATTCGCCCTTGACCGTGAACGGCAGTTTGAACTTCAGGTAATCGTCCAAGCGTTTGTTCAGTTCGACGATAGGCCATACGCCGTAACTGTTGACGAAATAATAGAGCATCAGCACTATCAATATGGTAACTATTAACGACATAAGCACCGGCATAACCGCACGGTAGGCATTCTTCTTCAGCAGTTCGGTACGCGGAGCCAGCGTTCCCTGCATCGAGGTAAGATAGTTCTTTATAGCCTTATTCAACGCCACATAGTCGTTTTCGTATCGGGTGGTATACCACGACGCATTCGCGCGGACGGCCGAATCCGAGCGCTCCGACGGCTGCTCGACCGCCAGATAGTTATCCACGGTAACAGTCAGCCGGCCGGCCGCCGCGGCGAGCGTGTCGAGCGACGAGGCATCGTATATCTCCTCGCGCGCCTGCTCCAGCGCCACGGCCAAACGTTGTGTACTCAGCCGGCAGCTGTCGGCGTAGTCGTGTTGACCGAACACGGCCACGTGCATTATTGCCGTATGTTGATTCTGAGCGGCGTCGAACATATCCTGCGCCAGCTCCACATTACGTTGGCTGACACCGAAAATAAACTCGGCGTCACGGCTCAGGCGGCCAAGCTCGAGCATCGACACCACGCCCGAAAAAGCCAGCAGCAGAACGATGCAGCCGAAACCGGTAACGGCTTTTTTACGCAATCCTGTCATAAGTCTTTCGCATAACCTTACACTAATCCGCAAATATAGTCAATTTCTACGACAAATGCGCAATCACATCGCAATTATCCTCTATCGAATCGAGCTGCACCTTTACTATGCGGTTTATCAGCGAGCGGTCGTAGGGTGCCTTGACCTTGATATAATTGCCGGTAAAGCCCGACATCATACCGCCTTTGCACGGGCCTTCGAACAGCACTTCGGCCTGCTGACCGAGACGGTTCGCACAGAAATCGTGATGCAGACGACCGCACAACTCCTCCAGCCGCTTGACACGCGCATTAGCAACCTGAGGCGGCACCTTGCCGTCGAGATCGACCGCCGGCGTGCCGGCCCGCTCCGAAAATGGGAAAATATGCAAATAGGACGGCGCAAGCTGCTCCAAAAACGTGTACGTAGCTTCGAAATCGGCGTCGGTCTCGCCCGGGAAACCGACTATCACGTCGATACCGATAAAGGCATCGGGTATCAATCGGCGTACTGAGGCGATGCGCTCGGCATAGCGGGCTGTGGTATAACGCCGGCGCATCCTCGCCAGCACGCTGTCGCAACCGCTCTGCAGCGGAATATGGAAATGGGGCTGAAACTTGTCGGAGCGGGCGCACAACTCTATGATCTCATCGGTGAGCAGATTCGGCTCGATCGACGAGATGCGGTAGCGCTCGATGCCCTCAACCTCGTCCAGCGCACGCAGCAAGTCGATGAACTTCTCGCCTGTAGTGCGGCCGAAGTCGCCCGTATTCACTCCGGTGATCACGATCTCCTTCTGACCCAACTCTGCTATGCGGCGGGCCTCAGCGACCAAATCCGCAATCGGAATATTGCGGCTCGAACCGCGCGCGTAATGAATCGTGCAGTAGGCGCACTTGTAGTCGCATCCATCCTGCACCTTAAGGAATGCGCGCGTCCGGTCACCGCTCGAGAATGCAGCGAAAAAGTTGGTTATCTCCTCCGTCGCGCAACTCGTCACGAATGGGGTAGAGCGCTTTCCGGCCAGCTCGGCCACGCGTCTGTACAATTCGCCCTTATCATTGTTGCTCAGCACTATATCCACGCCGTCGATCGCGGCTATATCGTTAGGTTTGAGCTGTGCGTAACATCCCGTAACAGCAATGACGGCATCGGGATTGCGACGATGGATCCGGCGCACGAGATTACGGCATTTCTTGTCGGCATGCTCGGTCACCGAGCAGCTGTTTATCACGCATACATCCGCATCGCGCTCGTCAGCCACACGCACGTAACCCCCAAGCTCGAACTGCCGCGCAAGGGTCGAAGTTTCCGAAAAATTCAATTTGCAGCCGAGGGTATGGAAACTTACCCGCCGGCCGATATTGTCAGTCATACCGATTTATAATTAGCGGTGCAAATTTACAAAAAACGCCGCCGAAAACAAAATGCCGCTTCGACGGGGCGGAGGGCAATTATCGTCTCAAAGTTGCGAGTTGCAGCCTGCGGAGGCGAACAAAGCGAGCCTCCGCCAGCCGGAGGCTGCGGCTCGCGCGGCTCTATGTGCCGCAATTTAATCGCAGGAAATATATTCGCGCCCTTTCTGACGCGCGTGTCGCTCGGCAAAATTCAGACACGTTTGTTTTTGCTTTTGCTTATTCGTATCTTTGCAAATTCGATCAAAATACGCACGATGGAATTTTTGAGCGACATAATGCAATACTCCTATCTGAGCAATGCCTTTTACGCCTGCATACTGTCCGGCATAGCGTGCGGATTGATAGGCACATACGTCGTAGCACGCAGAATGGTGTTCCTCAGCGGAGGCATCACTCACTCGTCGTTCGGCGGTATGGGAATCGCATTGTATGCCGGTTCTGACCCGATTGTCGGCGCGATGATCTTCGCCGTAGCCTCGGCGCTGGGCATCGAATGGGCGACCGAACGGGGCCGCATCAGGCAGGACTCGGCCATAGGTATCGTGTGGTCGGTGGGTATGGCTATCGGCATCGTATTTATGAACCTTCGTTCGGGATATTCGTCCGGCGACTTGTCGGCATACCTTTTCGGCAGCATCATAACTGTAACGCGCGGCGATGTCATGGCTCTTGCCGTTCTGTGCGTGCTGCTGGCAGCGGGTGCGGCGGGGTGGATGCGTCAGGTGATGTACGTGGCTTTCGACCGCGAATACGCCGCCAGCCAAAACATTCCCACCCGTTTCATATCGTATGCAATGGCTGCCGCGGTGGCTGTAACGATAGTGCTGTCGATACGTGTAATGGGCATAATACTGCTCATATCGCTGCTCACGATGCCCGCCGTGATAGTCAACTGCCTGAGCAAATCGTACCGTACGATAGCCGTCTGGTCGGCTGTCACAGGATCGGCTGCCAACGTAATCGGACTGGCGGCAAGCTATTATTTCGAAATTCCGCCGAGCGCAGTGATAATATTCATACTTACCCTTGCGCTCATTGCGGTAAAACTGCTACCTTTGCATAGCAAAAACAAACTTGCGGCAGCCGAATGAAAAAGATACACAAATTCATACTCAAGTCGTATCTGGGACCGATGATACTCACGTTCCTGATAGTGATGTTCGTGCTGATGATGAATTTCGTTTGGAGGTACATCGACGAACTGGTCGGCAAGGGACTCGATACGAGTGTCATCATAGAGCTTATGGCATACGCTATGGCCAATATGATCCCTATGGGCCTGCCGCTGGCCACGCTTTTCGCCGCGATTATGACTATGGGAAATCTGGGCGAGAACTACGAGCTGCTGGCGATGAAGTCGGCCGGTATGTCGCTGCTGCGCATAATGCAGCCGCTGCTCGTGGTGATCTTCTTCGTGGCCGTAGGCAGCTTTTTCGTGGCCAACAACCTCGTGCCGTACTCCAACAAAAAGATGTTCAGCATTCTCTACGACATCAAGCAGCAGAAGCAGGCGCTCGAGTTTCAGGATGGACTGTTTTTCAACGGTGTCGAGAATATGAGCATACGCGTGGGCAGGCAGGAGCCTGAGACCAAACTGCTGCGCGACGTATTGATATACGACAACCGCAACGCCAGCGGCAATATGACCACCACCGTTGCCGATTCGGGCTACATACGCTTGTCGGACGACAAGAAGTTCCTTATGGTGACGCTGTATCACGGCGAATCGTACGAGCAGACCCGCAACAACGGCTGGTATGACAAAAGCGCCCTGCGCCGCTCGTTCTTCGAGGAGCAGAATGCTGCCATACCGACCTCGGGATTCGATTTCGAACGTTCAAGCTCAGATATGTTCACCTCCAGCCAAACCAAGAATATCAACGAGCTGGACCAGTCGATAGATTCGTTGGAATCGGTCGTCGCCATAACCACCACACGATCCTACGAACCGCTGCTCAAGGAACAGCTGTTCCACAGGGATGCGACCGTATTGCCGGCCGCCGACAGCATCAAAGTCGACGTGGACAAACATAACTTCAAGGCTGTTCTGTACGACGACTCGATTGCACGGTTAGACATCTACCAGCGCAAGAATCTGTGGACGCAGGCTCGCAGCTCGGCCGCCGCATCACGGGCGTCGTTCTCGTGGGACGAGTCGTCGAGCAAGGAGGCTATCAACCAGCTGTACAAGAACAAGGTGGAGTGGCACCGCAAAATATCGCTGCCCGTATCGATTGTCATATTCTTCGTCATCGGCGCCGCCTTGGGTGCGATCATACGCAAGGGCGGATTAGGTATGCCTATCGTGGTGTCGGTGCTCTTTTTCGTCATTTACTATATCATAAGCATAACCGGTGAGAAGATGGCCAAAGAGGGCACTTGGAATGCGTTTTCCGGAATGTGGCTCTCTACATTCATACTGACCCCGCTGGCCGTATTCCTTATGTACAAGGCTACCAACGACTCGAATCTGTTCAACGTGGAGTGGTACTACTCCCACGCCGAAAAGTTCGCTGCCAAACTCAAAAACATATCCGCCAGATTCAAAAGAAGATGAAAGAAAAAATACTGAATACGATAGAGGAGGCCGTCGAAGACATTCGCAACGGCAAGGTCATAATCGTCGTCGATGACGAAGATCGCGAAAATGAAGGCGACTTCGTGGTGGCGGCCGAGAAGATCACCCCCGAAATAGTCAATTTCCTGCTGCACAACGGTCGCGGCATTCTATGTGCGCCTCTCACCGAGCAGCGGTGCGCGGAGCTTGAACTCAATATGATGGAGGAGAACAACACCTCGTTGCTCGGAACCCCCTTCACCGTGGCTGTCGACCTTCTCGGCGACGGCTGCACCACGGGCGTATCGGCCTCGGACCGTGCCAAGACGATCCGTGCATTGGTCGATCCTGCAACCCGTCCGTCGGATCTCGGACGCCCCGGGCACATCTTTCCGCTGCGCGCCCGCAACAAGGGCGTTTTGCGCCGCCCGGGACACACCGAGGCCGCTATTGACCTGACACGTTTGGCCGGACTGAAAGCCGGCGGCGTACTGATCGAGATAATGAACGAGGACGGTACGATGGCGCGTATGCCGCAGCTGCTTGAGATAGCACGTGAATACGGATTGAAAATCATATCGATAGCAGATCTGATCGCATATCGTCTGCGCGACGAAAGCATCATCGAAAAGGGCGAAACGGTCGATATGCCGACCGAATGGGGAACTTTCCGTCTGACGGCATTCCGGCAGAAGAGCAACGGACTGGAGCACGTGGCACTGACCAAAGGCGAATGGAGTGAGGATGAACCGGTATTGATCCGCGTACACTCATCGTGCGCTACGGGGGATATCTTCGGCTCGTGCCGCTGCGACTGCGGCGAGCAACTCCACGAGGCTATGCGGATGATCGAGCGCGAAGGCAAGGGCGCTATCGTCTATCTCAGTCAGGAGGGGCGCGGCATAGGTCTCTACAACAAGATCCGCGCGTACAAACTTCAGGAGGAGGGTCTCGATACGGCCGAGGCCAACCTGCGGCTCGGGTTCAACGTCGACGAACGCGATTACGGCGTCGGGGCGAGCATAATCCGCGAGCTTGGGATCAAGAGGATGCGCCTTATGACCAACAATCCCCTCAAGCGTGCCGGATTAGAGGGTTACGGCCTGAAGATCGAGGAGATCGTGCCGATAATCATCCGGCCCAACCGCTACAACGAGAAATACCTCCAAACCAAAGAGACCGTAATGGGCCACAAGCTTGGACTATTCAAACATTAGCAAATGAACGCAAAGGATTTACGCATAGTTTTTATGGGCACGCCCGAGTTCGCGGTGGCATCGCTGCGCACGCTCGTCGAGGGCGGATACAACATCGTGGCCGTAATAACCGCTCCGGACAAACCGGCCGGCCGCGGGCTGAAACTCCAGCAGAGCGATGTCAAGCGATATGCTGTCGAGGCAGGATTGAAGGTGCTGCAGCCGGTCAAGCTGCGCGATCCCGAATTTCAGGCGGAGCTTCAGGCCCTGCAGCCCGATTTGGGCATAGTCATAGCATTCCGAATGCTGCCCGAATCGGTATGGGCGCTGCCGCGCTTGGGCACGTTCAACCTGCACGCCTCGCTGCTGCCGCAGTATCGCGGTGCCGCGCCAATCAACTGGGCAATAATCAATGGCGAAACCGTAACCGGCGTGACAACCTTTATGCTCAATCACAAGATAGATACGGGCGACATTATCGGACAGATCGAGGTTCCGATCGCCCCTGACGAAAATGTCGGTTCGCTCTACGACCGGTTGATGAACACGGGTTGCGGATTGGTGATCGATACGGTGGAGAAGATCGCATCGGGCAGCGTCACGCCGATCGTGCAGAGTCACATACCCGACAGCGAGCTGCGTCCCGCACCGAAGATATTCAAGGACGACTGTCGGATCGACTGGACCGCCGAAGGCAAACGCATAATCGATTTTATTCGCGGGCTGTCGCCATATCCCGCGGCATGGAGCCAGCTGTACTGCAACGACCAAGAAGCGGGCACGGCCAAGATATTCGCCGCGCGATTCGAACCGAAAGCCCACAGCGCGAAAGCCGGCATGGTGGATACCGACGGGCGCACCCGCTTGGCAGTGGCTTGTGCCGACGGCTGGATATCGATCGAAGATATACAATTGGCAGGGAAACGTCGTATGCCGGTCAGGGAGCTGCTGCTCGGATTGCGCGATGCGGCCGATTACACGTTCCTCGTTTAGACCGATGACAGCTTCACGAAAACCCTCGGTCGCGGTATCGTTCATCCCGATCGCCGTACTGGTTCTGCTGCTGTTCGCAGTGATACGCGCCTTCGGCAGTGACTCGCTCGCCGGCGGCAGTCAGATTGCCCTGCTGGCTGCCAGCGCCGTATGCGTCGCTATCGCGATGCTCGGCTGCGGCGTCAAGTGGCAGCGGCTCGAGGAATCCATATCCAAAAACATATACAGCGTCGGCTCGGCATTGATAATGCTGCTGCTTATCGGTGCAATAGCCGGCTCGTGGATGGTTAGCGGGGTAGTGCCGGCATTGATCTGCTACGGTCTCGAGATTATGCACCCTGAGCTGTTTCCGGTGTCGTGCTGCGTCATCTCGGCCGTAGTGTCAGTAATGACTGGCAGCTCGTGGACCACGATCGCAACCATAGGCGTGGCATTGATCGGCATAGGTCAGGCTCAGGGCTTCGACGAGGGCTGGATCGCCGGAGCTATCATCTCGGGCGCCTATTTTGGAGACAAGATCTCGCCGCTGTCTGATACCACTGTACTGGCCTCCTCCTCGGCCGGAACGCCGCTGTTCACGCACATACGTTATATGATGATAACCACCGTGCCGTCGTTCGTTATCGCCTCGATCGTATTCACCGTCGTAGGATTCACGCATTCGATAACCGATCAGGCGCAGATAGCCGAATTTTCGGCCGCCCTGCGATCGACATTCAACATAACGCCGTGGCTCTTGATCGTGCCGCTCGTGACGCTGCTGCTTATCGTGCGCAAACTGCCGGCATTAATAACGCTATTCTCCTCCTGCCTGCTGGCAGGTCTGTTCCTGTGCATATTCCAGCCCGACATCCTCACACGCATCTCAGGCGGCGAAGGTTTTTTGGCCGGCTTCCGCGGCATAATGACCACCTACTATGGCTCGACAGCAATAGAAACAGGTAATGCCGCACTCGACGAGCTGGTCGCGACCGACGGAATGTGCGGAATGCTCAACACCGTATGGCTTATCGTCTGCGCAATGTGCTTCGGCGGGGTAATGGCAGGCAGCGGTATGCTGGCAAACATCACGGCCTTTTTCCTGCGCTTCGTGCGCCGCACGGTCAGCATCGTGGCATCGACCGTCTGCTCGGGCCTGTTCTGCAATATGTGTACCGGCGACCAGTACCTCTCCATAATCCTGTCGTCCAATCTGTTCAAGGAGCTGTACCGGCGTCAGGGGCTTGAACCGAAGCTGCTCAGCCGTTCGGTAGAGGATTCGGCCACGGTATGCTCGGTATTGATCCCTTGGAACTCGTGCGGTATGACGCAATCGACCGTGCTCGGCGTATCGACATTCGTATACTTTCCCTACTGCATATTCAACCTTATAAGCCCCGTAATGTCGATACTCGTTGCGGCATCAGGATACAAGATACTCAAAACGCAGCCGGCCCAGCCCGACGCTTCCCCGGCCGAGATAAATGCGGACGTCAAGGAAGCCGTCTGAGATCGCGACGCAACAAACGAACAGCACCCGAGACCGTTGCTCTCGGGTGCTGTTCGTTTATCCGTTATCCTTATCGGACCTGCCGTATTATCTCAGCGCCGTGGCGTATGGCCTCCTCGTTTTGAGGCAGCATTTTCCACGCGCGTTCGGGCAGCGAGTGTTTCAGACCTTCGAACACGTTCTCCAGCGTAACCACCGGTCTCACGCGCAGATATCCGCCCAACACCAGCGTATTGAACAGCTTGGCATTGCCCATCTTGACGCATTCGGCCGTAGCGTCGATCGTATAGACTGTGATATCGGTGCGCACGGGATGGCGCGTAATGCCGTTGGTGTCGTAAATCAACGTGCCGCCCGGGCGGATCATATTCTCGAACTTGTCCATCGACTGCTGGTTGAGAATTATCGCCGTATCGAACTGGTGTGCGATAGGCGATGAGATGCGCCGATCGGATATGATAACCGTAACGTTGGCCGTACCGCCGCGCATCTCGGGTCCGTATGAAGGCATCCACGTAACCTCGTAATCCTGCATAACCCCCGAGTAAGCCAAAATCTTACCCATCGAGAGGACGCCTTGTCCTCCGAAACCTGCTATAATAAGCGTCTCCTTCATAGTAGCATCGTTTAAATATCCTTAAGGTCGCCCAGCGGATAGAACGGAATCATATTCTCTTCGAGCCATCGGTTGGCCGCTACGGGCGACATTTTCCAGCCGCTGTTGCAGGTCGACACAACCTCGACAAGCGAAAAGCCCTTGCCGGCCATCGCCTTTTCGAAAGCCTTGCGTATCGCGGCCTTGCACTTGCGCACATTGGCCGGTTTGTGTACGCTCTGACGAGTGACGTACGCCACGCCGTCAAGATGACACAGCATATCGGCTATCTTGTACGGATAACCGTTCAGATGCGGATCGCGGCCGTAGGGCGTAGTGGCGGTTTTCATACCCAGCAGGGTAGTGGGGGCCATCTGTCCTCCGGTCATACCGTAAATGGCATTATTGATATATATCACCGCGATATTCTCGCCGCGAGCAGCGGCATGTATCGTCTCGCCGGTACCTATGGCAGCCATATCGCCGTCGCCCTGATAGGTAAAGACCATCTTCTCGGGGTGTACGCGCTTGACGCCGGTAGCGACTGCGCAGGCACGGCCGTGCGCAGCCTCGAACCAGTCGATGTCGATGTAGTTATAGGCGAAAACGCCGCAGCCGACCGGCGAAACGCCGATACAGTCCGATGCGATGCCCATTTCGTCGATAACCTCGGCTATCAGATTGTGGATCGTACCGTGGCTGCATCCCGGGCAATAGTGCATAATATTGTCCCGAATGAGTCTGGGACGGGTATGAACCAGATTCTCCTGTTTGATTTCAACCTCAGCCATAACTCTATCTGTTTATAATTTTCTCTTTCAACGCTTCATAAACTTCACCCGGGGAGTACATCATACCGCCCTGACGGCCGTAGTGCTCGACCGGTGTCGTGCCGTTCACGGCTAACCGCACATCCTCGACCATCTGACCGGCATTCAGCTCGACGCTAAGGAAACCCTTCACGCCGCGGGCGGCCAACTCTGCGATCGGTTTCTTCGGGAACGGAAACAGCGTGATCGGACGCAGAAGTCCGACTTTGTAGCCCTCCTCACGGGCCAGTTCGACCGTAGCCGAACAGATGCGCGCCGACGAACCGAAGGCCACGATCACGTAATCCGCATCGTCGCAGTCGATAGCCTCGTAGCGAACATCATCCTCCTCCATAGCGCGGTACTTCTCCTGCAAACGCAGATTGATTGCCTCCATAGCATCGGGCTGCAGCTCGAGCGAGGTGATCACGTTGCGTGCGCGGTCGGCGGGACGGCCGTATGAAGCCCAGTCGTGGCACTCGGCAGCGATCTGCTCGTTGGTGCGGCGCGGACGCTGCGGGGCAAGCACCACTTTCTCCATCATCTGACCGATAGCGCCGTCGGCCAAAATCATAGCCGGATTACGGTACTTGAAGGCCAGATCGAACGCCACAGCCACGAAATCATGCATCTCCTGCACCGATGCAGGTGCGAGTACGATAAGGTGGAAGTCGCCGTGGCCGCCGCCCTTGACAGCTTGGAAATAGTCGCCCTGCGAGGGCTGTATCGTGCCCAGACCCGGGCCGCCGCGCTGGCAGTTGACCACAACGCAGGGCACCTCGGCGCCTGCCAGATAGCTCAGACCTTCGCTCATAAGGCTTATGCCCGGGCTGGAGGACGAGGTAAGCACCCGCTTGCCCGTACCGGCAGCGCCGTAAAGCATATTGATGGAAGCTATCTCCGATTCGGCCTGAAGTACGACCATACCGGTAGTTTCCCACGGACGCAGCTCCATCAGAGTCTCCATCACCTCGGACTGCGGAGTGATAGGGTATCCGAAGTAGGCGTCGCAACCGTAGCGAATCGCCGCGTGGGCTATCACTTCGTTGCCTTTCATCAATTTCACTTCGTTATTCATTCTACTCGAATTTTTGGCGATATACCGTTATACAACTGTCCGGACAGATAATCGAACAACTCGCACATCCGGTGCACTTGTCCGGAGCGGCCATCTCGACGTAATTGTAACCGCGACCGTTCACCTCGGAGGCGAGTCGCAACACTTCGAATGGACACGACGCGACACAAACGGCACAGCCCTTGCATCTTTCGTGATCCACGATTACAGTTCCTTTGATTTTTGCCATAGTTACTTACGATTTAAATATCAGGCCTACAATATAATTTTCTACAAAGATACGTTTTTCGGCGGACAATCGTCAACAATATTCGATCTTTTTTCCCGAAAATTCATCTTTTGTTCGCAAAACATCCGTTTCGTCCCTCGGTCATAAGACGCACCGGCAACAGAAAGGGGCCGCCAGAAGGCAGCCCCTCTCGCTTTACTCTTCGAATGTATGTATCACGACTCCCGAACGCAGCTTGGGTTCGAACCAAGTCGTCTTAGGAGGCATAATGTTGCCGGTATCGGCTATGTCTATCAACTGTTTCATCGAAACAGGGTATAGGGCGAAAGCGACCTTCATCTCGCCGCTGTCAACACGGCGCTTCAGTTCTCCCAACCCGCGGATTCCGCCGACAAAATCGATGCGCTTCGAGGTGCGCAGATCCTCGATGCCCAAAATGCGGTCGAGCACTAAATTCGACAGCACCGTAACATCGAGCACGCCTATGGGGTCGTTGTCGTCATAGGTGCCCGCCTTGGCCGTCAAGCTGTACCAGCGGCCCTCGAGGTACATCGAGAAGTTGTGCAGGCGGTCGGGTGCATATATCTCCGTGCCTTTATCCTCGACTTCAAACGACTCCTTCAGCTTCTCAACCAACTGCGCGGGCGTAAGTCCGTTCAGATCGCGCACTACACGGTTGTAGTCGATGATCGACAGTTGGTTGTCGGGGAATGTCACAGCCAAGAAGTAGCAATACTCCTCGTTGCCGGTATGGTTGGGGTTGGCCTTCATACGCTCCTGACCGACGCGCGCCGCAGCGGCTGTGCGGTGATGACCGTCGGCTACGTAAAGAGCCGGTATCGACGCGAATATCTCGGTAATGCGATCGTTGGTAGCCTTGTCCGAAATGCGCCACATATGATGTCCGAAGCCGTCGGCGGCTGTGAAGTCGTACTCAGGCTTCTCGTTTTCGACGATCCGCTTCACGATAGCGTCGATCTCGGCATTGGCCGGATAGGCGAAGAATACTGGCTCGATATTGGCGCTTTGGTTGCGCACGTGGATCATACGGTCCTCCTCCTTATCGGGACGGGTCAGCTCGTGCTTCTTTATAGCACCCGAGAGATAATCCTCGAAATGGCAGCACATCGCCAGTCCGTACTGAGTGCGCCCGTTCATCGTCTGGGCATAAATATAATAGCTCTCCTCGTCGTCCTGCACGAGCCAGCCTTTTTCACGCCAGCGGCGGAAATTCTCCACAGCCTTGTCGTAAACCTGCTGCGAATGCTCGTCGGCGATAGGGTTGAAGTCTATCTCCGGTTTGATTATGTGAAGCAGCGAACGCTCCGTTGCCTCGGCCTTGGCTTCGGCCGAGTTGAGAACGTCGTATGGGCGCGAAGCCACCTCGGCAGCCAGTTCGCGCGGCGGGCGCACGGCCCTGAACGGTTTGATCTTAACCATTATTAATCTGAAGTTTTAAGGCAGGCGGACTGTGCGTCCGCCTGTCGGTTATTCTACTTGTTTACCTGAAAACGCACGTTGCCCGTAGCGAAAAAGTCGATCGTCTGACGCGCTGCAGCCAAGCCGGCGTTGATATTGGCCTCGGCAGTCTCGGCACCCATCTTCTTGGCGGTGGCGAAAACGCGCTTGCCGAAACGCTCATCCAGCTCAGCCTGTCTCTCGGCAGCGATATCGGTCACGTACTTGAGATCCTCACGCTCCGAGAGAGCCTTGACCAAGCCCTCCTCGTCGATAACCTCCTTGCGCGCCGTATTAACCAATGCAGCTCCGGCGGGCATACTCATAAGCAGGTCATATCCGATCGAGTGTTTCGTCTCGGGAGTTGCGGGAATGTGCAGCGACACATAGTCGCAGCCGGCGAAAAGCTCCTCCACCGAAGCAACCCTTTTGACTCCCTCGGACTCGAATACCGCATCGTCCTTTACGAAGGGATCGAAAGCCGACACCTGCATGCCCAAAGCGCGGCCGTAGCGAGCCACGATCCGGCCGACATTGCCGAAAGCGTGGATACCCAACCGCTTGCCGCTAAGCTCCGAGCCGGTGCCCGGGGTGAAGCGGTTGCGCGCCATATAGATCATCATACCTATGGCCAGCTCGGCCACGGCATTGGAGTTCTGCCCGGGCGTGTTCATAACCACGATACCGCGGGCCGTAGCGGCGGCCAGATCGACATTGTCGTAGCCTGCACCGGCGCGCACCACGATCTTCAGCTGGCGGGCAGCCTCTATCACTTCGGCCGTAATCTTGTCGCTGCGCACGATAAGTGCATCGACATCGGCTACCGCCTCCAACAATTGCGCCTTGTCGGTATACTTCTCGAGCAGACGCAGCTCGCAGCCAGCGGCTTCGACTATTTCGCGAATGCCTTCGACTGCCTTACGGGCGAACGGCTTCTCCGTCGCCACCAATATTTTCTTTTTCATAGCAAGCGAATAATAATAGGTAAGTGCTGCCCGATCTTGCTCGGGAGCGTTTTTGAATACATCGAAATACCAATCGTAACCCATCGCAGTTTATGGTCCGAAGGGCTACTTCACGTGCATCTTTTCAAATTCGCGCATTACGCCGACAAGAGCCTCGACGCTCTCACGGGGCAGTGCGTTGTAGCAGGAAGCGCGGAAACCGCCGACCAAACGGTGGCCCTTGATACCGACCATACCGCGCGACTTGGCAAACTCCAAGAACTCGCCGGCGAGAGCCTCGTACTCGGGATTCATCACAAAGCAGATGTTCATAATCGAGCGGTCCTCCTTCTCGGTCGTACCGCGGAACAGGGGGTTGCGGTCGATCTCGGCATAGAGCAGCTCTGCCTTCTCGACGTTGCGGCGGTGAACCTCGTCTACGCCGCCGATGCTCTTGAGCCACTTAAGCGTCTCGCGAACCACGTAAATGGGGAATACCGGCGGGGTGTTGAACATCGAGTTGCCGTCGATATGCTTGCGGTAGTCGACCATCGAGGGCAGCGGACGCGACACCTTGCCCAGAATATCCTCGCGCACGATGACGAACGTAACGCCGGCAGGGCCGAGGTTCTTCTGCGCGCCGCCGTAGATAAGCGCATACTTGCTCACATCGACCCGACGGCTGAGAATATCCGAACTCATATCGGCCACCACATTCACCGGAGAATCGATATCGGTGTGGTACTCGGTACCGTAAATGGTGTTGTTGGTGGTTATGTGCAGATAGTCCAGATCGGCGGGAATTTCGACATTCTTGGGGATATACGTGAAGTTGCGGTCCTCGGATGACGCCAGCACCTCGACCTCGCCGAAGTTCTTGGCCTCCTTGATTGCCTTCTTCGACCACACGCCGGTGTTGATATATCCGGCCTTGCCCTCGAGCAGATTGTAGGGCACGTGGAAGAACTGCGTGGACGCGCCGCCGCCTACAAACAGAACCTTGTAGTTGTCGGGGATATTCAGAAGCTCGCGGAACAGCTCGACGGCTTCGTTCATTACGGCATCGAACTCTTTCGAACGATGCGAAATCTCAAGGATCGACAGTCCCGAGCCGTCGAAATCGAGCACGGCTTCAGCGGCCTTTTCTATCACCTCGCGGGGCAGAATCGACGGACCTGCATAGAAATTATACTTCTTCATATTAAGATTAATTAAGTGTTTATTCTGTTTACTCTACAAAGAAACTTCAAATTTATGACTATTCAAAATCTTGAAGCGTGTTTTTTCTATCCAATCCTTAGTTTTTTCAATGAAAACCGAAGAATTGTTTAATTATTAATATTTTTTAATAAATAAAACACTCCTCAGACACTGCACGAGCATCCGAATGGCGGTCATACAGCGACCTGAAACACCTTATATAAAATGTCATTTATTCTTTCCAAATTTGTTTTACAACTCGGCACGTATTATCTTTGTGGGGATTTTACGAATTGTCCGCCCAGACAGCAAACGAGCAGTCTCAGAGCGGAGATACAACTATTAACGTCAGCACAGCATGATAAAATCGATGACCGGATTCGGCAAAAGCGAAGTGACGCTGCCGACTAAAAAGATAACGATCGAGATACGGTCTCTCAACAGCAAGCAGCTCGATATGAGCATCAAAATGCCCGCCATATACCGGCCTTACGAATACGAGGTGCGCAATGCCGTATCGCAGCGGATGCAGCGCGGCAAGGTCGACGTATTCATCTCTGTGGAAACGATCGGCACCGACACCGCGTCGTCAATAAACCGAGAGGCTTTCAAGGCGCACTACGCCGCAATAGCGCAGATTTGCCGCGAAAACGGCATTGCCGAGAGCGCCGAGACTTCAGCGGCGATGATCCAGTCGGTAATGCGTCTGCCCGATGTAGTCTCGACCGAAACAGTAGAGGTGCCCGAGTCCGAACACGCCGCACTGACCGAAGCCGTAGCCGAAGCCATAGAGCGGCTCGAGGCTTTCCGCTGTCAGGAAGGGGCTACGCTGATAGCCGATATGCTTCGCCGCGTGGATAAAATCGAGGCGCTGAAGGAGCAGGTGACGCCTTACGAGAAGGCCCGCACCGATACAATCCGCGCACGCATTCTCGACGGCATAGCGAAGATCGGTGTCGAAGCCGACAAGAACCGGCTGGAGCAGGAGATGATATTCTATATCGAAAAACTCGATATCACCGAAGAAAAAGTACGTCTGACCAACCACTGCCGCTATTTCCGCGAGACGGCGGCAGGCGAGGAGGCTGCCGGCCGCAAGTTGGGCTTCATAGCGCAGGAGATGGGGCGCGAGATAAACACTCTCGGCTCCAAAGCCAACGACAGCGAGATACAGCGGTTAGTCGTGCAGATGAAGGACGAACTGGAGAAGATCAAGGAACAGGTGTTGAACCTTTTGTAAAAACGGCTGAAAATGGGAAAACTGCTAATCTTTTCCGCCCCGAGCGGCTCGGGCAAGACTACCATAGTGAAACGGCTGCTGGAGCGTTACCCCTCGCTGGAATTTTCGGTTTCGGCCACCAGTCGCGCCCCGCGCGGCACCGAACGCAACGGCGTGGAATACTACTTTCTCTCGGCTGCGGAGTTCGCCGCGGCGGTAAGCGACGGCAAGTTCGTCGAGTGGGAGGAGGTTTACGAGGGCACCTGCTACGGCACGCTGCGCAGCGAAATGGATCGCATCTGGAGCAAGGGCAACGTCATAGTCTTCGACGTAGATGTAATGGGCGGCATCCGCCTGAAAAATATTTTCGGAGATCAGGCGCTCTCGGTGTTCATTATGCCGCCCTCGATCGAGGAGTTGCGCTGCCGTCTCAACGGTCGCGGAACCGATGCGCCGGAGGTCATCGAAAAGCGCGTGGCCAAGGCCGGATTCGAGCTGGCCAAGGCGCCGCAATTCGACCGCACGGTAGTAAACGACGATCTCGAACAGGCCGTGGCCGAGTGCTCGGCCATAGTGGAGGCATTCATCGCATAACAC
>CAYYUW010000029.1:0-2413 GCA_964474985.1 uncultured Alistipes sp. | reverse complement strand
GTAATTTTGACATTCGAAACAGAACAGCTACCTTTTTGAAATGAAACTATGACACCGGAGCAAACCAAACGATTCAAGTACTGGCAGACACGCACCATCATGACGACGATGGTCGGTTACGCCCTTTTCTATTTCGTACGCAAGAACTTCTCGTTCGCCATACCGGGCCTGACGGCCGAATACGGCATCTCCAAAACCAGCTTCGGTATCATCCTGACCGTAATCGGGCTGATATACGGCCTTTCGCGCTTCCTCAACGGAATGATCGCCGACCGCATCAACGCCCGCTGGCATATGGCCGTGGGTTTGGCCCTGTGCGCCGCCGCCAACTTCGCATTCGGCTTCGGCGCCGATCTCGGCAGCTGGATCACCGGAGCCGAGTCGGGTTCGCAATTCGTCAATACGTTAGTGCTTATATTCGGCATACTGCTGGTTCTGAACAACCTGTTTCAGGGCAGCGGCTTCCCGCCATGCGCCCGTCTGCTGACACACTGGATTCCGCCGCAGCAGCTGGCGACCAAGATGTCGGTATGGAACACCTCGCACTCGATCGGTGCGGCTTTGGTCGCGATTCTCTGCGGCTACATTATGGGCAATTTGGGAACCGACGTGAGCGGAGACCCCGCAGCGGTGGCTGCCGTCGCGGCCAATCTGGGCGTCGACCCGTCTGACAGCGAGGCTATGCGAAGCGTGCTGGCCTCGGCCGCTCACTTCGAGGCGTGGCGCTGGTGCTTCTGGATTCCCGCCGCAATAGCCGCGATAGGCGCCGTCGGCATATTCATTTCGCTGCGCGACACACCCAAATCGGTCGGTCTGCCCGAACTGGAGCACACGTCGGTCAAGGAGATCGAAGGAGTGGACGACAAAGCCGCCTACAAGGCTCTGCTGCATCGCAAAGTCTTCGGCAATCCGCTGATATGGATCCTCGGCATCGCCAACTTCTTCGTCTACGTCGTCCGCTTCTCGGTGCTCGACTGGGGTCCGACATTCCTCAAGGAGGCGCGCGGCCTGTCGCTCGAAAATGCCGGCTGGACGGTGGCCGTATTCGAGATCTTCGGCATCATCGGTATGCTCGTGGCCGGCTGGGTCACCGACAAATACTTCAAGGGGCGCGCCCACCGCACCTGCGTATTCTGTATGCTCGGCGCAGCACTGTTTATGGGCATCTTTTGGGCCTTGCCCGCCTCGGCATCGCTCTATACGCTCGTGATCGTGCTGGCTATGGCCGGATTCTTCATTTACGGCCCGCAGGCGCTTATCGGCATCGCCGCCGCCAACCAAGCCACCAAAAAGGCGGCCGCCACAGCCAACGGACTCACCGGTATGTTCGGCTACGCAAGCGTATTCGTGTCGGGCTTGGGCGTAGGTGCGTTAGTGGACTGGATCAACCGCATCAAGCCGGGTATGGGCTGGGACTACGTATTCCTTATTATGATAGCTATGGCATTGGTGGGTATGGGAGTATTCCTGCTCATGTGGCGCGCCAAACGCGACGGCTACGACGAGGAGTAAACTTATCGACATTATGACTGCTGAAGAAAAATACCGCTCGCCGTATTCGCGCGAGCAACTTATCGAACGGCTGCGCCGCATTCGTCACGTCGCACTCGATATGGACGGCACCATATATATGGGTATGTCGCTGTTCCCTTGGAGCAAAGGGTTTCTGTCCGACCTTACCCGAATGGGCATCGGCTACTCGTTCCTGACCAACAACCCGTCGAAGAACATCTCCGACTACCTGCACAAGCTCTCGGTGCTGGGCATCGAGGCCGACCGCGGGCAGATGTACACCACGGCGCTGGCGACCATCGACTACATACGCTCGCACTATCCCGATGCTCGGAGGCTCTTTATGCTCGGCACGCCAAGTATGATCGCCGAGTTCGAGGCTGCAGGATTCGAATCCGCCACGGACAGCCCCGACGACCGTCCGGACGTGTTGGTCGTGGCATTCGACATGACGCTGGAGTATTCGCGTCTGTGCCGCGCAGCGTGGTGGGCGTCGCAGGGCGTTCCCTACATTGCCACCAACCCCGACCGCGTATGTCCCACCGACCAGCAGGTCGTACTGGTGGACTGCGGATCGATATGCAAGTGCATCGAACACGCCACGGGCCGCCGCCCCGACATTGTTTTGGGCAAGCCCGATCCGAATATGCTCACCGGCATAAAGGAGCGGCACGGACTCGAGTCCGACCAGATAGCGATGTGCGGCGACCGCATCTACACCGACATAGCCATGGCGCACAATGCCGGAGCCTTCGGGGTCTTGGTGCTCTCGGGCGAGACCACCGACGAGGTGGCCCTTGCAGCCGATCCGCAGCCGGATATGACGGCGCTGTCGCTTCACGAGTTCGGAGAACTGCTTAAGGAGGTGCATTCCAATGAATAAGGCTTATATACTTTTGGC
>CAYYUW010000028.1:0-4428 GCA_964474985.1 uncultured Alistipes sp. | reverse complement strand
TGCAGATCGGCATCGATCCGGACGCCTCGCTCGATGCGCCGCAGGAGCCTTCGCCCCGCGCCGACCGCACCGTGGTATTCTACGGCACCAGCATCACGCAGGGCGGGTGTGCCACACGCGCCGGAATGTGCTACTCGTCGATCCTTTCGCGGCAGCTCGACTTCGAAGCCATAAACCTCGGCTTCAGCGGCAATGCCCGTTTAGACCGCAACATCGCCGAACTTATGGCCAGCCTCGACCCGACGGTCTACTTTCTCGACTTCGTACCCAACTGCACGGCAGATATGATAGCCGAGCGCGCCGTCGAGTTCATCGAGATCATCCGCCGCGCGCACCCCGATACCCCGATCATTATGGCCGACAGCTACGACTTTCCGCCCTCGCAGTTCAACCTCAAGCAGCGCCGCCAGCTGGACGCCAAGACCGTCGAGATGCGCAAGGTGTGCGACCACTTTCGCGGCGACCGCAACTTCATCTTCATCGAGGGGGTGAGCTACTGCAACAACGACTGTTCGGTGGACGGCGCACACCTGACCGATATGGGGTTTGCCGCTATGGCCGACCACTATGCCAAGTACCTGAAAAAGTATCTCCGACGATAGATTATGAAGCAGCGGCACAGACTCAACGAAAATATCAACAAGCAGGCCCTCACCGAGGGGCTGCTCTACTTATTGGTGTGGACGTGCGTCTTCTTGGTGCCGATACTCAACGCCCTGATCATCCGCAGCGAGCCGTTCAACTGGAACACGATCAAGATCGCATGGGGCGTGGTGCTGCCCTACTTTCTGCTGTTCCTCGTACATAACTTCTGCATCGCGCCGCGGCTGCTGATAACCAAACGATACCTGTGGTATACGCTCGTCTGCGGCGGCACGGTATTAGTGCTCTTTACAGCTGTCAGCATCTACCAAAATGCCATAGGCATCGACCCCAACGACGGCATCGACAAGGTGATAAAGCTCGAAAACAGGCTGTCGCTGACCAATATGTCGCTGCCGCTCAACCTGATGCTCGGCATATTTATGTGCGGACTGAATGCCGGCGTGAAGATGATCTTCAAGTCGCTGCGCGACGAGCAGATTATGGAGTCGCTCAAGCGCAATATGCTGCAGGCTGAACTGGATTATCTGAAATACCAGATCAATCCCCACTTCTTCATGAACACCCTCAACAACATACACGCCTTGATCGACATCGACACCGAAGCGGCCAAAGATACCGTTATCGAGCTGTCGAAAATGATGCGTTACGTGCTCTACGACTCAGAACAGGACTACATATCGCTCGAAAAGGAGATCAATTTCCTCAACCACTACATCCGCCTTATGCGGCTGCGGTACAGCAGCGACAAGGTCGAGATCAGCATCGACACCCCCGAATCCGTCTCGGGCGAGGTGAAGATCCCGCCGCTGATCTTCATCGTCTTCGTCGAGAACGCATTCAAACACGGCGTCAGCTACAACAGCTACTCCTACATCCGCATCTCGATCAGCGTCGCCGACGGCCGCGTGAACTGCCGCGTGGTCAACTCCAAGAACCCCAACCGCTGGAATACGCAGGGAGGCATCGGTCTCGACAACGTACGCAAACGTCTCGACCTGCTTTTCCCGCAGCGATACAAAATGACTATCGACGAAACCGACGACAGCTACGGCGTCGCGCTCGAGATTCCGATCCAATGACACGGATGATGCGGGCAGTAAAACAACAAAATGAAGTAACGAAAAAAAGAATAGGATGATACGCTGCATGACTGTCGACGACGAGCCGCTGGCTCTGCGTCAGTTGAACAAATACATTTCACAGGTGCCGTTTCTCGAACCGGTAGCATCGTTCGACAACGCTATCAAGGCCGCGGCTTTCGTGGCCGAGACCCCCGTGGATCTGATCTTCGTCGACATAAATATGCCCGACCTGAACGGCATGGATTTCGTGCGATCGCTGGTGGGCCGCACGATGGTCATCTTCACCACGGCATACTCCGAATACGCTATCGAGAGCTACAAGCTCAATGCCGTGGACTATCTGCTAAAGCCCATATCGTTCCCCGAGTTTCTGCGCGCCGCCAACAAGGCCCGACGACTCTTCGAACTCGAGCAGAACGTCCCGCCCGCGCCCGCCGAAGAACCCGAGGAGGAGACACCGATCGCAGCCGCAAACCGCGAATACATTTCCGTCAAGGCCGACCACAAGGTCATCCTCGTGCGCATATCCGACATCGACTACGTCGAGAGCGAAAGCGAATACCTGCGGCTGCATATCAATACGGGCGAAATAGTCACCACCCTGCTGCGGCTCAAGAACATTGAACCCATACTCCCCGCATCGGACTTTATGCGCATACACCGCTCATATATCGTCAACCTAAAGCATATCAAGGCGTTCGCCAAAGGCCGCGTATTCATCGACGACAAGGTGAGCATCCCCGTTGGCGACAACTACAAGGACACCTTCAACAGCTATATCGAAAAAGTCTACCTCAACCTGTAACAGGAGGGGCCGACGTGCTCCGGTATGGGGCCTTAGGCAGTACTCGACCAGCGGGGCCGTCATACCCTACTGTTGCCGCCTACTCTTGGCGCAGCGGCGCAGGGGTGATGTTTCCCAAAATCACAGGCCGCTCGGCTCCAGTGGCCGAGCACACGTTCGAAGGGCAGCCGTGCAGGGTCTCGTTGCCCATTATGGCGAAAGCGATCGCCTCCTTGGCATCCGATGACAAACCTATCTCGTCCTGCGTAACCACCTCGACATCGGGCAGCTGCTCCGAGAGCATCTTCCGCAGCGCAAGGTTGTGCGCACCTCCGCCGCCGAGGACCGTACGGCCTATCGGCCAGCGGGGAATGACGAACCGCCGGTAAGCCTCGGCGATCGTGCAGGCGGTGAATGCGGTAACCGTGGCGATTATATCCCGCGGCGGCAGCGATGACCACCTCTCGAGCAGCGCAACGGTGAACTGCTCGCCGAACATCTCACGGCCGGTGCTCTTAGGCAGCGGCATAGATATGTACGGATGCGACATAAGCTCATTGAGCATCCGCACGTTAACCTTGCCGCTCAATGCCGTCTCGCCGCCGGCATCGTACTTCCGGCCGTAAAGACGCCGCATAGCCTCGTCGATAATCATATTCCCGGGACCTGTATCGAATGCGTAGACATCATCGATATTGCCCGTGGCAGGCAGCACCGTGACATTGCCGATGCCGCCGATATTCTGCAGAGCGACATTCTCGTCGGGCGACGAATAGAGCACGAACTCACTGTAAGGCACCAGCGGAGCACCCTCGCCGCCCGCAGCTACATCCATAGTGCGGAAATTCGATACCACCTGTACACCAGTTCGGTAAGCGATCACCGCCGGCTCGCCTATCTGCAGCGTCGAGCGCACGAACTCGCTGTCGGGCTTGGGGATATGCCATACCGTCTGCCCGTGCGAAGCGATGAAATCGACCTGCGACATCGGAAAACCGCTCTGACGGCATACGCTCAGCGCCGCATCGGCGAACAGCTCGCCCAGTTCGAAATTCAACGAACACAGCAGATCGACCCGCCCCGTCGAGGGCTTCACGGCAAGCCTGATCCTGTCCTTTATCCTCTCGGGGATCTCCGTGGTCGTGAAACCTACAAGCTCCACCCGCGTGGCCGCCCCGTGCCCCTCGATGCGCACCAACGCCGCATCAACCCCGTCGAGCGATGTCCCCGACATAATTCCTATCGCATACATATCTTCAAATTTATCCTGTTTTCTATTATTGCCTCACCGATTTCTGCCGTTATTCCGGATTCAACCGTTTACCGCCCACCAACTCTTCTGCGAGCGCGTTGTTCTTGCCGCCTCTTCCGCCCCGCTAAACCCTATACAAAAGTCAAAGATAAAAATAACCAACCGCAAATGCAAGTTTTCTCAGGTGTTTTTGCGAATCGGCAATTATCGCCTCAAAGTTGCGAGCTGCAGCCTTCGGAGGCTCGCTATCGTTCGCCTCCACCGCCCCAAGGCTTCGGCCCACGCGGCTTCAGTTGCACCCGCAATTATTCGATGTAATTGTCCATTGCAAATATTCGCGCCCGCCCTGCCCCCCCCTTGGGGCGGGCGCGCGGATTGCTCCGCAGTCCGATATTTTGTCATATATAATATGTTGCAAATGCAAGCCTCCACCAACCCGAGGCCGGCCCGCGCGGCTTCTGAAGAAACCGCAATTTGTCAATAGAAATATTCACCGCAAAACTGCAAACGGTCCTCCATTTGCGCTCGCTTATTCATCACTCGGCTGCATCCAAGACAGCCTGTCTGTGAACTTTTTTTGCGCATAATTTTGCAGTTAAACAAAATTGATCTATATTTGCACTCCGAAAGTCGTAAAGACCCTTTCAGGAAAGATGGGTGAGTGGCTGAAACCACCAGTTTGCTAAACTGACGTACGGGAATTC
>CAYYUW010000027.1:0-9992 GCA_964474985.1 uncultured Alistipes sp. | reverse complement strand
CTGCTGGAACAGGTCGCGCACGCGCGAAGCACCCACACCCACGAACATCTCCACGAAGTCCGAACCGCTAATCGACAGGAACGGCACGTTGGCTTCGCCGGCGACAGCTTTGGCCAGCAGCGTCTTGCCGGTTCCCGGGGGTCCTACCAAAAGCGCACCCTTGGGGATCTTGCCGCCCAGTTCGCGATACTTCTGCGGATTGCGCAGGAAATCGACGATCTCCATAATCTCGACCTTGGCCTCCTCCAGTCCGGCCACATCCTTGAAGGTGATCTTGTCGGCTGTATCCTTGTCGAATACCTGCGCACGGGCCTTGCCGACGTTCATCACGCCCGCCCCGCCGCCGGCATTGCGGGCGCTGCGCATCATAAACACGCAGAAGCCGATAAGCAGCAGCCACGGGAAGAGCGACACCATAATGTTGGCCCACGTATTGGGGCGCGACTCGTACTTCACCACCACCGGCTGCGGCAGATCCTGCTCGGCCTTGGCCAGATCCTCGCGGAACGAATCGACCGACCCGATCGTAAAGCGCAGCTGCACATCGCCCTTTGCGGGCATATCGGCATATTCGCCGCCCTTGCTGCGATACTTTTCCACCGCTGCCTCGTTGAGCCGCACCTCAGCGGTCTCCTTGTTCACGATGTTTATCTGCTCGACTTCGCCCTTCACCACCATCTGCGCGACGGTGTTCCAGTCGGTATCCACGGGGGTGCCCACGCCGGCGAACAGCCGCCAGCCGAGTATCACGGCCAGCAAAGCGCACCAAAACATCAACATGTAAGAGTTGCCGACATTGAACGGCATATTGTTTTTCTTTCTTTTCTGTTCCATAAGTTATCGTTTAACGGTTCGACTGTCGCCTGCTTCTACTGCTCGTCATCGGGATATTCGGTGCGCGGAGCGTCGGCCCACAGCTGGTCGAGGCGATAGAAGTCGCGCAACTCGGTCTGGAAAATATGCACCACTACATCCACGTAGTCCATAGCCACCCATACCGAATTGTTCAGTCCTTCGACCCGCTGCACCTTCTCGCCCAGCTTTTCGAGCACCTTTTCCTCGATTCCGCCGGCGATAGCGCCTACCTGCGTAGTCGAATCGGCATTGCAAATTATAAAGTAGGAACATATCGCTCCGTCGAAACCGGTCAGATCGAGCGACGCAATCTTCTTGCCCTTCTTGTCCTGAATCGCACTTACGATAGTCTCTATCAATTTCTCCATAAGTTCAGTAATGTTTTACATATTTTTAGAATCACGAAAGCGGCTTCGCAGTCGCATTCGAACTTGCAAAGATAACGATTTCTAACAAATATCCTGCTAACACACCCACTCTATCGGCCGACTTTCTCCGATATGACCTCCTTAAGGGCCGAAATAATCGAATTTTTGACATACGTGCGGCGCACAGCCACGGCGATCTTGCGCGAAGTAGCACCCTTGGCCAGCAGCTTCACCTGACTGCGGTGCGCCTCAGGCACGAACTCCACGGCCATCTCGGGTATTATGGTCATCATCGACGTGGAGTCGACTATCCGCATCAGCGTATCGAGCGAGCCGCTCTCGAAATAGTAGTGCGATGGCAGCTGGCTGCGGGCCTGACACAGTTCGATGATCTGGTCGCGCATACAATGGCCGTCGCTGAGCAGCAGCAGCTGCTTCAGGTCGATATCCTCTATGCGGATGTTGCTACGTTCGTAGAGCGGATTGGCTGTCGAGACATAGGCGAAGAAGCGGTCGTCGAACAGATCCTGCTCCATAATTCCGTCGCCGCAGGTGCCGCTGGCCACCAGTGCGGCGTCCAGCACGTCGCGCTTGAGCGCCGAGACTATGTCGCGCGTCATCATCTCCTTGATCTCCAACTCCACCTTGGGATAGCGGCGCGCAAACTCCGGAATGAACTTGTGCAGCAGATATGGCGCCACGGTCGGTATCACGCCGAGGCGCAACTTGCCCGAGGTCTCACCCTTAAGCTCGCTCACAGCCTCCTTTATATAGTCGTACGCAGCCAGTGTCCGGCGCGCCTGTTCGATCACCACCTCGCCCGCCTCGGTCGGAATGACAGGTTTCTTGGAGCGGTCGAGCAACACCACGCCCAACTCCTCCTCCAAAGCCTTGATCTGCATACTCAGCGACGGCTGTGTCACGAAGCAGTGCTCCGAAGCGAGCGAAAAACTGCCGCAATTGGCCACCGCCAAAAGATATTCGAGTTGAATTATTGTCATATCCTCATTCGCTTATTTCCAACGACAAAACTATAAATTATATTTATGAATAACAATACTCCGAGGCAATCCGGCGACGAATTTGGAAAATTCCGCCGTTATACCTAACTTGCACAGCGTTTAAACACAGCTTTACTATGAAAAAGATACTCCTTTCGATAGTTGCTGCCGCACTGGCACTCGCAGCTACAGCGCAAACCCCTGACGGTGTCACCTTCACCGAACGCCGCGACACCCTCTCCGACGGCGCCGTATGCGTCAGCTTCGTGGCCGTAGCCGACATGAAGGCCAACCCCAAACTCCGCTTCAACGCCGTAAACATCGACGGCGGCACCACCCCGTCCGAACTTTACACCACGTTCGCCGAGCTGGGGCGCGGACGTGCCGTGGCCATAGTCAATGCCGGATTTTTCAATATGCTGACTGTGGAATCGGTATGTCTCGTAGTCTCAGACTCCGAGGTCCAAGTTCCTGAACGCGCCAGCACCACACGCCGCATAAGCAAGGACAGCACCATCACGGTATATCCCATTCACGCCGCCTTCGGCCTGATGCCCGACGGGACGTTCGAGACACAATGGATTTACAGCCAGCCTGAAGACGGCGGCCGCCCGTATGTCTACCCGTTCGCCGTGGGCAACGACGATTCGCTGCGCATCTACTCGCCCGCGCCGCCTGCCGCCGGTCAGCTCGCGGCCTATCCGTGGCAGGTCACAGAGGCCTTGGGGGCCGGTCCGATGCTGGTCCGCAACGGTCGGGACGTGTCGCTCTCCAGCTCCTGCGGCGAGCTTTACTACCGCACCATAGGCGGTCGCGCACGCCACCCCCGCACCGCCATAGGGGTCACCGGCGACGGCAAGATCGTACTCGTGGTAGCCGACGGGCGCGGCATGAACGACAGCGCCGGCTGTACACTCGCCGAACTGGCGGCCATAATGATCGATATGGGAGTGACCGAAGGCATCAACCTCGACGGCGGAGGTTCATCGGCTATGGTGGACAGCGAAGGCCGGCTGCTCAACCGTCCCAGCGACAGCGGCAAACGCCCCGAACGCATCGAGCGCAGAGTGCCGACGTTCGCAGTGATTTCCGAAGAGTCTTAATCTTCGAATATAGTCTTGACAATGAGATCCGTCGCGCCCTTGTTGGCTGCGATATAATCCGACGCGATGCGGGCGGCTCGGGCACGCTTCGCCTCGTCGTGCTCGATCGGGGCGAACCACTCCTCCAGCTCCTCGGTGGTCGTCACCGAGCAACACGCACCGAGAGCTATCATATCGCACGCCTCCTTGAACTTGTGGTACTTGGGACCGAAGGCAATGGGCACGCCATAGGCCGCCGGCTCCTGCGTATTGTGAATGCAGACGCCGAATCCGCCGCCTATATAGCACCAGTCGGCATACTGGTAGAGTTGGTTCAGTATTCCTATCACATCCACTATCAACAGATGCGCACCGGCCGGATCGGCATCTTCGCCGCAAAGGCTGTAACGCACCGCACCGCCACGACATTCGTTCATAAGCCGCTCGATACGCGGCTCCTCCATCTCGTGCGGAGCGATGACGAACTTGACCTCGGGGTGCGCATTTACGAACGGCACCAACAGATCCTCGTCGGGGCGCCAGCTGCTGCCGACGATGAACAGGCGGCTGCCGCCCTTGAACCGTTCGACGATCGGATAGCGCTGCGCCTGCGCGGGCAGAGTCGCCGCACGGTCGAAACGCGTATCGCCCGCCACGACGGTATTGTCGAACCCGATCTCGGCCAGCAGACGTTTCGACTCCTCGTTCTGCACGAAGATCGTCTCGAAAGTGCGCAGCGCGCGGCGGAATGCCCCACCCCATGGTTTGAAGAAGATCGAGTCGCGGCGGAACAGCGACGAAAAAATATAGGTCCGTATCTTGCGGCGTCTCAGCTCCTCGAGGTAGTTAAGCCAATAGTCGTACTTGACGAACACGGCCACTGCCGGACGCACCGTGTCGAGGAAACGGCGGACATTGCTCTTGGTGTCGGCCGGCAGATAGAAGACCGCATCGGCCGCGGGAAAATCTTTTCTTATCTCGTATCCCGAGGGAGAAAAGAAGGTCAACAGAACACGGTAGTCGGGATATCGTTCGTGTATTGCTTCGATCACGGGACGCCCCTGTTCAAACTCGCCCAGCGACGAGACATGAATCCACACGACGGGCTTGTCGGAAGAGTTAACAGCGGCGCGCAGGCGCTCGAAGATGCCCCTGCGGCCTTCGACCCACTTGCGGGCCTTGGGATTCCATCGCGAAACTATTTTAATCGCTGCCGTGTAGGCTGCGATACCGGTATCATACCACCACATTGCAAATTATAAAAAACCGTTACCCAACGACTTACCGTCACCACCGACATACCATCGCTTCGGGGACGTAACGCACTTCGAGGCGTCCGTCAGCATAGCGGTCTACGGCAACAAGGTCGAATTGAGGCTCCAAAGATACATCATATAACGATAAATACAATGACGCAGCACGACATAATGCTGCGAACTTGCGCTTGTCGATAGCATCTTCGGGGCGGGTCAAGCCGTTGGCCTTGCGGGTTTTGACCTCGACGAAATGTATTCTGTCGAAACGTCGGGCCACGATGTCCAATTCGTAGCGGCCGCTGCGCCAGTTGCGGTGCAGTATCTCGAAACCGTTTTCGCGCAGCCACGCCGCAGCAGCCTCCTCGCCCGCCGCACCTATATTATATTTATCCGAAGCCAAGGCTACAGCAGGAACGAAAGATCGTCGCCCGGGTTTACCTCGACAGTCGGCCGGTTGCGCTTGAATACGCGCATCGGACGGCTGCCGATAAGCTCCATCCTATCGCCCTCGATGCGCAGCATACACCCTTCGCGCAGGCCGACCGCATAACGGCGCGGGTTGGCTTCGATATACTCCAAGATGCGCTGCTCACGCGTCTCGCCGGCATGACCCTCGGGATTGGCGTCGAGATAGTGCGGGTTGATCTGAAACCGCACCGCCCCGATAGCACGGAACGACTCGGGCTGCACGATCGGCATATCGTTTGTTGTGCAGATAGTGGGACAGGCTACGTTGCTGCCGGCGCTCCAACCCACGTAGGGCGTACCCTGCGCGATTTTGGTGCGAATGGCCGACATCAACTTCTGCCGCTGCATCATCCGCGCAAGAGCGAATGTGTTGCCGCCGCCGACGCAGATAGCCTCGGCATTGCGCACCATCTTGACCGGATCGGCCGAACGGTGTACCGAACGGACCCGTATTCCGAACTGGTCGAAGCGACGCTGCACCTTGGCCTCGTACTCGGCATAGGAAAAGGTTACGGCCGCATAGGGAACGAAGACCACTTCGCTCACGCCCGACAGAAAGTCGCCGATCTGCGGCATTGGGTATTGCAGATAAGGCTCGCCCGCATTGGTCGAGTTGCTGATAAGTAAAAGTCGCATATTATTGAGTTTTGAAATCAATCTTTCCACAACCGGCGGGTAATACCGGTATTCGAGCTGGTGTACGCGCGCTGCGAGCGTGTCGGGCGTATCGTCCGGAAGCACGTCGCATTCGTATCTCGCTATCACGGAGCCGCTGTCGTAATGCTCGTTCACCAGATGAATCGTGATACCGCTGCGCGTACGCCCCGCGCCGATCACTGCATCGTGAACGCGGCTGCCATACATACCCTTGCCGCCGAACTCCGGCAGCAGGGCCGGATGTATGTTCACGATCCGTCCGCGGTAGGCCGACACGATATGCTCGGGCACCAACCACAGCCAGCCCGCCAGCACCACCACGCCGATGCCGCGCCGCCGCAACTCTGCGAGCAAACCCTCGGGCGAACGCAGCTCCTCGCGCGTAACGACGATCGTCTCCACGCCGAGCTTTGCGGCCCGCTGCAGCACGCCGGCCTTCGGGTCCGAAGCCACCACCAACTTAACCCGCGCCTTCGGCGATCGGGCGAAATAAAGCGCCATATTGGACATATTGGTTCCAGTTCCGGAAGCGAATATAGCTATATTTATCATAATCAACTGTTTGCAGTTAAAAAACAAGCTAAACCGACAAATTTTTTCGTCGAATTGTCAAAAGTAATAAAAAAAGTGTTACTTTTGCGCAAAATTATGACTTGAATTGTTTAAATTTTACAGCTAAATATTGTTTAACCAAAAATTGAAAGTTATGTCAGAAGTTTCATCTAAAGTAGTCGAGATTATCGTCGATAAGCTTGGCGTCAAGGAGTCTGAAGTAGTTCCCGAAGCAAGTTTCACCAACCACCTCGGCGCAGATTCGCTCGATACCGTCGAGCTGATCATGGAGTTCGAGAAGGCATTCGACATCCAGATCCCCGACGAGGACGCCGAGAAGATCACCACCGTGGGCGATGCTATCTCGTACATCGAGGAGAAGAAGAAATAATTCCGACTCGCTGAAAACGTTTTTTCGCACGCATCTATCCGACGCAGAATTCGAATTTTAACCTTAAACCGAAAATTATGGCAGAAAGAAGAGTAGTTGTTACAGGCATTGGTACAATCAACCCACTGGGTCACAACGTAGAAGAGTATTTCACAAATCTCGAAAACGGTGTTAGCGGAGCCGCTCCAATTACTCGTTTCGACGCGGAAAAGTTCAAAACAAGATTTGCGTGCGAAGTCAAAGACTACGATCCCGCACAGTATTTCGATCGCAAGGACCTGCGTCTGTACGATCTTTATACCCAGTTCGCAATAATCGCGGCCACGCAGGCCGTAGAAGACTCGGCTCTCGATTTGGAAAATATCGACAAGTCGACCATCGGCGTAATCTGGGCTTCGGGCATCGGAGGTCTCGAGACATTCTTCCAAGAAGTAAAGGGCTTTGTCGAGGGCGGAAACACGCCCCGATTCAGCCCTTTCTTCATTCCGAAGATGATCGCCGACATCGCCGCCGGACATATCGCGATGAAATACGGCTTTATGGGTCCCAACTACAGCACCGTATCGGCCTGCGCCTCGTCCAACCACGCTATGATCGACGCCCTCGACGCAATTCGCCTCGGCAAGGCTGACATCATCGTTACCGGTGGTTCCGAAGCCGCAGTGAACGAACCCGGCGTAGGCGGATTCAACGCGATGAAAGCTATCTCGACCCGCAACGACGATCCCAAGACGGCATCCCGTCCGTTCGACGTACACCGCGACGGCTTCGTAATCGGCGAAGGCGCCGGAGCGCTTATCTTCGAGGAGTACGAGCACGCCAAGGCCCGCGGAGCCAAAATCTACGCTGAAGTGATGGGCGGCGGCGCAAGCGCTGACGCTTACCACTACACGGCTCCCCACCCCGAAGGCAAGGGTGCGATAATAGCTATGCGGAACGCCCTCAAGGACGCAGACCTCAAACCCGCAGACATCGACTACATCAACGTTCACGGAACATCTACACCCGTAGGCGATCCCGCAGAGTTGAAAGGCATAGCCGAAGTATTCGCAGACGCGGTCTACGATCTGAACATATCGTCCACCAAGTCGATGACCGGCCACCTGCTCGGCGGCACCGCCGCTATCGAGGCGCTGGCCTGCATCATGGCTATCGACAAGGGCATCATTCCTCCCACGATCAATTGCGAGGAGCTGGATCCCGCTATCGACCCCAAGCTCAACCTGACGCTCGGCACTGCGCAGAAGCGCGAAGTGAAGTACGCCCTGAGCAATACGTTCGGCTTCGGCGGGCACAACTCGACCGTGATCTTCGGGAAAATCTGAATAAAGGCTTCCGACCGTGCTCGATTTCATTCGTCGGCCTTATAAGAGGCGTTTCGGTCGCGACAGCGAATACTACAGAATTATAGACGATGTTTTCGGGATTTGTCCCGACAATATCGAGCTTTACAAGCTGGCTTTGGTTCACAAGTCAGCTTCTTTGTTTTTGGACGACGGCAGGCAGATCAACAACGAGCGGCTCGAGTTTCTCGGCGATGCCGTACTCGAATCGATAGTGTCGGACTACATATTCATCGAGTACCCCGAGGCCGATGAAGGATTCCTGACCAAGTTGCGCTCGAAAATTGTCAGCCGCCACTCCCTCAACCGATTAGCAGTCGAGATAGGACTCGACCGGTATGTTATAGCCCAATCCGGCGGCACATTCACGCAGAAGCATATCTTCGGCGACGCCCTCGAGGCAATGATCGGAGCGATATACCTCGACAAGGGCTACAACTTCGCCAACAGGTTGGTAATAAACGATCTGTTAGGTCACAACATCGATATGGACGAGGTGCTGACCGAGGAGACGGATTTCAAGAGCCGTCTTATAGAGTGGTGTCAGAAAAGCCGGCAGAACATTCTGTTCCGCACGGGCCGCGACAGCAGCTACTCTGAGGCGCACCCCGTATTCCGCTCGACGGTAGTCATTGACGGTTCGGATGTCGGCAACGGCTCGGGTGAATCGAAAAAGGAGGCAGAGCAGAATGCCGCCTACTCCGTATGGCAGGTGATTTCGGACAACGATCTGGGCGACCATCTGTTAGAGTGCTACGACAAAATCACTGAGCGATAGGTATGGCATCTCCTGACGGACTAACGCTTCGCGAACGTATCGCAGCCCGCGGCATATCGTCGCTCGACGACACTGAGCTGCTGGCGGTAATTATGGGTGAAGACACCTGCTCGGAATCGGCGACGCTCTATGCCGAACGGGTTATGGAGTCCTGCAACGGATCACTGCGACAGATCTGCAACGAAGATATAGCGCGGCTGAGGATGATCGCCGGCCAAGGCATCAGACGGGCCGAACGCATTGCCGCAGCAGCCGAACTGGGGCGCAGGTTAGGTGTGGCCGAAGCTGACGAGGTACAGTATATCGAGAACAGCGAGGATATCCGCAAACTTTTCGCGCCGATGCTCGGGAAGCTGCCGCACGAGGAGTGCTGGGTGGTATATCTGACCTCCTCCAACCGCATCATAGACCGGCGGCGGATCAGTCAGGGAGGCATTCAGGGCACCGTCGTGGACAACCGGTTAGTAGTCAAACGGGCGCTCGAACTGCTCTCGCCTCAGATCATTCTCGTACACAACCACCCCTCCGGCACAGCCAAGCCGAGCAAGGACGACCGCACCGTAACGGAACGGCTGAGAGACGCTGCCGCCCTGTTCGACATACGGCTGCTGGATCATATAATCATCTCGCAGAACGGCATTTTCAGTTTTCTTCAGGAAGGACTTCTCTGACGGCGTATCATACGACTTTCCAACCATAATACAAGACTCTCTTGTTTTGCGCCCGCTTATCCGTATATTTGATGTAGTTTGATTAAGATTCTTTGAGTACCAAACTATTAAGAAGAACTTGCATAAGAATGGGCAATGGATAAGAAATTGCCAACTTGTTTTGTTACACTATATTCCTCATGCTTTTCAAAGAACTCTTTCCTAAATGCAAAGATAGGATTCTTTCTCCAATTGTAAAAATCTACATCTATAAATCTCTCTAAGGGATATGAAAATGACATGACTAATTCGCAGCCGAGTTCACCAAACCACAGGCAAAGGTAACTCGTGTTCTGTTCGTCCAAGCAAGGTCAAGCCCTGCGGGTGTCGTGGAAAAATCATCCTCGCCCCCGTGGGGCTTGCGGTATTTTTCCACACAACCTTGCATGTCCGGAACACGACCTTTTGAGCCTGTAGTTTGGGAACTCCGGCCCCGAATAGCCGGACTAACAAAATAAATAATAATGTTATGTCAAAAGTAAAGAAGTACACGCTTGAAACACTCCTGCCTCTGAATGTTTCATACGACAG
>CAYYUW010000026.1:0-2036 GCA_964474985.1 uncultured Alistipes sp. | reverse complement strand
AAGCGGTTCAGCACCAACTGTGCCACCTCGATACCGGCGATAATGCCCTCCTGCTTGCAGAGCAGGCGCATACGGCCGTGCGCCGACGAGGGGATGCAGCAGAGCGACGTATGGTCGCCGTCGCCGATGTCCTCTTTGATTGCCAGTTCGATCAAGGCATCCACAAAGGGTTTGTATTCGGGTTTCATCTTTTTTCTGTTTTTTTCGGGACAAAGATACGGATAAGTGAGAGTAAAAGCAAATAAAATTTGGTTTTGCCCAGCGGCATATTTTCCGCTCGGCCGCCCACTGTTCCGAACGTTGAGAATTTAGAAGCTGTTTGAATTTGTGAGCTTTTTTTCTTATAGCAGATTTTCGAGTCAGTTTTGTTATTCGAAGAGGGAGCGTAGCCGTAGCTACGTGACCGATGAGAAGGGCAAAAATGGCCGAAAAGATGCTGTAAGAAAAAAATGCTCATAAGTTCAAACAGCTTCTAATGACGTCGCCTCGGATGCCGACCCTTCGGGCCGACGCAGAGCGGGGTGCGGAGTGCCGAACCTCGATCGTTCATCGTTAGTCATCCATCGTTAGTCGTCCATCTTCATCAGACGGAAGTTGCGGTCGAATTTCAAGTCGAGGTCGTTGTCCAACTCGATTCCGTAACCGCGCGTATCGCGTTTGATGGTGACGATTCGGCGACCCGGGTGGTTTTTCTGGACGTAGTTGAGCAATTTTCGCGGAATGATCGCCTCGGGGACAGCCCCGTGCTCACAATCGACCTCCATCCACTCACCCGAGGAATCGAATTCGATCTCCGTGCCGTTGACGAAGACTACTTCGTATTTTTTCAATCCGCGGTCTTTTACGACAGCGTGATCTACTTGAATATCACCGAAGTACTTCTTGAAGAAATTCTGCGATTCTGTGGGCATCTGTGCCACCTGGATAGGGGTGTCGCCCGCGGCGGCCTCAAGAGCGGTGATGCCAACGAGGGCAAACACGGCCAAAAGCAGGAATCGTTTCATCGTCTTGGTCTCTGCTAACGGTTGTTGTTTTTGTTACCCGTCAATTCGCTTTTGGGAGTATACTGGTTGTGACCTTCAGGATTGTTGACCTGACCGGTGCGGCCCGACGTGCTGCCCGAATTGCTGCGGCTGCTGTTAGAGGTGGAGTTGCCGCCACGATTGCTGCTGTTCGACGAGCCGGAGTTGGAGCTACGGCCGCTGCCGCTCTCGTTGTAGCCGTCATTGCCATTGTTGCCGCCCGAATTTCGGCTGCTGCCCGACGTGCGGTTCGAGCTTTCGGCTCTGCTTGAGCGGGACTGCCCGCTGCGCGAACCGGTCTTGGTGTCTTTCGTCTCTTTCATAATCTGAAATTATTAAGGTGTTACATTTTATCGGCGGAGGCGCCCTGTGACGCGCTCCGATTGATCAAAAAACAATTTCCGTGCCACAAACGGGCCGGCGTTACTCCTGCTCGACGGGGACGGGGTCACCCACACGACGCTCGGCCCGGGCGCCGTAGCTGCACCACTCCTGACGGCCGTCGGGCGTGGCATCGTGGATCTCGGCGCTGCGCTGCTTGGAGCGTTTGCGGTCTTCGGCCCTGACGGACTCCACGGTGCGGGGTGTGCCTTCGGGTTTGAGGCGCGTCAGGCCTCTGGTGGCGAGCACCTCCTCGCGCGGTTCTTCGACATACTGCCACTGCTCGTCGAAGTAGGGCGTCGCACCCTCGTTCCAAGGGCCGCGCACATCCTTGCCCGACGAGAAGTTGTAGTAGCGGTTGGTATAGCGCGGATCGCTTTGCAGCACACCCGGCGGGAAGTTGGGACGGATGGTCTCCAAGGCGGCCTGGAACTGCTCGTAGTGGGTCACCTCGCGGGTCATCAGGAAGTTCAGCGTCTCCAAAACGTCCTTGTCGTCGGTAAACTGCATCAGGTATTCGTAGACGATCTTGGCGCGCGACTCGGACGCGAGGTTCGAACGCAGATCGACCGTCAGATCGCCGTTGGCATTGATGTAGCCGCTTTGCCAGGGCACGCCGTTGCTGTCGGTAAG
>CAYYUW010000025.1:0-30381 GCA_964474985.1 uncultured Alistipes sp. | reverse complement strand
ATTACTACGGTATTCTCGGCGATTCGAAAGATCTCGACCTGAATAAACTTCGTACGCTCGGCTCTATCACCTTCCTGTCGCAGGAGGATATCTTCGGATATTGATGCCTGCGCCTCGGGCGGCGTAAAAAGTCCCGAACAGCTTGAATTTCACCCTCACCGGAAACATTTTCGGCGAGGGTGAAATATTATGCGGGGTTCCTCACGGTTTCGCGTTTACCTTCGGTCGGTTCGAGGCGGAAGGTCCGCTCTCGCGTGCTCTCTGCAGGCTTCGACCCGTAACTTTGTGGTGAAAAATCGGGTTGCCCTGCAACCCGCGCGCCCGTCCCCGAAAAATCTTGGCTTGCCAAAAGGCAGACATCGGCCGGAACCGATAGATTGGTTGGGCGATATATGCTTGGCAGATGTTCCGAAAACTGCAAGTGAAGGTGCAGCAGCCGGTGCGGGTTTGTTTTTGCGCTCGGGTTTTTGTATTTTTGTGAGATGAACAACATTTCCGGACACTCGCTCGACGAGCAGATGCTTGCCGCCCTGCGGCGCTACTGGGGCTATACTTCGTTCCGGCCGATGCAGCGCGAAGTCATCGCTTCGATCCTCGGCGGCCGCGATACGCTTGCGCTGCTGCCTACCGGAGCCGGCAAGTCGATCATATACCAGCTCCCGACGTTGATGCGTGAGGGGGTGTGCATCGTGGTGACGCCGTTGATCTCCCTTATGAAGGATCAGGTGGACCGCCTGCGCAGCCGCTCCATACAGGCCGTGGCCATTCATTCGGGGCTTACTCCGCGACAGATAGACATCGCGCTGGACAATTGCGTTTACGGCGATGTCAAGTTCCTGTATCTCGCACCGGAGCGTCTGGCTTCGGAGGCTTTCCGGCTGAGGCTCGACAGGATGAATGTGTCGCTGCTGGCTGTCGACGAGGCGCACTGCATCTCGCAGTGGGGCTACGATTTCCGCCCCTCGTATCTGCGTATCGCAGAGGTGCGGCGTTTGATTCCCGATGCCCCCGTGCTGGCTCTGACGGCTTCGGCTACGGAGCGTGTGGCCGAGGATATAATGGATAAGCTGCACTTCGACGAGAAACACGTGCTGCGCAGCAGCTTCGCAAGGCCCAACCTTCAGTATGTCGTGCGGCACGTGGATGATAAGAACGAACAGCTGCTGCGTGTGATCGCCAATGTCGGAGGTTCGGGAATCGTGTATATGCGTACACGCGAGGGGGCCGAGCAGGTCGCTACCTATCTGCGCGACAACGGCATCTCGGCGAACCATTACCACGGCGGGTTAGGTTATTCCGACCGCTCGGCGCGTCAGAACGACTGGACCTCGGGCCGAACCCGCATTATGGTCGCTACCAATGCGTTCGGTATGGGTATCGACAAGGCGGACGTGAGGTTCGTGGTGCACTATTCGATGTGCGATTCGCTCGAGGAGTATTATCAGGAGGCGGGGCGTGCAGGCCGCGACGGCAAACGGGCCTACGCCCTGCTGTTGGTGTCGCCCGACGACCGCGGCCGCATCGATCGCCGTATCGAAACCGAATTTCCCTCGTTGGATACCATACGCCACTGCTACGAGTCGGTGTGCAACTATCTTCAGATTCCGGTCGGCGACGGTGCCGATGCCACATATACATTCAACATACACGACTTCTGCCGCCGATACCGCATATATGTGGGTACGGCTGTCAATGCGTTCAAACTGCTCCAGCAGAACGGCTATCTCACCTTGACCGAGGAGATGGACAATCCGGCGCGCATTTTTTTTTGTGTCAGCCGCGACGACCTGTACAAGATACGTGTCGAGAGAAACGATATGGATATTCTGCTGCGGACGATTCTGCGGCTGTATGACAGGGTGTTCAGCGAGTTCCGGCCGATCGACGAGGGCGAGATCGCTGCGGCGAGCGGATATACGGTCGACCGCGTACACGAGCTGTTGAAGCGGCTGTGGCAGATGCGCGTCATCCGCTACATTCCGTCGAACCGCTCGCCGCTGCTCTATTTCGACGAGGAGCGGCTCCCGACGGCCGACGTGCGTATCGCGCCGGAAACATATCTGTACCGCAAGCAGATGTACCGCGAGCGCTACGAGGCGATGCTGCGCTATGCTTTCAACGAGGATCGCTGCCGCAGCGCTGTGATCGAGGAGTATTTCGGCGGAGGACAGGCTGAGGATTGCGGCATCTGCGACATCTGTCTGGGGCGGCGCAAGCAGCCGGCTGGCCGGTCACTGAGCGACAGTGAGCTGCTGCAGAAGATCCGTGAATGCGGGACGGTTGCGATGCGCGATTTAGTGGCCGGATACGGTGGTGACAGACAGCTTGTGGCCGATGCGGTCGACAGACTGCTGGCCGAAGGTAAAATTTCACTCGACAAGGGCGGATTTATCGCTATAAATTGTAACTTTGCAGACAAAATGAAACTATGAGTATCGAACGACGATTTATTCCCACCATAACCAACGACGAGACAGCCGCCCTGCCGGCGATCCGGTTCGAGGGCGAGACGATCGTAGTCGATACCGATGCACAATTGATCGACGCTTGCAAATACCTTGCACAGCAGCCTGTCTTGGGGTTCGATACCGAAACGCGCCCTTCATTCAAGGTCGGCGTTACCAATCGCGTGTCGCTGCTTCAGCTCTCCACCTACCAGCGCTGCTACCTGATTCGGCTGTGTCGTGTCAAGCTGACGCGCGAACTGCTGCATATACTTGAAAGCAAGAGTATAAAGAAGATCGGCATCGATGTGGCCGGCGACATACGTTCGCTTTGCCAGCTCCGCCAGATCAAGGCCGGCGGCTTTGTCGACCTGCAGGCATTGGCGCCCGAGTGGGGCATCGAGGATAAGAGCCTGCGCAAGATCTCTGCTATCGTGTTGGGCAAGCGTGTCTCAAAGGCACAGAGGCTCAGCAACTGGGAGGCTGCGCAGCTGACCGTGCAGCAGAGGGCCTATGCTGCAACCGATGCGTGGGTGTGTCTGATCATTATGGATGCTCTGAATGCCGTACCGAAGAGCAATCCGGCACCGGCAGTGCCCGTGGAGGCTGCAGTTGAGGAAGAAGCACGCCGCAAGCGCCGCAGCAGACGGCGTATGACGCGCCGTCGCCGCAAGCCGTCGGACGGGGCGGGCGAGCAGTCGCAGAAAACTATTCAAACGAAGATATAACCCAAATTCAATGTACGCGCAGATATTTCTAAAACGCGGTAAGGAGGAGTCGCTGTTGCGTCGTCACCCATGGATCTTTTCCGGCGCTATCGAGTATATCCAATCCGATCGCGACCGTATTACCGAGGGTGAAATCGTAGACGTATTCACCAAAGGGGGCGACTTCATCGCCCGCGGCCATTATCAGATAGGTTCCATAGCTGTGCGGGTGCTTGCGTTCGAGCAGCAGCAGATCGATGCGGCGTGGTGGCGCGAGCGCATCGCCAGCGCCTATGACGTGCGCCGTTCGCTCGGCATTACCGACGATCCGCAGACTACCTGTTACAGGCTGGTGCACGGCGAGGGTGACTCGCTGCCCGGACTTGTGATCGACATATACGGCTCCACGGCCGTGGTGCAGTGCCACAGCGTAGGTATGTTCCGCAGCCGCCGCGAGATAGCCGATGCCGTCCGCAGCGTTTACGGCGAGCGCATTACGGCCATTTACGACAAGAGTTCGCAGACGGTTCCCTTCAATGCGCATCTCGATGCCGTGGATTCGTATCTTTACGGCAATCCGACGCACTCTTCGCAGGAGGTGCTGGAGAACGGCAACCGTTTTATCGTGAATTGGGAGAAGGGGCAGAAGACTGGCTTCTTCATCGACCAGCGGGCCAACCGCGAGCTGGTGAAGCGCTATGCGGCCGGACGCACCGTGCTCAATACATTCTGCTATACAGGCGGTTTCTCGGTGTATGCTATGGCCGGAGGCGCCCGCGAGGTGGTGTCGGTGGACAGCTCGGAGCGGGCCGTCGAACTGGCAGACGAGAATATGCGGTTGAACTTCGGCGAGCAGGTGCGGCACAGTTCCGCGGCGGTCGATGCGTTCGACTACCTGCAGGATATCGGCGACCGCTTCGATATGATAATCCTCGATCCGCCAGCCTTCGCCAAGCACCACAAGGTGCTGGGCAATGCGATGCAAGGCTACAAGAAGCTCAACGCCCGCGCTCTGTCGCGTATCAAGAGCGGCGGCATACTCTTTACATTCAGCTGTTCGCAGGCGGTGAGCAAGGAGCTGTTCCGCACTACGGTATTTTCGGCTGCGGCAATCGCCGGCCGGCGTGTGCGAATCCTGCACCAGCTGACGCAGCCCGCAGATCATCCGATCAACATCTATCACCCCGAGGGCGAATATCTCAAGGGGTTGGTGCTATATGTGGAGTAACGGCCTATGAAAATGTCTGTTAAGAAGGCGCTGGCCGATCTCTATACTTCGGCGATGAGCCGTCCGGCGCTGCAGTCGCTCAATGGGGCGATACTGAAATTCACGCTCTATGCTATGGGCATAGGCTATTCCGAGCATAGCGACCGCAATGGCGAACGGCGGTGGCTCAACGAGCTGCAGCAGCGTCTGTCGGCTGGCGGCGAGGGCCGTTATGTCATTTTCGATGTCGGCGCCAACGTGGGCGACTATGCACGCGAGGTTGCCGGAGTGTTCGGCGGAAGCGCCGCGATACACGCCTTCGAGCCGTCGCGCGCCACATTCGAGCGGTTGTGCCGATCGACTGCCGATATCGGGGGCATCGTGTGCAACAATCTCGGCGTCGGCAGCTCCACTTCGACGGCGACACTTTACACCGACGGCGAAGGGTCGACACTCGCTTCGCTTTATCCGCGCGATCTGGAGCGTTTCGACCGCTCTATGGACTGCAGCGAAAGCATCGAATTAGTATCGGTGGACGACTATTGCCGACAGAAGGGCATCGATCGCATCGACCTGTTGAAACTCGATATCGAAGGCAATGAATATGAAGCGCTGCGCGGTGCCGAGGGGATGATCCGCGACGGACGCATACGCTTCATTCAGTTCGAGTTCGGCGTTACGACACTGGCGGCCCGCGTGTCTTTCCACGACTTTTGGCTGCTGCTGTCGCCTTCGTTCGACATCTATCGCATCCTCAAGCACGGGCTGCAGCCTGTGCGCCGCTACGAGGAGAGTTGCGAAATATTTATGTACCAGAACTTTGTCGCCATAGCGCGTGAAGATAGACGATGAAACGTTTCGGCGAGCTGTTCTCCTCCCGTGAGTGTCGCGGCATATTGGTGCTGCTGCCGGTGCTGCTCGTCTGCGCGTGGGTGATTCGCGGTGCTTTGAATCCCGATTTCGGCGACGGCCCGACAGGGTATATCGACGAAAAAAAGGACAGTTCCCGCACCGTACGTGCTGCAGAGACGGAGGCGGGCGATTCGCTGTTCGTCTTCGATCCCAATACGGTGGATTTCCATTCGCTCGTCCGTCTGGGCTTTACACGCAATGAGGCGTTAGGCATAGTCAAGTATCGCGCCCGCGGCAAGGTGTTCGAGATCAAGGAGGATTTTGCATCGTGCTATACCGTGAGCGAACGGATGTACCGCCGTCTCGAGCCGTATATTCATATCGGGGCGGAGTATGCCCTGCAGCCTTTCGAACGCAAGGCCGGCAGCGTCCCCGCCGCGCGTGCTTCGCAGCGCGATACGCTGCCGCTCGCGCCGTTCAGGCTCGATACGGCCACGGTGGCCTATCTGTCCCGCATAGGCTTCTCACGGCGGCAGGCCGAAGTGTTAGTCTCGTATCGGGATATGCGCGGCGGGCTGCGCGATATGGCCGAGGTGGAGGAGTGCTATGTCGTGGACCCGAGGATGGCTGACCGGCTGCGTCCGTACCTGATCTTCGACGAGAAACCCGCACCCGAGCCTGTCGAACTCAATACGGCCGACTCAGCTGCGTTGAGATCGGTGTACGGAATAGGCGAAAAGAGCGTTAAGGAGATAATCGAATACCGCCGCCGGTTAGGCGGATTCTACCGCGTGGAGCAGCTGGCCGAGGTTCGCGGCATTACCGAGAGAAATTATGAGGCTATAATCAAACAAATTCGGTGCGATAGTTGTGAAATTCAAAAAATTGATATTAACTTTGCACCCGCCGAAGCGCTGAGCGGACATCCGTATCTGCCGCCTGCGGTACTTAGAAAATTATTGAAAACAAGACAATTGAAAGGAGGTTGGACTACAATCGGAGAACTCGTCAAGGATAACATAATGTCTGAAGAACAGGCCGCTCGCATAGCGCCCTATCTCCGGTTCGGTACTCAGCCGTACAATTGATCGCGCCGCGTGGCGCACCCGTCCGGCGGAACGGTGAATCTGCCGCAAAATATTGATTATAAAACGTTAAAAAAATTACTGCAATGATTATTATGCCTGTAAAAGAGGGCGAGAACATCGAGCGCGCTCTCAAGAAGTTTAAGAGAAAGTACGAGCGTACCGGTGTGCTGAAGGAGCTTCGCCGCCGTCAGTATTTCACCAAGCCTTCGATCGCAAAGCGTGAGGCTATGCAGCACGCGATCTACGTAGAGCAGATGCAGCGCGAGGAGGAGTAGTGTCGTCTCACTCGGTTACAAGAGCCGCCCGACAAACTGTCGGGCGGCTCTTTTTGTTTGTCCACCAATAAGCCTCGGCACTGCTTTGTGCGTTGGCTGTAGGCACAAAAAGCATACCTTCGCCGGCAGGCCTTGTGGCCTACGCCCGTTCAGCACAGGACATATTGTCCGGCAGCCTTTGCCGCGCTTAGCCGCGGGCGCTGCGGTAGGGTAGTCGCCCGTTTCCCATATTGGCAGGCAGCAAGCCGCTTGCGCCCCTGTGCGTACGGTTGTGCGGGTGCGGTATAAACAAAACAAGACGCCTTGCAAAAGGCGTCTTGTTTTGTTTGGTCAGGAGTCTGATTACTTCAGAACATTCACCAGATTGATATCGGTCTTGGCCTTGGCAGCCAGCTCGGGATTCTTGGCGATAGCGTTCTTCAGGTAAGCGGCAGCACTGGTAACATTGCCCTCTTTCGAAGCGATAACGGCACGCAGGTACTCGGCTTCAGCCGAAGTTACACCCTGAAGAGCCTTCTTGGCAGCGGCGAGGTTACCGTTCATATACTCAGCCAGAGCGGCGTTGTAGCCGTTGAGCTTGTTGGCAGCGTCGGTGTAGTTACCCTCGGCAGCAGCAACGAGAGCCTTAGCCTCGTTCGAAGCGGTAGTCGAGTACTTCTTGGCCTCCTTGAGGTCGCCGGCGGCGAGGTTAGCCATTGCGAGGTTGTTGTTCACTTCCGAAGCGGCAGCCATCTTGGCAGCCTTCTTGAATGCGTCGGCAGCCTTGTCGTACTGACCCATTTCGGCCAAAGCGACACCGAGGTTGTTGTATGCGCGGGCATCGTTGTACTTCTTGGCGCAAGCCTCGTAGATCTTAGCCTTGGTAGCGGGATCGGTGTAGAGGGTAGCGGCATAGAGCATCTCCTCGCAATCCAGATCCTTCACGTTCTTGCTGACAGCGTCCTTCAGCTGGTCGTCGGTCTTGCTTGCCAGCTCGGCGGTCGAAACGATCTGAGCGCGACGCAGCTTGGGCAGAACGTCATCCTTCAGAGCACTGTAAACCTCCGACATATTCTTGATCTCGGTCTCGCGGGTGATAGGCGAATCGTAGAGCTTCAGAACCTGAAGAATAAGATCCTTGTCCTGAATGTCCGAAGCCTCGACCAACTCCTTGAAACCTTCCCAGTCCTCACCGTAAGCTGCTGCATCGAAAGTCAGACCGTCGATGTCCTTCAGCTGCTTCTCGGCTGCGGCCTTACCGGTCTCGCTACGTTTAGCCGACAGCTTGTCGTTGAACTTCTCCGGACCGTCGGGCGAAGCGTAACCGTTTACATAGATCTTGCTTGCCTGCGAGTTCTCCTTGTCCTTGTTCTCGAGGACGAACTTCTTGAAAAGCTCGGTCTGCTCGTTGTTCAGAGCGTTCTTGGCAACGCGCGAGTCACCTATCTTGTAGAGGATCTGAGTCTTGGCCTCTACGGTCTCCGACTTCTTGAAGTTGTCGGCCATATACTTCATGCCGTCAGCGTAGTTGAAGTCCTTCTGCATCGTGTTGATACCCTTGGCAACGGTAACGGTTGCGAAATCAATGGGAGTGAACTCGTTGTACTTCTCGCTGCACTGCTTGTTGCACTTGCTTTCGGTGCGCAGCTCGAGGGTCGAGATGTTGGCGCGCTCGTCGTAGGGGAAAGTAACGGTCTGAGTGTACTGGCCGCCGTTAGCGTAGGAGATAACGGTGTAGTTGTCGTTCACCTTCTCGCCCTGAACGTATTTGGGGGTGCCGGCGATCTCGCCGCCCTCGAATACCAATACGGGGGTGATCTTCAGAACTGCCGACTCGTTGAAGTACTTGGGAGGGAACTTCACGGTGACGGTGGCAGTCACGGTGCCGTTGTTAAGCGCCAGTACTTCAGGAGTACAGCTGTACGCGATTTGGTCGCAGTTTTTGCCCATCTTCTTGTAGCAGTTGCAGCTCGAGAGCGCAAAAGCAGCCACAGCAAGAGTCAATGCTACCTTTACAAAAGTTTTCATAGTTAAAATGATTTAATGAGACTAATATTATTTAAGTTTTTGTTAATCCTGTTGCACTACTTATTAATTATACCGGACTACGCATATATATGCCGTCTCCGGCCGACCCATACACCGTATTGTTCCACACGACGCATAGAATAGTGCAAATATAGGTCTATTTTGATAAAAAAGCAACCGTCAGCCGGAAAAAATATGGCTGTCGGTTGCTTTTTCGCGGTATCGGGCGGAAAAACCGTCCGAATATGTCATCCGTTACTCTTCGCGCTTGGGCTTTCTGTGCTCGCGATTGTCGCGGTGGTTGTCGCGGCGGGGTGCGCGAACCTCTTCCTCGGCTCCGTTTTCACGGGGCAGGAGCACCTTGCGGGAGAGCTTGAGCTTGTTGGTCTTGGGATCGATGCCGATCAGCTTGACCTCGATCATCTGACCCTCCTTGAGACCGGTCTCCTCCATAGTCTCGTAGCGGCGGTGTCCGATCTCCGAGATGTGGAGCAGGGCGTCCTTGCCGGGCAGAATTTCGACGAATGCACCGAACGACACGATCGACTTGATCTTGCCCGTGTACACCTCGCCGACCTCCGGAATAGCGACGATAGCCTTGATGCGGGCCAGTGCGGCGTCGATCGACTCCTTGTCGGGACCGAATACGTCCACGATGCCCTTGCTGTCATCCTCGGTGATGGTGATCGTGGTGCCGGTCTGCTTCTGCATCTCCTGAATTACCTTGCCGCCCGGGCCGATCACAGCGCCGATGAACTCGGTAGGAATAGTGATCTGTACGATGCGGGGTACGAACGGCTTGAAGTCGGCACGCGGCTCGGCGATGCACTCGGTTATCTTGTCCAAAATGTGCATACGGCCGGCCTTGGCCTGCTGCAATGCCTTGGCCAAAACTTCATAGGAAAGTCCGTCGACCTTGATATCCATCTGCGTGGCGGTGATGCCGTCGCGGGTGCCGGTCACCTTGAAGTCCATATCGCCCAAGTGGTCCTCGTCGCCGAGAATATCCGAGAGGATAGCGTATTTGCCGCTGGTGGAGTCGGTGATAAGACCCATCGCGATACCCGACACCGGCTTCTTGATCTTCAGACCCGAATCCATCAGGGCCAGTGTGCCGGCGCATACGGTAGCCATTGACGACGAGCCGTTCGACTCGAGAATGTCGCTCACTACACGTACAGCATAGGGGTTCTCCTCGCCTACGGGAACCATAGGCTTCAGCGCACGCCAAGCCAGATGTCCGTGGCCGATTTCGCGGCGGCTCAGACCGCGCGACGCCTTGGCCTCGCCGGTCGAGAAGGGCGGGAAGTTGTAGTGCAGCACGAACTGCTCGCTGCCCTGAACCAAAACCTCGTCGATCTGCTTCTCGTCGAGCTTTGTGCCGAGGGTTACGGTAGCCAGCGACTGCGTTTCGCCGCGGGTGAAGATAGCCGATCCGTGGGCTGCGGGCAGATAGTCCACTTCGCACCATATAGGACGTATCTCGTCGCAGCGGCGGCCGTCGAGGCGCTTGCCCTCGTCGAGAATCATATTGCGCATAGCCTTCTTCAGCACGTCGTCGTGATAGTAGCGCTTGATAAGGGGCAGCTTCTCGACCAGTTCCTCCTCGGTGTAGCGGGATGCGAATTCGGCCTCGATAGCATCGAAAGCGTCATTGCGCTCGTGCTTGGAGGTGCCGCTCGTAGCTACGGCGTATGCCTTGTCGTAGGTCTCGGCGATGACCAGCTGGCGCAGCTCCTCGTCGTTGACCTCGTGGCAGTAGGTGCGCTTCACGTCCTTGCCAAGCTCTTTCGAAAGCTCGATCTGAACGGCGCAGTGCTTCTTGATCTCCTCGTGTGCGAACTTGATGGCCTCGAGCATAACGTCCTCCGAGACCTCCTTCATTTCGCCCTCGACCATCAGTATGTTGTCGATAGTGCCTGCGACCATAAGGTCGAGGTCGACGTCAGCCATTTGTGAGAAGGTGGGGTTGATGACGAACTCGCCGCCGATGCGTGCCACGCGCACCTCGGAGATAGGGCCTCCGAACGGGATGTCCGATACGGCCAGCGCAGCCGAGGCTGCCAGACCTGCCAGTGCATCGGCCTGAATATCCTTGTCGGCCGAGATAAGCATAACGTTCACATAGACTTCGGCGTGATAGTCGGCGGGGAACAGCGGGCGCAGTGCGCGGTCGATGAGGCGGGCTACGAGGATCTCGTTGTCACCCGGGCGACCTTCGCGCTTGAGGAAACCGCCCGGGTAGCGACCGCAGGCGGCATATTTTTCTTTGTAATCTACCTGTAAGGGCATGAAATCCGTGTCGGGTTTGGCGTCTTTCGCAGCTACCACCGTTGCCAGCAGCATCGTATCGCCCTGCTTCACCACGACCGAACCGTCGGCCTGTTTGGCCAGTTTTCCTGTCTCGATGATAATTTCGCGATTGCCGCTCAGGCTTATCACCTTTTGTGTTGCATTGTACATCTTGATTCTTTTATATTAATCTCTTTAGTGTTTTCGAATTATGCAAATGCAGGCAATCTGTTTCGCGAATTGCCTGCATTTGCGACTTCTCCCTGCCGAAATACCTATTTACGGAGGTTGAGGGCCTTTACGATCGCTCTGTAACGCTCGATATCAACTTCCTTCAGGTACTCGAGCAACTGGCGGCGCTTACCTACCAAGCGCAGCAGTGCGCGCTGGGTACCGAAATCGTGCTTGTTGCTTTTGAGGTGATTGGTAAGGTGGTTGATACGGTAGGAAAACAACGCGATCTGACTTTCGGGCGAACCCGTGTCGGTGTTAGACTTGCCGTACTGGCCGAAAAGCTCCTGCTTTTTTTCTGCTGTTAAATAGCTCATAATGTTTTGTTTATTATGGTTCCACTCTACGATGGATCCGCCTTACCGAATACCACCAGAGCGTGAGCGCAAAGATACAAGTTTTTTTGATTATAAACCAATCTATTACCTAAAAATCGATACTTCAGTTGCTAAATTATACCAAAATTGTTATCTTTGGCCGGTAAAACGGAGGTTTCCACTATGATTCGCAAGCAATTTATTCGCGCACTCGTCTTGGTTGCAGCGTCGTTTGCCGTCGCTTGCGGCGGGCGCGGTGCAGATGAATATGTCCGTGTCGAGGGATACGGCATCGGCACTACATACCGCATCGTCGCCCGTGCACCCAAGGACCGCATTCCCGACATAACGGCCGCGGCTGACAGCGTCTTCGCCGAGATGACGGCTTCGATGTCGATTTTCGACTCCACTTCGCTGCTCAGCCGTCTGAACCGCGGGCTGACCGATTCGGTCGACTGCCATATCGAGCGTATGATAGACTTGTCGACACGCATCGGCGATTTGAGCGGCGGGCTGTACGACGTTACGGTGGCTCCGCTGACGCAGGCCTACGGCTTTGCCGGCGGCGAGGCGCAGACAAAGCCGAACATCGATTCCATTCTGGAGTTCGTCGGCTATCGCAAGATCGCGGTCGAGAACGGCCGCCTTGTAAAACAGGATGCGAGAACGCAGCTGGATTTCAACTCAATAGCCAAGGGATATACGGTCGATTGCATCGCCCAGAAAATCGAGCGTATGGGCATCGGCGACTATATGGTCGAGGTGGGCGGCGAGATCGTGTGCCGCGGCATCAATCCCCGCGGCAGCGGCTGGCGGGTGGCTGTCGACTCGCCGTTCGACGGCAATATGTCGCCCGGGGAAAATTGTCAGGTGGTGCTCGAGATCACCGGCCGCGCATTGGCCACCTCGGGCAATTACCGCCGTTTCTACGTGGACGCCGACGGCCGCAAGATAGCCCATACGATCAATCCGCTGACGGGCGAAAGTGCCGTGTCGAACCTGCTTTCGGCGACGGTAATCGCTCCGACGTGCGCCGAGGCCGACGCTCTCGGCACGACCTGTATGGCCGTAGGGTTGGAGCGGGCGCGTGAGTTGATCTCGTCGCTGCCCGATGTCGATGCCTATCTGGTATATGCGGCCGACGGACACGATGCTGCCGGCGACTATATGGTGTGGTGCACTCCTGCGGTAGAACAAATGATAGTCAGGTAAATTATGAAAAAGGTAAGGTTCATATACAATCCGCTTTCGGGATTCGGCGCCGGCACGATATCGTCCAATCTGAAGGATATCGAGGCTGTCTATGCCACGCGCGGACTGGATTTGGAGGTGCGGCAGCTCGATTTCGGCGCCCACCCCTCGACACTGCTCGACGGGCTTGATCCCGAAACATTCGATCATCTGCTTATAGCCGGAGGCGACGGAACGATCAACTTCGTCGTAAACGAACTTATCGCGCAGAAGATCGATATGCCTGTGGCATTCATACCCTCGGGTACGGCCAACGATTTCGCCACCACGATAGGTATGGCTCGCGATCCGCTCGAAGCCTGCCGGCAGATCCTGTCCGGCACTGTGCGCCGTGTGGATTTGGGATGCGTGAACGGCGACTGTTTCGTCAACGTGTTCAGCTTCGGACTCTTCACCAACGTGTCGCAGCATACCCCTACGGCGTGGAAAAACGCCATAGGCAAGGCCGCCTATATTATGGGCGGTATGACAGAGTTGATGCACATACACTCCATTCCGGTGAACATTACCTCCGACGGCGGCGATTTCGACGGCAATGCGCTTATCGTGCTGGCGTTCAACGGCAAGAGCGCCGGAAACTTCAAGCTGGCGTCGATGGCCGAGGTGGACGACGGCTATTTGGACGTGTTAGTGCTTCAGAGCGGCACTATGCCTGCTGTGACGACCGTTCAGGCCTTCCTGCACTATCTTTTCGGCGGCTTGGGCGAACTGCCCAAGGATGTCCTGCATATCCGCTGCCGCCATATGCGTATCGTTTCATCTGCGGACGAGCCGACCGATGTCGACGGCCAGCCCGGGCCTCGCCTGCCGGTGGAGCTTGAGTGCCGTGCCGCGGCGATACGGGTAATAATGCCGGATAAATTAAAGTAAACAGATGAGTACCTCGAACATAAACAAGATAGCCGTGTCGCAGATACGGCGCAGCGTGAACGATCCCTTCTACCTGTCGGACGATCTGGTCATCACCTATATCGATAATATGATGGTGCCCGAGTATGCCTCTATGATCGACGGCTTCGTGGCTCTGCTGATGATGCAGGGAACGGCGCGTGTGAGTGTCGGATCGGAGATTTGCGAATTGAAACCCAATACATTGCTGTATATACACAATGGCAGTATAGTGCGTGCGACAGAGTGCAGCGACGATGCCGGCGCGTATGTGGTGGCCTTTTCGCAGAAGTTCATCGGCGACGTGCCGGTGGACATATCCACCTCGCTGCCTGTGTACCTGAGCTTCGGCAAGTCGCCAAGCATCGAGCTGTCGGATACCGACGTGGCCGAGTTGCGCCAGCTGTTCGTGCTGATAAAGACGATGCTGTGTTCCGACAAGGAGAAGTACAAGAGCGACATCATCCATACGCTTTTCACTACGGCGTTCTATATCCTTTCGGACATCAACCAGCGCCGTTCGGGCGGACAGGCTAAGCAGGGGCGCTGCGAAGTGCTCTTCGAGCAGTTTATGTCGCTGCTGCAGGCCCACCACAAGCGCGAGCGCAATGTCGGATTCTATGCCCGACAGATGAACATCACACCCAAATACCTTTCGTCGGTTGTGAAGGAGGTCAGCGGAAAGACCGCGGCGCGCTGGATCGACGAGTATGTGATTCTGGAAGCCAAGACACTGCTCAAATATTCCGGTATGAGCATTCAGGAGATCGCCTATGCGCTCAATTTCTCCACCCAGTCGTTTTTCGGCAAGTACTTCAAGCAGCATACCGGCTCGTCTCCCTCGCGCTTCAAACGCAAGGGTTGATTCCGCAGCATCCGTATATGGCTGGCCTCAACAGTCGACGGTGTATGGATATGTGTCACCTGACCACTTGCCGGCTACACTGTCAAGCGGTCGAGGAACACTTTACTGTTACCATACGTGAATATATACTTTAAATATGCTGTTTTCGCAATAAGTCAGATAATTACGATTTCGTTCCGTTAGATATACGTTCAGAAATGTATTGCCCTGCAACGCCTTTGCCCTTATTCCTTTTTCGTTATAGTTGGATATACGCTCAAAAATGTATAGTCCTGCAACCGAATGATCGACATTGAGAATGCTGTTGCGGTTGGATATACGCTCAAAAATGTATAGTCCTGCAACTGGAGGTGGGAGAATAGGAATAGGTATGAAGTTGGATATACGCTCAAAAATGTATAGTCCTGCAACTTTGCAAAAAAGATAAGGATATGTGCATTTGTTGGATATACGCTCAAAAATGTATAGTCCTGCAACACGATTTCGGGCGTCTCGTCGCGAAGCGTGGGTTGGATATACGCTCAAAAATGTATAGTCCTGCAACATAATTGAGCTAATGCAACAATCGGGCTATGTTGGATATACGCTCAAAAATGTATAGTCCTGCAACCTGTACATATCATACATTTGAGGACGTGTATGTTATGATAAAAATGAGTGTATTTTCCGAGTACACGAATATTGCTGCAACATTTTCACAGCAATTTTTTACATCACATCTCGGACTAAGGCCAACCAACTGGCCCGTTTGTATAGTTGTCTACTCTCGATATGTCAAAGAACACTGCAAATATACGAATAAGCGGGCGCAAAAACAAATGATAAAACGTGTATTACAACCATGTCGTGAAGATACGTTCATTTTTTTGTTTTAGACAGGTAGTCCGTACTCTTGGCTATGTTGCGAGCTGCATTCCAATCGGCATTTATACCTTGGAAAGTACCGTCGGAATTCTTCTTGCCCTTTCCCTCTGCACATACGGGGTTCTTACAGATGAATGTTGCCTGATTTATGCGTTGCCCTTTTTCGTAATGGCCGCAGTAACTGCATGTTTGGCTGGTGTGGTACGGGTTGATGCGGCGAACTTCTATGCCAGCCACTTTAGCCTTGTATTCTATAAGACTTTGCAGTTCAAAGTATGACCAGTAACGGATTATGTATTTGAATCCTGCTTCGATATTATCCTCTTTGTCGTGCCCGAACCCTGACAGATCTTCCATCTGAATGACACCGGCCTTTTGTTGCAAGGCATAGTTTACTACAGCTTTGCTGAATATATGATTTTGAAGATGCACCCAGTTCCTTTCTTTTTCCTTGAATCGCTCCAAGGCCTGTATTTTTTTGAGGCGCCCCCTTCCTCCGTTTGTGGATGAACTCAAGCTGCGCTGTAATTCCCTCTTATAGGCATTCATCCGTTCACGGACACTTAAGAATTGTTGCCGTGACCCAATGGCCAAACCACCGTATGGGTTATCGTTAGTTGCTGCATACAACGGAATATTCAGTCCCAGATCGACGCCGACAACTCGACTGCTGTCCAATGTATTGTTCTGTTTGGGGATATCTACTGTCAGCAGCAGGAATGTTTTGTCGCCTTTGGATTGAATGGACGAGTTGCAGGCTTTGTATATGCCCGATAGGACTCGTTCTACTATTTCGCGATTGTTGCTGCGGTCTCGTCCGAAATACAAATCCCATTCGAGATCTTTCGGAAAGCGCACGTAAATGGTCCCGTCTTCTCGTCGACGAATGTTGAGTTCTTGACCGCGACGTATGGAGAACGGAACCGGTATACCTTTCCTGTAATTGGGTATTGCACGGTCTCCTTTCGCAATATCTTGTTTGTAATGACTATATGTCGAACTTATATCCTGATTCAGACAAGTAAGAATCTCCGACGGTATGTCACATAGAAATTCGTCGCTTATTACTCTGTAAGTGGAGTTCTGCTCGGAATTCGTTCCATTAGTGCTACCTCCTTGGAGAAAAGCTTTTTTTTGGTCACGGAATTCCGCATACAATTCCTTGCGCCTTGCTTTCAGTAATGCGATACGCTCATTGGACAGATTGTCGCGTTTGGAATTGCGGAGCTGCTTCTCTATATCTCTGAATTCAGGTGACTGTATCTGCAATCGGTGCTCGTATTCGTCATTGAAAAATTTATGCGATACGATGCGGTTTGCAGCTTTGTATAGATTGTCGTTTATCGCATACCATATAAGACGATTTGATTTGTCGGTGTCCGAATCGTGCGTCAAGTGGAGTCTGACTTCTATTTTGCGGGTAATTATAGGCATACTGTATTCGTGTTAAGGGTTGGTATTTTTTTGAAAAAAGTTTTCTTCGTACTCTGTGAATCCTGTGCGCGGGCATCTGAGGCCTCTACTGCTTTTCGACCTTTTTCAGACCGCGCTCCTCGGCTAACTGCTCCATAAGGGCGTAGGCGGCCGAGTATTCGTTGGGAATCTTGCCGTCGAGAATAGCATCCTTGATAATCGCCTTCATATCGCCGATTTCGCGGCAGGGCGGCAGTCCGTAAGTGCTCATTATCACCTCTCCGGTGATGGGCGGCTGGAAGTTGCGGATGCGGTCCTTCTCCTCGATGTCGTGCATCTTGCGGCGCACCAACTCGAAGTTGTGCATATACCGCTTCACCTTCTCCTCGATGCCGGAGGTTATGTCGGCTTCGCACAGGGTCATAAGCGATTCGACATCCTCGCCGGCTTCGAAAAGCAGCCGGCGCACCGCCGAGTCGGTAACCAAATCCTCGGACAGCACTATCGGCCGCAGATGCAGAAACACCATTTTCTGCACGAAGCGCATCTTCTCGTTCAGCGGCAGGCGCATATTGCGGAATATCTGCGGTATCATCTTCGAGCCGAGCACCTCGTGGCCGTGGAATGTCCAGCCCGTCTTGGGATCGTAGGCTTTGGTGGCCGGCTTGGCTATGTCGTGCAGCAGGGCGGCCCAGCGCAGCCACAGGTTGTCGCTGCGGCGTGCGACGTTGTCGAGCACCTGCAGCGTATGGCGGAAGTTGTCCTTATGGGCGTGCGCACCGCGGCGCTCCACGCCGCGCAGTGCGTGCAGCTCGGGAAATATCAGCTCGAGCAGACCGGTCATTTCGAGCAGCTCGAAGCCGATCGACGGCACGGGCGACATTATTATCTTGTTGATCTCGGTGATGATGCGCTCCTTTGATACGATCGATATGCGCGGTGCGTTGCGCGCTATGGCGTCGAACGTGTCGGGGAAAATGTCGAATCCCAGCTGTGTGGCGAACCGCACGGCCCGCATCATACGCAGCGGGTCGTCGTCGAAAGTTATGTCGGGATCGCACGGCGTGCGGATTATAAGGCGCTCTAAATCGCCCATACCGTCGAAGGGGTCGACCAGCTGGCCGAACGTGCCGTCATTGAGTGACCACGCCATGGCGTTGATCGTGAAGTCGCGGCGCCGCTGGTCGTCGTCGATTGTTCCGGCCTCGACCACGGGCTTGCGCGAGTCGCGGCTGTACGATTCGCGCCGTGCGCCGACGAACTCTATTTCGTAGCCGTCGCAATGGAGCATCGCCGTGCCGAAGGTCTTGTAGACGGTCACCTTGGTGTGCAGCTCGCGCCCCAGCGCCTCGGCAACCTCGATGCCGCTGCCTATTACTGCTATGTCGATATCGCTCGACGGCCGCCGCAGGTAGTAGTCGCGGACATAGCCGCCTATGACGAACGCACGCAACCCCTTGGCATCGGCTATGCGCTGTATGCGTCGGAATACGGGAGCTGACAGCGGCACGTTAGTCGACGTATTTTTCGATTATACTTTTCCAGATCAGGTAACCCTCGCCCTTGAGATGCAGACCGTCGTTGGTCAGATGCGCAAACATGCGGCCCTCCCCGTCGACGAAGTGCGGGTAGAGATCGATGAATGCGATGCCGCGCTCGGCGCACACCTTCTCGATCAAGACGTTGAGGCGGCGTATAGGCTCGTCGAGCGCACCGTCCTTGTAGCTCTTGAAGCGGCCGTAGGTGTCGTTTACCGGCAGAAGGCTCTGCACATATATTACGGTTTTGGGGCTTTCTTTGGCGAAACGGTCCAGTATGGCGGCGATGTTCTCGGCCGTATCCTCGGGCGAGCGTCCGGCGCCCAGATCGTTCACGCCGGCAAGCAGGAACATCTTGCGGGGCTGCCCCTTGATTATCGGGTCGAGCCGCTCGAGCATCTGCACGGTGTTGTCGGCGTTGATTCCGCGGTTCCTGATGTCGGGATTGCCGAAAAGCTCGTCCCACTCGCATCCGTCGGTGAGGCTGTCGCCGAAGAATACGATGTCGCTGCTGTGTATGGGAAGAATCTCGAACAGCGAGACCTTCTGAATGTGGTAATCGGTTTGTGCGTCGGCAGCAGCTACGCAGCCGAGCGAGAGGAGGAGTGTCAATATCTTTTTCATATTATTTGATTTCGGGTATTTGTCTGAGGTATAGCGCTACGGTGTTTTCAAGCCCGTAGTAGAGCGCGTCGCTGATGAGGGCGTGGCCGATAGAGACCTCGTCGACGTATGGTATGCACTGCAGGAACCAGCGCAGATTGTCGAGGTTCAGGTCGTGACCGGCGTTGAGTCCCAATCCGTCGGCGCGGGCCTGCTCGGCGGCGGCGATATAGGGCGCTACGGCAGCTTCTCGGTCGGCTGCATAGCCCGCGGCATAGCTCTCGGTGTAGAGTTCTACGCGATCGGCGCCGCAGGCGGCGGCTCCGCTGACCATCTGCGGATCGGGATCGACGAATATCGAGACGCGGATGCCCGACCGGTGGAACCTGTCGCACATCTCGGTGAGAAATTCGCGGTTGCGCACCGTATCCCAGCCGGCGTTGGAGGTTATGGCGTCGGCGGCGTCGGGCACGAGCGTCACCTGTGCCGGACACACCTCGGTAACCAGATCGGCGAACGAGGGAATAGGGTTGCCCTCGATGTTGAGTTCGGTGGTAAGAACCTCCTTCAGACAGCGCACATCGTCGTAGCGTATATGCCGTGCATCGGGACGCGGATGCACGGTGATTCCGTGCGCTCCGTAACGCTCGATATTGAGTGCGGCAGTGATAACATTCGGCAGGTTGCCGCCGCGCGAGTTGCGGATAACAGCAATCTTATTAATGTTTACGCTGAGTTTTGTCATAATTATCACTATATTTGCAAGACAAAGTTATCAATAATTTTGCATTTCGGGTAATGAAGGTTATACTTTTTTCGCGGACATCCTCGGCACATCGCCCTGCTTTTCTTAGCCAACTTATTGGTACGCTGTTGGATAGCGGCCTCGACTGGTGCGTCAACGAGGAGTTCGCTGGCGAACTCGAGCGCTTCGAGATCTGCTCGGTGCCGGCTTCGCGGCGCTATGCCGAAACGGTGGGCGGGCAGCCCGAACGGTCGATAATGGTCAGCGTCGGCGGCGACGGCACGCTGCTCGAAGGCATTCGGCGGTTGGAGGGACGGCGGATTCCGGTTTTGGGCATCAACCTCGGACATCTCGGGTTTCTCACCGGTGCGGCGCGCGACGGCGTGGCCCATATTTTCGACGACATACGCGAGGAGCGTCTTACCGTCGAGGAGCGTTCGATGGTGAGCATCGAGAGCGACCCCCCGACAGCTATCCGGTGGCCCTTCGCGGTGAACGAGTTCGCCATACAGCGTCACGGACCGAGTATGATCGCTGTCGAGACGTATGTGGACGGGCAGATGGTCGCGACGTATCACGGCGACGGCGTGCTGCTCTCGACGCCTACAGGCTCGACGGCCTATTCGCTCAGCGTCGGCGGTCCGGTGGTGGCTCCTACGTGTGCCTGCCTGATCATCTCGCCGCTCGCTCCCCACAACCTGACGATGCGTCCGGTGGTCATACCCGACACTTGCCAAGTCACTTTCCGCATACGCGCCCGCCAGCCATACGCCTTCGTCACGCTCGACAACACCGCCTACCGCGTGCGCGGAGGGACGACCTTCACAGTGAAAAAGGCCGAAAGCAAGTTTTTTTTGGCACAACCGCAAAATATATCGTTCTACGATACGTTAAGAGAAAAGATGATGTGGGGTATGGACGGCCGCGACTGTCCCGCCGGAGACCGGCTGGTCGAATAAAATCGGAAAGGTTGTGGCAGTGTAGCAAATTTTACATATCTTTGCACCTTATTTAAGAAATGATACGGGCCGTCGAGGCGGCCGAAGTACGAATGAACGAAACTAAGAACATACCGCAGCACGTTGCGATAATTATGGACGGAAACGGCCGCTGGGCAGCTCTGCGCGGCAAGGAGCGTGTCGAAGGGCACGTGGCCGGCGTGGAGCGTCTGCGCGGTTCAATTATCGCCGCGATACACTGCGGGGTGCGATACCTTACCGTTTACGCGTTCTCCACCGAGAACTGGGGGCGTCCGGCGGCTGAGGTGAACGCCATTATGGAACTGTTCTGCCACAGCGTGATCAAGGAGTCGCCCGAGCTGCAGAAGAACGGAGTGCAGGTGCGTGTGATCGGCGATCGCAGCGACTTCTCGCCCAAGGTGCTGGAGTATATCGGCCGCATCGAGGACGAAACCGCGGGCGGCGACCGTCTGACGCTGATGCTCGCCTTCAATTACAGTGCCCGCAGCGAAATCACCGCCGCCGTGCGCAGCATAGCCGCCGAAGTGGCTTCGGGCGTGCGCAGCATCGGGGAGATAACGCCGCAGACGGTGAGCGAACATCTGTTGACGGCCGGCATTCCCGACCCCGACCTGATGATACGCACCAGCGGTGAGTGCCGTTTGAGCAATTTCCTGCTGTGGCAGTCGGCTTATACCGAATTATATTTTACCGATGTCCTTTGGCCGGACTTCACTGAGGAGGAGTTCGTCCGTGCCGTGGAGGCATACTCGCGGCGGGACCGTCGATACGGATTGGTTACCAAACATATTTGACATACACGAACTGAAAAATGAGAAAATTCCGAATAATATCGCTGATATCGGCTCTCGTTATGACAGTATGGGGCGTCTCGGCACAGGTGCAGCCTGCCGACTCGATTCCTGAAAACAACGCGACCGCTGCGAAGGAGGCGAAGATCGTGGTGCCCGATTTCCCCGAAGACGCATCGATGATCGACTATCGGCGGCCCAAACGATATATAATCCGCGACATTAGGGTTCAGGGCGTCAAGTACCTCGACCCCGACATTCTGATGGCTACGGCCGGTTTGGTGCGCGGCGATTCGGCATATATCCCGGGCACCTATATCAAGCAGGCCGAGCAGCGTCTGTGGAGCCAGCGCTACTTTTCGGATGTCAAGATAGGCGCCGAAATCGAGGGCGACAGCGTCGATCTGACGGTGATACTTCAGGAGCGTCCGCGCGTGTTCCGCTGGCTTTTCGAGGGTATCGGCCGCGGCCAGCAGAACGATATCATCGACAAACTGAAGCTCAAGCGCAACGGCGAGCTGTCGGACTATATTCTTGAGAAGAACAAGCTGTTGATAAAGAAGTATTACAGCGACAAGGGCTTCCGCAATGCCGAGGTGGATGTGCGCATCGAAAACGACTCGGCCGTCAAGAATGCCGTTAACGTCACATTCGTGGTCAAGAAGAACGAGAGAGTGAAGATCGGCAAGATCGATTTCGTCGGCAACGAGGCTTTCCCCGACAAGCGTCTGCGTCGGGCGTTCAAGAAGACCCACCAAAAGAGCATCAACTTCTTCGTCAGCTCGAAATTCAGCGACGAGGAGTTCGAAAACGACAAGGATCTGCTTATCGACTTCTACAACTCGAAAGGCTATAGAAACGCCACGGTCGTGTCCGATTCGATTTACGACATCAACGAGAAGCGCATCGGCATCAAGGTGGATGTCTCGGAGGGCAACAAATATTACTATCGCAACATCTCGTGGGTGGGCAACAGTGTCTACCCGACAGAGTCGCTGCAGGCTATGCTCGGCATAAGCAAGGGCGACACCTACGATAAGAAGACGCTGCACAAGCGTTTGGGTATCGGCCGCGAGGAGAATCCCGAGGAGGTTTCGATCAAGTCCAGCTACCAGAACAGCGGCTACCTGATGTCGCAGATCGATCCGGCCGAGATCATCATCGGCGCCGACTCGATCGACCTCGAGCTGAAGATCTTCGAGGGCAAGCAGTTCCGTATCAACGATGTGGGTATATCCGGCAACGACCGTTTGGACGACGAGGTGATCCGCCGCGAACTCTATACGCGCCCGGGCGAGCTGTACGACCGTTCGCTGCTGATGCAGACAATCCGTACGTTAGGCGCTCTCGGCCACTTCAACGCCGAGACCATTATGCCGAACATATCGCCCGTGAGCAACGAACTCGTCGACATATCATGGCCGCTGGAGGAGACCGCTTCGGACCAGTTCAATATCGCCGGCGGCTGGGGTGCCAATACGTTCGTGGGATCGGTCGGCATCACGCTGAACAACCTGTCCATAAAGCGGTTCTTCAAGAAGGGCGCTTGGCGTCCCTATCCGCAGGGTCAGAACCAGCGTCTCCAGCTCACGCTGCAGACCAACGGTACCTATTATAAATCGGCCTCGATGACCTTCACAGACCCGTGGCTCGGCGGCAAGAAGCCCAATTCGCTATCGATTGGTCTGCACTGGTCGGAGGAGAACAATGCCTACTACGTTTGGCAGTCGTCCACAAAGCACTTCCGTGCGATGGGCGTCTCGGCCGGTATCGGCCGCCGTCTCGACTGGCCCGACCCTTACTTCACGCTTTACAACGAAATCGCTTACCAGCGTTATGCGCTCAAGGACTGGGACTACTTCATTATGCAGAACGGTGTGGCCAACGTGATATCGCTCAAGACAGTGCTGTCGCGTAATTCGGTCGACCAGCCGTTGTATCCGCGCCGCGGATCGGAGTTTACCGTGTCGCTGGCCCTGACGCCTCCCATATCGCTTTGGGACGGAAAGGATTACAGCAACAAGAGTATGCCTGACCAAAAGCGATACAAGTGGATTGAGTACCACAAGTGGAACCTGAAGGCGGAGTGGTTTTATGCCCTGTCGAAGAACAGCAACCTCGTGGTGATGGCGCGTGCCGAGATGGGTTATGTGGGCAACTACAACAAAAACAAGCTCTCGCCGTTCGAACTGTTCGATGTCGGCGGCGACGGTATGTCGGGCTACAGCGTCTATGGTGTGGATGTCATTCGTCTGCGCGGTTACGAGGACAGTGCACTGAATCCGGTCGGTGCTTCGTCGAGCTACTCGCGCGTATACAACAAGTACACCGTCGAGTTGCGTTACCCGTTCATTATGAAACCGTCCTCGACCATTTATGGATTGGTATTTGCTGAAGGCGGTAACGGTTTCGATTCGTGGAAGAGCTTCTCCCCGTTCAAGATCAAACGCTCGCTCGGTGTCGGCGTGCGTATGTATCTGCCGGTGGTGGGTATGCTCGGCATCGACTGGGGCTGGGGCTTCGATCCTCCTGCCGGACAAACTTCGCGCAGCGGCGGCCAGTTCCACTTTATGATCGGACAGCAGTTTTAATTGAACCTGATAAAACCACTTGCGTTATGAAAAGGATTATAGTTACAGCATTGGCGATATTCGCCTGCTTGGGAATCGCTTCGGCTCAGAATTATATGGTCGTGGACAGCGAAAAGATTTTCAAATCCATAAACGAGTACAACACCGCCCTCACCGAGCTGGACAATTTGGCGAAGACCTACCAGCAGCAGGTCGATGCCAAGTTCGAAGCCGTCGAGGCCCTTTACAACAACTACCAGCAGCAGAAAGCCAATCTGTCGTCTGCCGCCCGCAGTGCCCGCGAACAGGCCATACTGAGCAAGGAACAGGAGGCGACTCAGTTTCAGGAGTCGATTTTCGGCAATGACGGTACGATGATGAAGAAGCGCATTGAGTTGATACAGCCCATTCAGGAGCGTGTGTTCAAGGCTATTGCGGCTTACTCGCAGGCGAACGGCTACGATATGGTGATCGACATCGCCTCGAACGCCACGCTGCTATATTACTCCCCGAAGGTCGACAAGACCGAGGAGATCGTCAAAATCGTGAAATAACAATTTAAAAACATTAAACTTTATTATGATGAAAAAACTTATCAAGCTAACCCTTGTCGCAGCGTTGCTATTCACTTCTTCTTCGCTGTTCGCACAGAAATTCGGTAGAATCAATTCGCAGGAGTTGATCGCGGCTATGCCGGAAGTGGCGAAGATGCAGACCGATCTGCAGGCATACGCTAAGGAGCTGAACGACCAGATCGAGACGATAAACGTGGAGTTTCAGACCGCTTTCGCTGACTATCAGAAGAATATGAGCACGATGAAAGATCTCGACAAGTCGGTCAAGGAGAAGGAGTTGAACGACCTGAGCGCCCGTCTGGAGCAGTATCGTCAGGTTGCCAGCGAGGATTTCAACAAGAAGCAGGAGGAGCTTTTCACGCCGATCCAGAACAAGGCTATGGAGGCTATCAACAAGGTGGCCAAGGCCGGCGGCTACCTGATCGTGTTCGATGTGGCTATGGGTGGAATGATCTACTACGACGAGGCTCAGCTGACCGATCTTATGCCGCTCGTAAAGGCTGAATTAGGTATCAAATAACGGAATCCGTTTTCCGAATTCCGATGGCTGCCGGTTATGCCGGCAGCTTTTTTTGTCCGCTGCCGACCGCTGCCGAGGGAACCTGCAGACCGATGACCGTTTCCGCTTTACGGCCTGAAACGGCAGGATTATACAATGTGTCGAAGATACACTGCCCATAATCTTGGCTGCGGGAGGAGTCAACAAAAAAGCCGGCTTGCAGGCCGGCTTTTCTATCGATATCTATAGCGCTACTCGGCATAGAAGCCGCTCTTGCCCTTTTCGAGAAACTCGATGAACTTGTCCACGCTCAGGTCGTAGCTGTGTGTGGACAGCGCATTGCCGTCGGTGTCGATGACGATATAATACGGCTGGGCTACAACGCCGTAACGCTCGTATGCCAAGTTCGAGTTTATGGCGCCTATGGTTTTGAGCACTTTGCCCTTCGGGGTAGTGACCCACTCCTCCTCGGCAACCTGTGTGCGGTCGTCGCCGTAGAGCGCAAGAATGACGAAATCGTTGCGCAGCCGGCCGAGCACCTGTTCGTCTGCCCATACGCGCTCCTCCATCTCGCGGCAGCTGACGCATCCGCGGCCGGTGAAGTCGAGGAATACGGGCTTGCCTTCGCGGCGTGCAGCCTCCAGAGCCTCGTCGTAGTCGAAATATCCGCTCAGCTGGTGCGGCAGGTGCAGTATGTCGCTGTATTTCGGCGCTTTGCCGTTAGCGGTGGCGACGGGTGCGGGAGCTACTCCGGCACGCAGCACGAAATCCTGCGACTCTATGGGCGGCAGATAGCCTGAGAGAGCCTTGAGGGGTGCGCCCCACATACCCGGGATCATGTATGCCACGAAGGTGAATACGCAAATCGCCATAGCCAAACGCGGCACGGTAATATGTTTCAGCTCGCTGTCGTGTGCGAACTTCAGTTTGCCGAGCAGATAGAATCCGAGCATCGAGAATACCACGATCCAGATAGCCAAGTATATCTCACGGTCGAGCAGCCCCCAGTGATACGTTTGGTCGGCGACGCTTAGGAACTTGAATCCGAGAGCCACTTCGATGAATCCGAGTACGACTTTGACGGAGTTTAGCCAGCCGCCGCTTTTGGGCAGCTTCTGCAGCATCGACGGAAAGAGTGCGAACAGCGCGAACGGCAGTGCGAATACGGTCGAGAAGACGAGCATCGTCAGTATCGGACTCCAGATGTTGTCGGTCGAGGATACGGCCTCTATGACGGCTCCGCTGACGATCGGACCTGTGCAGGAGAACGATACGAGCACCAAGGTCAGGGCAAGGAAGAATACGCCGAGCAGACCTTTGCGGTCGGCATTGCGGTCGCTGCTGTTTACCCACGAGCTGGGCAGCGTGATCTCGAAGGCGCCGAAGAACGACGCGGCGAAGACCATAAATACCGTGAAGAAGATAATGTTGGGCAGCCAGTGTGTAGCCAGCCAGTTGAATATGTCGGCTGTCACGGTTTCGCCGCCGATGATGCGCGTGACGAGAATCAGCGCGGCTATGGGCAGGGTGTACAGTGCGACGATGAAGATACCGTAGAACAGCGCCTTGAAGCGTCCGCCCTCTCCGCCTTTGACGAAGAACGATACGGTCATCGGGATCATCGGGAATACGCAGGGGGTAAGCAGTGCGGCCAGCGCCCAGCCTGCCGCTGCCAGCAGATTGCGCCACAGCGATCTTCCCGAGGTCTCCTGCGTCGTGTCGCCGGCCGTAGAGGCGATATCGGTCGAGGCGTCGGATATTACCGGCCGGTCGCCGACGGTCACGCTCAGCGGCTCGTCGACGGGGGGCATACAGCTTTCGTCGTTGCAGGCCGAGAAGTTCACATTGGCGTGTACGGTGGCCGACGGCTCCGACAGCTCGATGCGCTGCGTGAATACCACGCGCCCCTCCCACGTGCCTATGGTGTCTTCGAATATGTCATCGTAGGCGCGATGCGGAGCGGTGTCGGTGGTGATGGTGCCGAGCAACTGCAGTGACGGCTGCTGCTCGAATGCGATAGAGGTGGCGTTGACACCGTTGTCGTAGTGGCCCATATCGTATATGTGCCAGCCGCTTTCGATGTCGGCGATGATGCGAATGTCGTATATGCCGTTTTCCGCAGTCGCTGCGGCCTCGATTTTCCATACGACAGGCGACGGTTGCGCGAGTGCCGCGGCGGAGAGTACCGTCGTGAAGAGCAGAAGTAGTAAATGCGATATCTTTTTCATATATCAGTTTGTGTTGATCGACAAAAATACTGCAAAAAATCGTAAGCTGTTTCCTGCCGGCCGATTATTTCGTCAGTTCGATGATCCAGTCGCCCTCGCCGAGGGAGTCCGCTGCGGTCTGACGGGGCGAACCGTTTATCGTACACTTGCTGTAACCGTCGGGCATATCCAAGCGAGCCTCCGTTCCGGCGGGCACTCCGAGGCGGATGACGCAGCGGTCGGCCGTCCTCTCGAGCGAAAGGGTTATGCGCCGGCAGCCGCTGAGCGGGACTTCGGTGACTATGCGGCTCAGGTGGGCGGGGCGGGGTGCCACGCGGAATACCTTGAATGCCGGTTCTATCGGCTCAATGCCGGCGATGCGGCTGCTCAGCACGGTCAGGGCGCCGCCGCTCCAAGCGTGGTTGTAGGTGCCGCCGCCGAAACGCTCGTCGCCGATGCGCCACCCTTCCCACAGCGTGGTGAGAGGGCTGTCGATCATCTCGCCGAAACGCAGCTTCATACGGTCGAGCGCATCTTGGAAATACCCCATTCGGCATAATGCCTCCAACACGTGCTTCTCCATATAGGGACTTGCGTGGAACTGCTCAGTGAAGAAGTGCCGCATAGCGGGGTAGTGCTCCTTGGGCAGCGTCCCCGAAAGCACTGCGAGCGCCTGCGCCCGATCGTCGGGAGCACCCGTGTACTCGGGCGATATGTAATACCGGCCGTTCCAATATGTCGAGTGAAAGGCTTTGCGCATCCTGTCGGCCGTGGCTTCGGCCCATTGCGCTTCGCCAGCTTCACCGACTAACGAGGCCATAAGGCCGTAGCCTTTCAGTGCGATGATGTACCATTGGCTGAACAGCAGCTCCATATCCTTGTCGTCGCCCCAGTCGCCCCAAGTCCAGCCGCCTTTGCGCGGTATGACCAGTCCCCGTTCATCGGTGCGCCATACGTGGATGTAGCGGCGCACCTTGGGAAAGACGTACTCTATGGTCTCGCGGTCGCCGCTGCCCATATAGTATGTCCAGAAGCCGTAATACCCGACACTCGCCAGCATCTGCATCGGCAGCTCGTGCGGATAGTTGCCCGGGACGGGCGAGCGGATGGTGCTGTCGGGGCGCTGCCAGTCCATAAGTTCGCGAATGCCTTTGCGCGTGAGCAGGTGTGCGCGCTCGTCCAAGGCGTAGAACGCTTCGCCAAGCTCGTTAACCACGTCGCCCCACCATTGTGCGCGTTCGCGGTCGGGGCAGTCCATATAGGTGTCGCGCATAGTCAGGTAGAGCGTTCGCTGCGCCTTTTCCCACAGCCGGTTCAGCCGCGGGTCGTCGCAGCGGAACGAGCCTGCGAAATCGGTGTCGTAGCCGGTTTCGCGATAATCCGCTCCGAGCACTTCGACCTGTTCGGGCACGATGTATATGATCTGGTGGCCGTTCATCCAGCCGAAGCATTCGAATTCGTTCTCGCCCTCCTCGGTGACATACTCGGCGAATACATTCGTTTCCGAGCCGCCGCGATAGTCGTCGGTATAGATGCGTATGCGCCGGCCGGCATCGCTGCGCAGCCGTATGCGCGGCATCACCTGCGCATTGTAGGGCATTGTGCATACGAGCGAATCGCCGTGCCGCTCCATACGTTCGTAGTGCTTTATGCCGTAGTCGCGCCACTGCGGTATCGGACGGTCGACAAGACGGTTCCAGCCGGCTTCGGCGGTCGTCAGCTCGCGTGCCGCGGGCCATCGGCTGTCGTCGTAGTCGGGCCGCTGGAAAGGTATGTCCTTGGCGGCGTCGAAGCCGATGTTCGACTCCGAGAGGCGGTAGTTGGGGCTTTCGCCGTCGGGAATGTAGAATGCGGGGTGGCGTATGGCCCGCCACTTGGTGTCGGGGCTTATCGTCCGGCCGTTTACCTTCAGGTCGAAGGTGATGCCGGCCACGGGCGAGCTGCGGTGGCTGAAACCGTCCTTGCCGAAGTACCATACCAGTACGGCCACGGTGTTCTTGCCCTTGTGCAGGGCGTCGAGCGAAGTCAGCACGTCGCAATAGGTGTCCTGCGGGTTGGGTCCGCGCTTGAGTCCTCCCTCGATCGTCTCGAGCCGGCCGTCAATCCATAGCCAGTATTTCGAGTCGGCTGCTATCCGCAGTTCTATAGTCTCAGGGTCTTCGGGAAGCGTTACGGTGTTGCGGAAACAGTACCAGCTGCCGGCGTCGGGAGCGTCGGGCAGGGCGGGTGAGATTACCTGAGCGCCGGCCGCGGTGCAGAGCAGCGACGCAAGCAGTATCGAAAAGATGTTTTTCAGCATTGTGAACGGTTTTAAACGACTGCAAGATACGCATAAAAATGTTAATATCGGCCGTCTCGGGCAAAAAATGCGGGGTGCAGCCCCCTAAAGCTGCACCCCGACTGTCAACATTATCGGCAAATACGTTGTTTGTCTATTCGAAAGGTTCGCGGACAACTATGTCGTCGACACAGAAGTACGCAGGAGTGTTCATACCGTAAGCGCCCACATCGGAGCTGCGGCAGTTGAATATGATCTTGTGTACTGCGCCGAGCGACGAAAGGTCGAACTTTTTCCACTCGGTGACTATGCCGCCGGCATCAGCAGTGCGGAAGTCGGCCAAGTAGATCTCGACTTCGCCGGTCTTCTTGTTGTCCTTGTCGTAACCCGCAGCTGTAACCTTGAACCAGTCCTTGTCCTCGTAGCTGAAGGTTTTGCCGAACGAGTCGCCGCTCGAAATCGACTTCACCACATAGGTGTTGTTGGCTATGTAGCAGCTTTCGATCACCTTCTCGGCGCCGGTTGTGTTGAAGTAGAGCGTGGGACGGCTATCGTAGCTGTATTCGGTCGGTTCGGCATCTCTGTATCCGTATCCTACGGCAAAGGTCTCCGAGCCTTTGTTACCGCCCTTCTTGGTCTCGGGGTGGCTGTAATATACACTGCACTGGTTCTTGTAGCTTGCGGTGGTCATATCGTTCCACTGCGATATGGCGAAGCCTCCGTTCCAGAAATCGTAACCCTCCAAGTCGTTTATGCCGAAGTAGAGATCCGATGCCTTGTCCAAGTAGCCGGTGAACTGGGTGCCGCCAGTGTAGGACGAGTAGAGGTTTTCGCCGTATGAGGTGGGACCTGCCAGATAGGTGTCGTCGACATCTTCGAACGAGACGGTCTTGG
>CAYYUW010000024.1:0-15008 GCA_964474985.1 uncultured Alistipes sp. | reverse complement strand
GTTTTACAATGCAAAGATACAATGTTTCCTTAAATAACGGAAACTTTTTTCAAATATTTCCTGTTTTTACGGAAATATCTCTGCGAAATTTATGCGTGTCATATCAATTCTTGCGCCTCCAAAGGTTCTTTGAGTTGCATTTTCAATGAAATTGCCGCTATGACAACAAATTTAACAACTCTTTCTTCATTTCATCGTAATCTCTCGATAACGCGCGAAAGCATCGGCTGGCAATGATGGGGGCTCCTTAAATATGCTTGTGACTGCATACGGCAAAGCAAACAAAATATAACATTTTTTTAACTGCGACTTAGTCCGCTTATATTCAGTTCACAAAAAAGGGGACGCGACTGACTTCACTCGCCGGGGTTGGAAACAGACACCTTGAATCAAAAAAAATTTCATACGTTTGCACGTTCGAACCGATGTGGGTGCGAAAGAAAAATGTTGGGACGATAACAACAAGAGCGATGATGAATGAAATTTTCATACGGTCGACTGTTCGATTATTTCCGTTCGTATGCGATGCTAAAAGAGCTCGGTGCGAAGGCGACCCGCCACCCCCTCCCTTCAACAACAACAATTTTGAAAGCAAATCCTTAATTAACACAGGATTGACTCACCGTGTTATATTGCCGCTCCGGCAAGATAACACGGTTTTTTCGTGCCCTTCTCCAATCTTGAATTCATGTATCAATCACCAAAAAAACACACATTATGATTTTGAAATTCCTGAAAATGTCGACTTTTATCTTAGGGTCGATTCTGTTGCTGACCGGCTCTGCTTGCAGCAACGGTGAAGAAAGTGTCAACGATCCCGACGCTCCCGAGAAGCCGGGCGACGGTAACGAGGACATTCAGGTGGTGGACGGAAAAGTCCGGTTCTATCTGGCCGAGGCGGAACATGCGGCACGGAAGTCGATGGGCGTCGGAGAACGGGTCTGGAAAAAGTCGGCTGTTCAGGTCAACGGGAAATCCTATCCGATCCAGGCCGACGACAGCGGGCGCTATTATGTAGAGGCCGCCGCGTCGAATTCGGGCACGTACAACGCCGTTCTGACTACCTCGGGCGCTTCGGACTGGTACGGTTCGTCGGCATACGCTGAGGTGAAACTGCCTTATTCGCAGTTCTGGAAGGCTACGGCCGAAGCGTTGCAGTCGTATCCCATGTACGGCTCTTACACCAAGGAGAACGGCAACAAGATGGTGTTCGAGGATGCCTTCGCCGTGCTGGATGTGGCGCTTACCGGTTCGGCAAAAATATCCTCGGTGAAGGTCAGCGGCTCGGCAACGGACGTTCTGGCCGGATTCGCGAATTTCCTGCCGTCGCAAGGTGAGCTTAAAATGACCGAGGGCGTCGATTTTGCCGTGCTCAACTGTACCGACGGGGGCAACTTCGTGTCGCTGAACAGCAATACGCCCAAGCACTTCTACATTATGCTGGCTCCGGGTGATTATTCGTCAGGGCTGAAAATCACCGTATCCGATTCGGAGCACCGCTCCATGGAACATACTCTGTCGGCGGCCCGTCTTGAGGCCGGCAAGGCTACTGCCGTATCATTGAAATACGCTCCCGACGCCGATCTTCTCTTCTCCGAGAGCTTCGACAATTTCGTATGGGGCGGCAATATCATGGCCGGTCAGGAATCGACGGGATATGCACCGACGGCCGAAACCATCACGGCTGCCACGGGTACTGACCGGGACGGCTATGCGGACTCTTTCGCAAAGGTGGCCTGCAACAATCCGGGCTCCGCTTTCATCCAGTCCAATACATGGGACGATGTCTACGGCAAGACGGTCTCGACGTCGCATCTGATGTCCGATACGTATGTCGCCAGCCGCAATATCGGCGATTATACCTACATGTTCCGCTGTCAGGAGTATCAGGGCCTTCTGGCCTGCGGTGCTGGCAACTCGGGGCGCGGCATTTTCCAGACAGCAGCCTTGAAGGCCATCGAAGGCATCCGTTCCGTCAAGGTTTCGTTCGATTTCTGCTACCAGTACGGGTCTACGGATCTGCTGCAATTTCAGGTCATTAACGGAGGCATGATCGCCTCGGCCACGATCGACGGCACGGCGATACCGCTGACGGCGGAAAACTCGGGTTATCTGAGCGCCGCAGGAAATTATATCGTCGAGAAGAAGCACGTAACGCTTCCTACGGGCGAGTCGGCGGCCAAGAAGTGGCACCGGGTGGAGGTCGTCCTGAACAATGCCACCGACGGCACGATGCTCTACTGGGGCGGCAACGACGTCGGCAGCGGCGTCCATGGGTTCTATCTTGACAATATCGAGGTGCGCTCACTGGGTGAAATGGCGCGGGGCGCAAACAACCTGCGTGTGCTCTATTGGAATATCCAGAACGGCATGTGGGCCGATCAGGGGAACAATTACAACAATTTCGTCGCATGGGTGAAAAAGTACGATCCCGACGTTTGCGTTTGGTGCGAGTCGGTATCCAATTACAAGACTGACTCGAACACGGCATTGCCGGAGTCCGAAAAGTTCCTGCCGGCCGGATGGGCTGCATTGGCGGCACGCTACGGCCATTCGTATGTGGCTGTCGGCGGCTATCGCGACAACTTCCCGCAGACCGTCACGTCGAAATATCCGATCGAGACGCTGTTGAAGATCACCGATTCGGATCAGGCGGGCAAACCGATCTCCCACGGCGCCGGCATCCAGCAGATCGACGTGAATGGGCACAAGATCAACATCGTGACGCTTCACATGTGGCCGCAGGCCTATGCCTTCGGGGTTACCGGCACGGCGGATCGCGAAGCGAGTGCAGCAAGGAAAGAAGGCGACAAGTACCGCGAATTCGAGATCAAGTACATCTGCGCCAAGACGGTGAACGATCCGGCATACGCCGCGCAGCAGGACTGGCTGATGGTGGGCGATTTCAACTCCCGTTCGCGCCACGACAACTGGTACTACGGCTATCCCGCCGACGACACCCGTTTGCTGGTTCACAACCACATTCTGGACTACACCAATCAGATGGATATTATCGCCGAGCGCAATCCGGGCTGCTTCGTATCGTCGACCTTCGGCAACGCCCGTATCGACTACATCTTTGCGTCGCCTTCGATGTACGCCCGTATCGTGAATGCGCTGACCATCGTGGACAAGTGGACGACGGCGACTAAAAGCCCCTATGCATCGAACTTCTACGATCCCTCGGATCACCGTCCGATAATGGTCGATTTCGAGATGAAATAACCGATTCAGAAAACTTGCAATCAATAGCAAACCTGTTTATTATGAGAAAAATAAATTTGACGGAGCGTTTCATCCGTTTTTCGCGAAGGTCGGCCGGCGTCGCGCTTTTGGCGGCGGCAGTGGTCTGCGCATCGTGTGAAACGCATTCGAACGCTGATCGCAACGAGTCGATCGCAGTCTATGCGGAATCGTCCGGAGGCGAGCCCATCGACGCTGCCTACGTCGACGTAAGAGGCGGGCTCGCCCGGATTTACGTGGATTCCAACATCGATTTCACTGCGTCGTGGCAGGACGATGCCGCGTCGCCCTGGGTCAGGCTTGAGCCGCAAGACGCGGCCGACTCCAAGACGGGCCGCAAGGTGGTGACCCTGAATGTTCAGCGCCGCAGCAAGTCAGCCAGCTACTATACGCGCCGCACGGGTATGCTGATTCTGGCGGCGACTGACGGCGAGTTGAACTACAACCGGATTCTTCCGGTTCACCAGGGCGCAAGAGCCCGTGTGAGCAACGACTTCTCGTCCATGAAGTACGGGAAAGCCGATCCCCGCTTCACCGACGGCGAGACTTCGATCGACAACTGGACGGTCGTGCAGAAGGACTACGGTTTCTCGTCCACGAAAATCCAGGGGGAGGCCGTCACTCACTGCTACGGCAAGAACGGATACCTGAAACTGGGTGACGACAAGGGGCACGGCGCCGACCTGATCTCGCCTTACACCAATGCGCTCCGGAGCGATTCGATGCTCATGGTTTCGTTCAGGGCCGTAGCCTACACCGACTTCTACACCGGAATCAAGGACGACAACAAGATCCGCTTCGAGGTGCTCGGCGGCGGTGTGATTGCCGACTTCGCAGACTCCGAAAAGACTTCGATCGATCTGGAGACCGTCCACTACGATCCCAAAAGCGAGGAGTTTCCCGAAAACATGTGGGAGGGAGGCGATTTCCTGATCTTCGTGGTCAGCACGAAGACCAACCCGATTACGGTCAATACGCGGGTTCGCATCACCTGCGGTTCGCTTGCGCAGCCCTCGGCCGTCAACAGCCGTATTTTCCTCGACAACTTCTACATCCGCCGTTTGGAGGTGGGCGAGCAGGACTATTTTACCCAGAACAACGGCAGCGGCCGGGATGTCATTCTCGGAGCGCCCTTCGAGGAGTAGCAAGTATGGAAAGGGAACAAGTCGTTTTACCAAAAAATAGCATAAAATGAATAGATTTCTACAAATAATGAGCGCATCTGTCCGAGAGATGTTGCTGGTGGCGGTAGTGATGCTGCTTGCGGCGCATGCAGAACCGGCAGTTGCTCAGCAACAGGCCCGCATGGTCAGCGGAACTGTTTTCGATTCGGACGGCAGCCCGCTGACGGGTGCCACGGTGGTGCTGCCCTCGGGCAAACAGGGAACGGTCGTCGATGCGAAGGGCAAATTCGCCATCAAAGCCCTGCCTACCGATTCGCTGCACATCTCCTTCCTGGGCTACAAGTCGCAGAAGCTGCTTGTGGGTTCGCGGACGAACTTCAACATCCGGTTGGAAAAGGATTCGTCCACCGAAATCGACGAGATCGTGGTCATCGGTTACGGACAGGTCGCCAAGAAAGACCTGACGGGCTCGGTCTCCACGGTCAATATGGGCGACATCAAGGACGCGCCCGTACTTTCGATCGACAACTCCTTGCAGGGCCGTATCGCCGGCGCCGATTTCATGTCGACCTCGGGTGAGCCGGGCTCTACCACGACCATCCGTATCCGCGGTACGCGCTCGATCAACGCCTCGAACGAACCGCTGATCGTCGTCGACGGCGTGATGGATGCCATCCATGACCTGAACGACCTCAACTCCAACGATATTGCCGCCATTTCGGTTCTGAAAGATGCCTCGTCGACGGCCATCTACGGTTCGCGCGGCGCCAACGGCGTTATTCTGATCACGACCAAGCGGGGTCTCGGTAAAAAAGGAAAGGTGAACATCACCTTCAAGAGCGACATCGGATTCTCCCAGCTGCCCCGTCACCTCGACATCATGAACGCCTCCGAGTTCGCGCAGTATCGTAACGACTACGCCTATTTCGGCGGCGATGCCAACCATCCCGGTGTAGGCAGCGACACTCCGCTTTCCGGTTCGGTCTATCCCGACCCGCTCTCGTTGGGCGAGGGCACGGACTGGATCAAGGAGATCACCCGCACGGCCGTTTATTCGAACTACGCCCTCTCGCTCTCGGGCACTGAGGCCAAGTCGTCCTATTACGCTTCGTTCTCCTACAACGACACGCAGGGTATCATTCAGGACAGCGGCCAGAAGCGTTTCACGGGGCGTATCAACCTCGATCGCCAGCTGTTCAAGTGGCTCAAAGCCGGTTATACGGGTTCGTACACCTGGCGGCACAACGACCAGAACAAGGCCACGATCGGCGGTACGGCCTGGTACAGCGGTGCACAGTACCTCTCGCCGATGCTCAAGCCGTACGATTCCTACAACCCCCTGTTCTACAACGGACAGAAGATCAACACTCCGCGTGCGATGATCGACCTGAACACCCATTATCTGGAACGTCATTCGACCAACCACGCCTTCACGCTGAAAATAAATCCGGTGAAGAATTTCACGATCAACAGCACCTTCTCCTACTATGTCTACCAGCGCCATACCTACCGTTACTACTCGGGTCTCCTGCCCAAGAAGGGCGAGGAAGAGGGCGGCGAAGCCTATCGTGCCGAGTGGGATGACAATTCGTTCTCGTGGGAGACTACGGCGGGATACAAATTCAAGAAGAAAGACCATTCGTTCGATGTTCTCGGCGGTTTCTCGGCCTACCGGTTCGTCTCGCATGATTTCAACCTCTCGGGCAGCGGGTACATGGACGATGTCATCATGTGGAACAACATGAATGCGGTTCTGGACAAGGAGACCTATTCGGCCGGTACGTCCTATTCGAAGAAGACGAAGATGTCGGCCTACGCACGTCTGAATTACAACTGGAAATCGCGTTATTACCTGACCGTGACGGGACGCTATGACGGCGCTTCGAACTTCGCGGCCAACAAAAAGTGGGCCTTCTTCCCGTCGGCTGCGTTCAAATGGAACATCGCCAATGAGAATTTCATGAAAAACTGCCGGTGGATCGACGACCTTTCGATTCGTATGAGCGCCGGACTGACCGGCAACGATGCCATCAGCACCTATCGTTCGTTAGCCACGCTCTCCTCGACCACGGGCGGCTACCTCTTCGACGGATCGCAGCCCGTTGCATTCTACCGCAGCCGCCTCGATTCGCCCGACCTGACGTGGGAGAAGACCGCCGCATACAATATTGCCATCGACTGGTCGATGTTCAAGAACCGTCTGAATATCACGGCCGAAGCCTACATGTCCAAGACCACCGACCTGCTGATGTCGCTGGCCGTTGCCAGCCAGACGGGTTACACCTCCCGCTGGACCAACATCGGCTCGACTTCGAACAAGGGTATCGAGCTTATGATCGAGAGTCAGAACATCGTCCGCCCGAAGTTCAGCTGGTCGACGACGCTGACCCTCTCGCACAACAGCCAGATGGTCGACGACATCGGTTCAGAGGACTTCATCTCGGCCTACAACTCGCCGGGCAACAACCCCTACATGATGTATGGTTACGTCAAGGGCTATCCGCTCAACTCGCTCTGGGGCTTCAAATACGGAGGTACGTGGAAAAATGCGGAGGAACGGGATGAAAACAAGATCACGAAAACCTATGTCAGCCCGGCCAACACCGACGGCGGCCCGCGCTACTACGACATCAACCACGACGGCGTGATGTCCAAGGAAGACCTGATCTACCAGGGCAACGCCGATCCCTATCTTTACGGCGGTTTGCAGAATACGTTTTACATTTACGGTCTGAAGGTGGGTGTCTACTTCGCCTATTCGCTCGGCGGCAAGATCTACAACTATTCGGAAATCTACATGGCGGGATCGCAGTTTACCAACCAGTACCGCTATATGCTCGATGCGTGGCATCCCGTCCGCAACCCCAAATCCGATATTCCGCGCGCCGGTGCAAAGAGCGATGCCGCCCTGCCCAGCGATTTCATGATCCACGACGCGTCGTATCTGAGGTTGAAGAACATTTCGCTCTCCTACACGTTCGACCTGAGTAAAAAATGCAAGTGGCTCAAAGACCTGACACTGAGTGTTTCGGGCGAAAACCTCTATTTGTGGAAGAAATACAACGGCTTCGACCCCGACGTTTCCAGCGAGGGTACGTCGTCGACGCTGCGCCGTATGGACTTGGGCGCTTATCCCAAACCCCGCACCATCATATTCAGCCTTCAATTGAGATACTAAATTTAACTGCATAAAAAACGATGAAAATCAAAAATATAATCTTGGCGGCCGCCTGCTTTGTGTTCCTCCTGTTTCAGTCGTGTTCGCTCAGTGAGGATACCTCCGGCATGTCCAACCCCAAAGACTTTTTCCGTAAATACTCGGAATGTCAGTCGGTTGTGAACGGTTGCTATATTCCGATCAAGTCGATCTACACCTACACCTACATGCTCGCTACGGAGTGTGTCACCGACATCGCATACTGTCCTTCGGGTACGCTCGATGCCAGTCTGGACATCTCTCCCGCCGTGCCGCGCTTCGGTTCGACCGTCTGGCGACAGGGTTACCTCGGTGTTCAGCGCTGCAATTTCGCCGTCAACGGAATCGAACGGGCCTATAAGAATGGCGTGCTCACCGACGAGCAGTACCATCAGCTGCTTTGCGAGGCCAAAACCCTGCGTGCATTCTTCTACTGGACGCTGACCTGTTTCTTCGGCAATGTCCCCTTCTATTTCGATGACGTTACGGACAACGAAGTGCTGAACCGGATTCAGGTGCTGCCCCGCATGGACGCCGGCCAGACCCGCGACAAGGTGATCGAGGATCTGCTCTCGATAGCTCCCCTGGCCACCCAAACCCGCACCTACGACAACGAAGCCAACCGTCTGGGGGCTGCCTGCGCCTATATGCTCGTCGCCAAGATGGCCATGTGGAACAAAAAGTGGGATACCGCTCTGGATGCCTTGGTGAAGATCGAGGAGATCTACGGTTCGCTGTCGCAGTACGACTATGCGGAGAACATCCTGTTCAGGAACAAGAATACGCCGGAATCCATTATGGAGATTCAGCATCAATATACCCAGGGCGGCCTGATCTATACGTCCAATGTGGCCTGCATCTGCCAGCCTTATCCGCGTTCGAACAATTCGTCCATTTACGACGGCGTCGAGATTCCCGAACTCGGCGACCAGGCGACCGTTTGGTCGGCCATGCGTCCGAACGTCTATTTCTGCCAGGGTCTCCAGTCCAAGATGGGCAAGGACATTCGCGCCAAATACAACATGGCCTGGGGATACGGGGACAAGACGTTCAACAACACGAACACCCGTCCGTGGTGCGGGCCGAAGTTCTGGAGCCCGAACATGCAGGCTACGAACGACGGCAACAACTACAAGGTCTTCCGTTTTGCCGATGCCCTGCTCATGATGGCCGAGTGCTATTTCTACAAGGACGATTACCAGAAGGCGGTCGAATACCTCGACATGACCCGTACGCGCGCCGGTCTGCCCAATTACACCTACCGCACTCCTGCACGTCTGGAGGAGGAGATTCGCAACGAGCGCGCCCGGGAACTCTTTGGCGAGTTCCAGCGCAAGTACGATCTGGTTCGCTGGGGCATCTGGTACGAAGCGGTGACCAACAACAGCGATTACGGCTATTTGCAGCTCAATACGTCGAACAGCCGCATCAAGCCTTGCCACCGTTACTATCCGATTCCCGATACGGAGGTTACCTATTCGAAGAACAATCTCGATAATAATGAATACAAGGCCTGCGGCTTGTAAAAATCCGAAATTATCAGACTATGAAAACAATATTCGATAAACAGAAAAGATCGGCCGTCGGTCTGTTGACCGCCGTATTAATGGCGTTTGCGGTGGTCATGACCGGCTGTCAGAAGAATTTCGAACTGGAACTGCCGCTGGCGGTCTCGGCGCGGGAGTTGTCGCTGACCAAGGAGGCCGGATCGACGCACGTGCTGGTCTATTCGACCGGCGAATGGAAGGCCCGCTTTACAAAGAATGTGAAATGGGCGTCGCTCAATAAACTCGAAGGGTACGGCAATCACGAGATCGTCTTCACGTATGCGGCCAACTACGGCATATCGAGAAAGGTCGGCGTCATCTTCGAGAAGGGCTCTCTGGTCGATACCGTGATGTTCATGCAGGCCGGTTCGGTCACCGATCCGTCGATCGCATTCTCCAAACCCGCCGTCACGCTGCTCAAAGCGCAGTCGCAGATCAAGGCGCCCATGAGCACCAACCTGCGTTACAGCGTCGACGACATGGAGGCTTCCGTCACCTATTACGACGAGAACGGCCTGCCGAACGAACCTGTTCCCGTCGTAACGCGCGCGGGAGAGGAGGAAGGCGAGGAGGGCGTCGACGAGCCGCAGGCGCTGCCCGTCGCACCTTGGATTTCCAATGTATCGATTACGCACACGGGCGTTCGCTTCGAAGTTGCGGAGAACAATACGGGCTTCGCCCGGTGGGCCGACCTGACCGTCTTTATCGAGAACGTCGAAGGCGACATCGTCAAATCGGTTCTGACCGTTACGCAGGGCAATGCCGACCCCGTCTTCAGACTTGAAAGCGAGGCGGAGACCTACGAAGGATACGGCCAGCAGTGCATCGTTCCGGCCCTGACCAACAACATCGTGCCCTATTCCGACCAGGTCGAATACGAAGTAGTCTACGATGTACCCGTAGGGGAGGAGGGCGAGTGGCTTTTGAAGCCCGCAATCACCGACGAGGGACTGGCCTTCTCGCTGACCAAGAACGAGGGTTCGGCCCTGCGCACCGCCACCGTCCGGATGAACTTCACCGACGCTCTGGGAACGTCCGTTTCGTCCCAGTGCAAGATCACCCAGAAACCCTATCCTGCGGCTGTCGACTTTGCGACCGTACGCACCCTGACTCCGGGCGAGATCACGATCGCGCAGTATATCGAAGGGTACGTGGTCAGCGAACCCAACAGCAAGAACATCGTATCGAGCCCCCAGACCAAACAGTTCTTCTTCGACCGCACCGAGAACGACCGGACGGTCTACATCGAGAGCCTTGACGGGCAGTACGGTTTCTGCCTGAAGTTTGCGACCGCCGAAGACAACACGCTCGCCCGCTTCTCGAAGGTGCGGCTTGCCATTGCCGGCACTACCCTTGAGAAGAAGGCCGATCCCGAGTGCTATACCATTTCGGGGCTCACTGCTGCGAACATTTTGGAGACGTCGATTCCCGACGAATTCAAGATTCCCGTAAAGACCAAGAGCATCGCCGAACTTACCGATGCCGATATTTACACGCTGGTTTCCGTGACCGATCTGGAGATCATGTGCAAGGACGGCGCTTATACCAACTGCACCGACGGCTATTCGTTCAAGGATGCGGTGAACCCCATCGGCACGAGCTCTGCACCGCGCTGGGATGTCGCTCCGCTGATGTGCTACGACCGAAGCGGCAACACCATCTACATGCTGACCAATGCGGCCGCACCGTGGCGTCGTTACAGTTCGGGCCGCGATCTGGAGTTCTATTCGGTCGTCGCGCAGGGCTCGGGTACATTCCGCGGCATTGTCGTGGCTGACGACGTCGCCCCGATCCGCTACGGCGATCTGGGCCGCTACCAGCTGCGCGCCATGACCAAGGAGGATATTGCACTCAACGGCGAACCTTTCATGAAGACTATCGTCGAGTGGAACTGGAACGACCGCAAGATCGACCTTGTCCCCGAGATCGGTACGGGCGAGATCAACAAATACGGCGCTGCGCAGGCTGCCGCCTCGGACTTCAACAACGTGGTCTGCTCGGGCAAGGGCGGTCATGCCTCCAGCGAGCAGAAAGGCTTGGTGGTGAACGGCGGAATCATGTTCACCCAGCAGTGGTGGGACTTCAATGCGGACAAAGGCAAGTATTTCGACATTTCGTTCTCGACGCAGGGCATCAACGGATCGAACATGATCTTCGGCATCGTCTGGGGACACGGTTCGATGAGCAACACGACCCTCTCGGGCCCGGCGCACTGGAATCTGCTCTATTCCATCGATGGCGGCGTGACGTTCCGGAGTGTTCCCGACTGTCCGATCATCAAGAAACGCTCGATAACGTGGTGGACTACGACTTCGCAGGACTCTACGCCCGGTTTCACCGAGCACCTGCGCAAGCTGCCTGCCGACTGCTTCGGCCGGGAGAAGGTCGTCCTGCGTCTGCAAGTGGCCGACAAGGTGACCGACATCGATCCGAAAGCTACGGACAAGAATTACCTGACGGCCTTGGGTATCGAGAAGGGCACGCTGACCTCGTCCGTCGCGGCGGGCAACAGTCAAGCCCGTATCGGCACGATCACGGTACGTTATAACTAAATGTCTATGGCCCGTGCGGCAGCCGGTCTGCCACACGGGCCGAAAACCTGACAAACAACGCATAAAATTCAGACTATATGAACTATCGTAAATTGATAATTAAGTTTTTAGGCGTCGCAGCTCTCTCCGCGGGCATGATGGCTTGCACCAAGATGGATGCCGAGGAGATCGACCTCGTCAAACTGGGTGCGCTGGAAAAGGAGTTTGTCGTCGAAGCCGATGCCAGCACGTTCGACATCGACATCTATGCAAACGGTTCGTATCATATCGAGCGTATCAATCAGGCCGACTGGCTCAGCCTGACCTGCGGAGCGACGGAGAACGGCAAAGCCAAAATCACGGCCGAATGCGAATTCAACGAGGACTTCAAGCGCAAGGCAGGCTTCGTGCTCTGCTCCGACGTGGATTCCCGCCGCGACACGCTCTATGTCAAACAGAAAGCGCTCATCGACGCGCGCATCGAGTTCAACAATTCGTCGGTTACCGTTGCCGGAGCAGGAGGCGAGAACCGGTCGGCCATCACCACCAACATTCCTTTCTCGGCAATCACGGTCGATACCGAATATTACGACCCCGACAACGCCGGATGGATCGAGCGAATCGAAATCGTGGATTCCGACAGCGAAAAGCGCGAACTGGTTATCGGCACCAAGGCCAATGCCGCCGACGAGATCCCGCGTTCGGCAGCCGTGTCGCTCTCCTTTACAGACGGCTGGGACGAGACGGTCTCCGTCGAGTTCAACCTCTTGCAGCGTACCGCCAAAGAGACCCTCGGACGCCGTATTACGTTCGACGAATTCCGCCAGACCTACGCCACCAACAGAAAGATCGAAGATTACGTCATCATCGAGGGCATCGTGGTCAGCAGCAAGGCGAACCGCAATGCCGGCGAAAACATGCAGCTCACCACTTCGACGATCGATTACACCGGGTCGGCGCGAACGGTCTATATCGAATCGCCGGACGGAAAGTACGGTGTTGCCGTGCAGACCAAAACGGCCGACGACAACGTCTACGAGCAGTACGATCATGTGCAGATCCTCATTCAGGGCGCGTCCGGCTATCTGGTCGAGAACCCCGACCGCTACGAACTGCGCAATGTGACCAAGGCCATGGTTATTTCACGTGTCGCGGGGTCGGCTTCGGACGTGCCCGTAAAAGAGAAGTACATGGGCGAGCTTACCGACGACGACATCTACACCTACGTCACGCTTAAAGAGGTCGAGTTCCCCGTGCGCAAGGGCGCTATCACGCCTATCAACGAGGGCTATGCCATCGGAACGAACGCTCACCGTATCAGCAAATACCCGCTGCTCGTGCGCGACATCAACGGCGACGACATGTATATGCTGACCAACACCAACTGCGCTTATCGCAGCGACGGCACTCGTCTGCCTTACGGTTCGGGCCGGATTTCGGGCGTGATCGTCCATGAACGTTTCTCGCGTTTCGAGTGGCGCAACGGAGCTGACCCGGCAGAAATGGACGATGATCCGTCGCTCGGTTTCATCGGCCGTTATCAGATCCGCCACCAGACCAAGGGCGACATCTGGGACAACATGCAGAACAGCGTCGAAAACAGCTTCTCGGCTCTGCTGACGGAGTATCGCTACTGGAATCCCGACAAGGAGAACCAGATCCAGAAACCCACCTACGGCACGAACGGTTATCTGACACACACCTATCAGCAGAAGTATTCGGGCTCGGAGAGCAAAGAGTATTTGCAGGGTACTTACAAGCAGCACATGTGGGGCGGCGGCACGTATGAGTATCTGGGCCCGATCGGCAACAGTGCCAACAACCTTTTCGGCGCCAATTACGGCAACAAGAACGGCATCGGCATCGTGATCGACCCCACGAAGGAGAGTTGGAATCCGCTGATGGACGGCTTCATAAGCCGCAATCCCGATGGGACGATAGAGTGGTGCGGCCCGTATGCCGCCGACAAGAATGCGGCCTGCGGCACGGGCGGCTGGACGAGCAACGAGGCGATCCCCACCAATTCGCCCCAGATCAATTACAACGGCAGCACGTCGATGCGCGGCAAGGCCAACGTCAGCGGTAACTGCTACACCTCTTTCGCCAACCACTTCTGGTGGGATGACGACACCAACCGTCCCTATGCATGGCTGATCAACTTCTCGACCGAGGGGATCACGACCTCGCACATCTCGATGCAGATCTCCGTTATGAATACGCAGCAGAGCTTCTATTCGCCCCGCTTCTGGTGTGCCGAGTGGGCGCTCACCGATTCGCAGGCCGAGAGGGACGACGACAAGTGGAACATGATCGGCGAATACACCATCCCCGACGTCTCCGTCTGGTCGAATACGCTCTATTCATCGTCTGTCGCCTACAAGGGGATCAACTTCGAACTGCCCCAGGAGATTCTCGGACACGCGAACGTTTACATCCGTCTGCGCCCTGTGAACGACATTTGCAGCGACGGCAGCGACTACGCCAATGCGCGGCTGAACCAGAGCAAAAGCGGCGCAGCTCTGGCCGCCGAGCATGCAAGCAACCTCGAATATTTTGCCATCCGTTACAACAAACAGTAAAATGCCCAAAAAAGCAAAGATGAGAAAACTGTTGATCTTGCTCGTTGCCTTGCTCGCTCTTGCACCGTTCTGTGCGGGCTGCGAGAAATCGGAAACGGGTGACGGTCAAGAGGGGTCTACCGAGCAGCCGACCCCTGCCCCCGACGATGGAATCGACTGGTCGAAAGTCGATCCGGCGGCGACCGTGCGCGGCGTCGTAAGGTGCGGCGGCGTGGGGGTGCAGGGCGTCGTCGTCACCGACGGCGTGAATATGTCGCGCACCAACAAGCAGGGTGCATACGGACTGCGTACGTCGGCCGGAAAGTCGAACATGGTTTATCTGACCGTGCCTTCGGGATACGAAGTCGAGTCTGTGCGGGGGTTCATCCCCCGCTTTTATCGCCGGCTGACCTCCCCCGTGAGTGTCGAGGCGGTTCAGCAGCACGATTTTACGCTCAAGAAGGTGGACAACGACCGTCATATCATGATCGTGTCGACCGATATGCACATCCGTAACCGGTCGATGATCAAATCTACGTCGGCGTCCACGCCGTCGATCTGTCCGCCGAAAGGCGAACTCGATTCGACGACGTTCCGGCGGACCTATCTCAAAACCCTGCGCGAATATGTGCGCGGTCTGCCTTCGGGCGTGCCGGTTTACGGAATGAATTTAGGCGATATGACGCAGGAGTCGCACTGGACAAATGCCAACAAGGCGACGCTGGCCAATTTCGTCGATGTGTGCGATCGCGGAGGCATGCCCATCCAGACCTTCCACCTGATCGGCAACCACGACCACGACATGGCGG
>CAYYUW010000023.1:0-18663 GCA_964474985.1 uncultured Alistipes sp. | reverse complement strand
AAGTAAACGACGGTCGTTGAAATTCGGTGAATCTATCTTTTCGCTATCGCACGCCACGGCGGGCCGACTCATTGTTTACTTCGAACAAGGAGTGCCACCACCAATATTGTGCGAAAAATGTCATATTGCGTAATATTTCGTTCCACAAACATACGGCGAATATTCCATATATCCAAATCCGGCGCTAAAAATTGTATTTCACCATTGCCTGAATGCGGTTGGCGTGGTTGCGGTTGCCGTTCATATCCTTGCGTGTACCATACAGATACTCGACAGCCATCTCGAAGCGGGGAGTGAAGCGGCAGAAGAAGTTGCCGAAGATGTATTGCGCCATCCTGTACTGGTTGGGGGAGTAATAGCCCTCCTTGCGCTCTACGCGGCAGTCCGAATATCCGCCCGAGACGAATATGCCGCGGGAGATGTTGAACTGTCCGGCGGCGAACCAGCCGTACATCGGCAGCGTGCGTATGCGCGAGGGGTCCTGACTGTTGACGACAAGATCTAATCCCGAACCGGTGAGATCCTGAAGATATGGAGTGATGCCCTCGCCGTAGACGCCGTTGAAGTAGGTATTCCAGCGTTCGCCGATAGCGATGTTGCCGCTGAACTGCACGCCCCAGCCCAGTTTCGAATAGTTCTTGTCCTTGTTCAGGTCGCGATAATACATGTTGCGGACCACGCCGGTAGCGCGAACGTGGCTTTTGGCGTTGTGTCCCCAGCTGAATTGCAGATAGAGCGGGAAATCGGGCATACGCTGGTGTATGGGAGCGAAGGTCTCGCCGTAAGTGGCTTCGACATCCGGCATTTCGGCTGCCACGCCCATCGAGAAGTGGCGCCCGAAGCGGTGCGAGTAGCGGATCATCGTGGTGAAGCGGAAATTATAGGCGTTCGGTCCTTGGAAATCTATCGTTGTCGGAGCCGAGTTCAGGTCGCAGAACGTAGTCACGTCACGGCCGAAGGTGAAGCCCTTCAACGACACGTAGGCCAAACGCACGCGGGGAGTATAATTGCCGCCCTCGCCGCGGAAATCGGTCTCGATCATAGCCATCACGCGGCCCAGCACCGGACTGTTGGCTATGGCCTTGAAGTAGATGCGCGAGGTCGAGGCATCCATTATCAGCTTCTGGCGCGTATCGTAACTGCCCGGGACGGGAATGTCGTAGGTGACGAAATCCTTGTTCTGCACGATTCCGTCGAAGTCGTAGCCCACGCGCATATTCACATTGCCGCCGATAGCGAAGGCGATCTTGTTGGTCCGGCTCGAGAAGATCATCTGCGGGAGGTATGACTGCTGGAATCCGCCGCGGTAGGTCTCGGCGAAATCGAGCACGGCACGGTCTATAGCCAGCTGGTTGCGCGCACAGAAGTCGCTGGTAGTGTCTTCCTCGATCGTAGTACGCTGCACGCCGAGCAGATATACGACCGGTTGATACTCACGGCTGTTCTGGGCCGATGCTGTCGAAGCCACGAGGAGTGCCGCAAAAAGGAATCGAAATGTTTTCATAGGCATTGAATTAAGATTTAAAAATATTTGCTTTCATTGCGCTCGATGATCCGTTCGGTTACCTTTCCTTTGTCGGTCAAGGAGTTAATCGCACCGCTACCAAAGCAAGTTGTATGCCAAATCCGAATCGGGCTGAACGCAGCACCCTATTTCGGTATGGTTTTCAATGTGTTTATTTGTACATTTGCAACATTTAACGCTCTGTTCGAAGATGAAGATAGTAACCATACTGGTAGCCGTTACGGCCGTAGCCGCCGACATATATCTCTATCGTACCCTGCGCTCGCGCTCCGCCAAACGCCTGTTTGCAATCTGGAGCGCGGCCACCAATATCACAATGTGGATCGCCCTTGCGCTTCTGCGGCTGCTCGACACCGACACCGCGACCATTCACGCCGCTATGTGGATTACATTCGGATATATCGTGACGGTATTGCCGCGGACGATTTTCGCATCGTTTCATCTGTTTGCCCGCGGCCGCCGCTCCGTCATCGCCACGGGCGCCGTGATCTCCGCCGCCTTCGTCGCCCTGTGCATTTGGGGCGTCACCGAAGGACGCCGGACGATACGGGTCGAGCGCGTGGAGATATGCAGCCCCAACCTGCCGGAGAGTTTCAATGGGATGCGCATAGTGCAGTTTTCCGATGTGCATATCGGTTCGCTAATCTCGCCCCGACGCACTCTTCAGGCTCTTGTCGACACGGTTAATTCGCTGCACGGCGATATGGTTGTCCACAGCGGAGATCTGGTGAACATCCGCTATGACGAGTTAGACTCTCCGACGCTCGAGCTTCTTGGACGCATACACGCTACAGAAGGGGTTTTCTCGACGCTCGGCAACCACGATATCGGATTTTATATAAAAGATACCCTGAATACGCCGCTCGAGGTGAATGTGCAGCACGTTGTCGAGGCGCAGGAGGCTATAGGCTGGCGGGTGCTGGTCGACAGCTCGGTCATCCTGCATCGTGGCGGGGACAGCATCTCCGTCACAGGTCTCAACTTTCCGGCGTCGCTCAGGATGAACAGCCACAATACCCTTATGGCTGGCATCGACCTCGGCAAGGCGTACGAGGGGCTGCCCGATTCGATATTCAACATCACCGTCTCGCACGCTCCGCAAATGTGGTCCGACATCATTGCCGCCGGACGCGGCGACCTGACGCTTGCGGGGCACACCCACAGTATGCAGATGAAGGTGCGGCTGTTCGGGCGCGACTTTTCGCCGGCACGCTTTGCCTATCGCGAATGGAGCGGCCTGTACGAGCGCGGCGGCAAATACATGTATATAAATGACGGCATAGGCTATGTCGGTTTTCCGATGCGTTTGGGCGCTTATCCCGAGGTAACGGTAATTGAGCTGCGGCGATGCGAGTGATACTTTCTGCAGCCGTATCGTCCGACGGCTATCTCGATGACGCCACGCCGGAACGTTTGGTGCTTTCAAGTGCCGAAGACTGGGCGGCGGTACACCGGCTGCGTGCCGAGTGCGATGCCATATTGATCGGTGCCGAGACCTTGCGCCGCGACAATCCGTCGCTGCGCGTCAAGAACAGCAATGCCTGTCCGGTGCGCGTAGTGGTAAGCGGCAGTGGACAGATAGATCCTGCCGCGAGGTTCTTCACCGCGGGCGAGGGCAGACGCATCGTCATAACCTCAGCCGAGGATACGTCCCGCCTCGAAGGCGTGGCCGAAGTCATCCGCGCCGCCCGCCCGATCACGGCGGCATATATCGTAACGGAACTTGAGCGGCGCGGCATACGCACGCTTATGGTCGAAGGCGGAGCCAAGATACTCAATATGTTTCTGCGATCTTCCACGGTCGATCTGCTGCGGCTGGCCGTGGCGCCGCACGTATTGGTTGCTGACCCGTCCGCCCCGCGGCTCTGCCGCTCGGCCGAGGAGCTTATATCGTCGCTCGCCGCACGAACCGTGGCGCGCAAGGACGAAAAGTTGGGGTACATGGAGGTCACGACTATTGCGCTCAGCCGCTTCGATGCCGCACGCGAGGCTGAGGACCGCAAGTTCCTGCAGCGCGCCATAGATCTCAGCCGGCAGTCGCCGCCCTCGCCGAGTGCATATCGTGTAGGTGCGGTAATAGTTACGGCTGACGGGCGCCGCTTCGAGGGTTACACCCACCGCCTCACGCCGACGGATCATGCCGAGGAGGACGCCATAGCGCAGGCAGGCGGCGTATCGCTTGCCGGAGCGACGATGTACTGTTCAATGGAACCCTGCTCCCGACGGGCGAGCAAACCTGAAAGTTGTTCGCAAATACTTATCCGCCGAGGCTTCGCCCGCGCAGTGTTCGCCCTGTACGAGCCGGATAGGTTCGTACACTGCACCGGAGCGCTCGATATGCGCGAAGCGGGCATCGAGGTCCGCTGCCTGTACGATATGGGGCAGCAGGTGCTCGACATCAACGCCCACCTGTCGCTCTGACGGCAAAATAAAGGACCGGAAGGGCATTCACTGCTGTTCCGGTCCACATCAAACCTAATTTATTAACACCTAACGGAGTCTATCTGAAAATTCCTTATCAGTCGTATTATCTCGGGCCTCCGAAATGGACTCCCGGGGGCGGTCCCATAGGCGGCATACCGTGTCTGCGGCCGCGCGAACCGCGGTCCATACCGTCGTAATCCTTTATGTTTTTCGAACCATTCTTGCCGAAGTGGCGCAGATTGTAGGTGAACTGTATGGTGTAGTAGCGTCCTATGACGTTGTTCCACTGGTTTTGAACGTATCCCGAGCCGGTCGTGCGGGTAAACGAACTGTTCTGGTTGAGCAGGTCGTTCACGCCGATCTGAATCTCGCCGCGGCGGTTGCGGAAAATCTTCTTGCCGAGGAATACATTGCACAGGAAGAAGTCGTCGTTGTAGTCGTTCGTGAAACCGAGGTACTGGGTGTACGCGCAACTGCCGGTGAAGGTGAAGCCTTTCCAGAAGGTAGCCTTGAGCGATGCCGAGGCCGACTGGCTGAAATAGCGGTTGCGGGTGTCGGAGAGAGAGTTGGTAGCTTCGCTGTACGTTCCGTTCCACGACAGGGTGAAATCTACATTCTCCGAGACGTTCGAGCCGAGCACGGCGCCGAAATCGTAGTTCATACTGCCGGCGTTGTTCCGCTGTCCGTCGATCATCGACGGTGTCTTGCCGTATGTGACGCCCGCCCTCAGATTGAGGTTGCACTTGATGAAGTTTAACGGCGTGCCGTAGCTTAGGTGCGTTCTGAGGGAAAAGTATCCGTCCATATTCTCATAAGTGGAGTACTGCAGGGGCACATAGTTCAGTCCGGTAATGTCGTAAGAGGGATTGTAATATACGCTCCGGCCGATATAGTCCTGCGTCGCTGTCAGAGAGAACATCCACATAAAGGTGCGGCCCTTGGTCACGTTCGAATTAATGTAGTGCATCCTCACGTTGTGCGAATAGGACTGGTCCAACTTGGCGTTTCCGCTCGAGACGTACTGTGCATTGGATACGTCCTTGATCTGCTGCAGCTCCGTGACCGACGGGTTGTCGGTCGACGAGCGCACGAACAGACGGATTGAGTTCTGCCGATCGAAATTCCAGTGGGTCATAAAGAAGTAGGTCGCATTGTCGAAGCTCTTGCCAATCTTTTGGTCGCTGGCCGAAAGGACCTGCCCCGACAGCTCGGCGTGCTGGTAGTAGACGTTCGCCACGATGGTGTTGCGGTTCTTCGAGAAACGGAATCCCGGGCCGGCACGGTGCGTGGTATAGTCGCTTCGGTAGTCGCTCGACAGCCCGGGATCGGGCGTCAGACCGGCATAGGAGTAGTCCGCATCGGTAACGTAGGAGTTCTTGTCGTTCTCCGAGTGGCTGAGATTGAAGCGGTACTGCATACTGAACTGCGAATACTTCGACAGCGGCTCGGTATAGGTGAAGTTCGCCCCGACATTATAGCTCGTCGATGGGGTGAGGGTGAACAGATAACGACGCGTCACCACGCCGTTGTCGAGCGTATCGGCCGGAACAGCAGGGTCGTACTCGTAAGGTTCGGCAGTATTGGAATAGCTGCGGCGGGTGTAGTCGCGGTTGTTGTAGCGTACATTGCCGTCGACGGTGATCGTGCGGCCGGCCTTGCCGAGCTTGGCGCGATACTGTAAAAATTCGTGCAGATTATAACCGTGGTTGCGTGTCTTGCCGTAGTTGTCGATGATGCTGTATCCGCTCTCTCCGTACTGTACGCCGTTGGTGGTCGAGAGAGGGTTGTTGAGCTGAAAGCTGACACCTGTACGCGACATAAGCGACTGGTTGTCCGATATTTTCCACTCCACGCGGGCATTCAGCCGGTGGTTGTTGTTGACGGTGTTTGAGTAGCCGTGCTGCATAAGCGTGTCGAGCGGCGAGGGCGCCTCGTAGTATTTCTCGGTTGTGGAGTGGTTCGTGGTAGTGGCATTGTTGAAGAAATAGCTGCCTTGGAAAGTCACCTGATCGCGTTTGCCCCACGAGTCGGAGTAGTTCAGACCTATGGCATTCACCGTGGCCACGCCCTTCTGCGGACGCACCATATACTGACCCACGCCGTGGCGGCCTCTCGTCGATCCGGACACATCCAAGATATCCTCGAACGAAAAGTTCTGCCGGTTGATATTGTTGAACAGTCCGAGCAGCGACACGCGGCTGTCGCCCTGAAAGAGGTTGACATTGCCTCCGGCCATATACTTGTGACGGTCGAGCGCATTGTCGTTGTTATCGTAGCCGTAGCCGGCGTAAACCTTGCCGAACTGCCCCTGACGCATCTGCTTGTGGGTTACGATGTTTAACGCCTTGTAGCCTTCGCCGTCGTCCATACCGGAAAATTCGGCCTGATCGCTCAGTTTGTTATACACCTCGACGCGGTCGACAGCCTGAGCCGGCAGCGACTGTATGGCTGTGGTGACGTCTTCGCCGAAGAACTCCTTGCCGTCCACGAAAACCTTCTTGACGGTCTCGCCCTGAGCCTCGACCTCGCCGTCGGTAATGGTGATACCCGGCATCTTCTTGAGCAGACCCTCGACATCGGCGTCGCCGGCGACCTTGAATGCACCGGCATTATAGCTCACCGTGTCGCCCTTCTGCGAGGTTCGCATAGCCTGCACCTCCTTTACTATCGACTCGATCTGCTCCGAGGAAGGCTTCATACTCAACCGGCCGATATCGACCTTCGGGGCATTGACCCGTATCTCCTTCTCGAGCTTCTCATAGCCCAAGAATGAAATTACGATCCGGTATTCGCCATACGAGAGCGAGGGAATGGATATGGCGCCTTCGAAACCAGATGTGACATACTTTTTGCGGTCGGGGCTTTTAACCGAAGCGTACTCGACCACAGCACCCGAGATATACTCTCCGTTGGAGGCGTCGAGCAGCGTGCCGGTCACCTTGCCAGTTTGAGCGACGGCGGCAATCGCACTGAAGATTGATAATAGGATTAGATATAGTGTTTTTTTCATCGTCCTGTTATATTTCTTTCCAGCGCGAAGTTACCACAAATTATGCAATGACGGCCCGATGCGGGGGTGAAACGCCCAAATCGGGCCGTCAGTCGACTTGCGACACCGGCAAAGAGGGGTGAAGCGGCTATTTGCCGGCGTATTTTTTAAGTTCGGGCATTAGGATCGACTCCAGCAGATCGTAACCTTCGGCCGTGGGGTGTACGCCGTCGTAGGTGTAACGCTCATCGAATCCGCCTTCGTCATTGACCGTCGGCGTGTAGAAATCGATCCAGCGGCAGCCGTACTTGTCAGCGATCCGCTCGAGGCGGCCGTTCAGTTCGACAATGATCTGCGACACGTCGCCCAGATCCTTGCGCCACTTGTAGGTTTTGACCGGCAGCACCGAGCACAAATATACCTTGATCCTGTTGGCCCGTGCCAGCTGCACCATTGACTCGATGTTCTGCGCGATATGCTCGTTCGAGATCTTGCCGTTGTTGCGGGCGATGTCGTTGGTTCCGGCCAGAATGACCACAGCCTTTGGATGCAGATCGATCACGTCAGCACGGAAGCGGCAAAGCATCTGCGACGAGACCTGACCGCTGATGCCGCGGCCGGCGAAGTTGTTGCCGTCGAAGAAGTCGGGGTGGGCGTCGTACCAACACTGCGTGATCGAGTTGCCCATAAATACCACTGAAGGCGCCTTGGCGAGCGCGGCGTTCTTTTCGGCATAGCGGCCGTATTCGGCCCAATCCTTTTCGGTATCCTGAGCTGCGGCCAGCAGCGGCAGCAACAGGATGATGATAGCTGATAATATATGTTTCATTTCAAAATTGGTTGTTTAACGGACAAATTTACCCAATTTTTCCGTCTTATCGCCAGCGGGCGCGGCAAAAAATGCGAATAATGACTAACTTTGTGTCATTGGAAACCATAACACACATTATTCATAATGAAACTAAACCGCTTATTCGCATCTCTGTTCACCGTGTCGCTGCTGGCGGCGTGCAGCGGGCCTGCCGTTCAGCCGCTGACGGTCGACTACACGATGCCCGACGGCACCGTAAAACTCATCTCTTACAACGTTCGACTGAGCACCGCCACGCAGGACGGCGATATGCAGTGGAAGCACCGCAAACAGGGTACGGCGGCGATGATACAGGAGCAGGCGCCTTCGGTATTCGGCATTCAGGAAGGCATACTCGATCAGGTGGAGTTCATCGAGCAGACCTTTCCCCAGTATGCCCGCGTAGGTGTGGGCCGCGACGACGGCAAGCAGGCCGGCGAACATATGGCCATATTCTATCTTAAAGAGAAGTTCGATCTGCTGGACTCCTCGACCATCTGGCTGAGCGAAACACCCGACAGTGTATCGAAAGGGTGGGATGCCGCCTGTTTCCGCACGGCCACGACGGTTCGCCTGCGCGAGAAGTCGACGGGCAAAGAGTTTTGGTATATCAATACCCACCTCGACCATATAGGCGAGATCGCCCGCCGAGAGTCTGCGCGGCTTCTCGCCGATCGCGTCGCATCGATCCGCACCGACAGCACCGCAGCCGTAATACTCGGCGGCGACCTGAACTCGACTATCGAGGACGACATTTTCGAGCCGCTGCGCAGCACGATGGGCATCGCCCGCAGCGACAGCCCCGTCACCGACCGCAAGGGCACCTTCAACGGCTTCGGCACGGCCCCGACATCGATCGTCATAGACCATATTTTCTATACCGGCGTCCGTCCGCTCGAGTTCCGCACCCTCGACGGCAACTACGGAGTCCCGTACATTTCCGATCACTATCCGATCGAATTTGTATTCGAGCTGTAACCCGCCGCTGCCTTAAAATCAGCAGGGACGCCTTTCGGACGTCCCTGCTTTGTTTCTTATAAGTCGCTCATTTGTTCTGCAGATAACAAATCGCTATTCTGCTTATCTTGATAAGTAATCAATATTTGCCCTTGGTTATATATAATAGAACAGATTTCAATACTAATATAGCCATCATTTGTTGCGAATATTGTCTTATATTTACCATACCCGTCTTTTATAGCCGACAATTCACTACCGCCTCCATCCTCATACGGCAATCGGAATTCCTCTTCTTCTAAACACATAGAGCCGTATTTTTCAGTAAAAAGCCGTTTATACGTTAAATATGATTGTTTAAGCAAACTCCAAGAACTACACATATCAAAATATACTCCTATTTTCCAAACAGTTTTAGTTTTAGGAGTATATACTGCATATAAACTGACTTTCTCACCTGTAAATAGCCCTTTCATAGCAGCTATACCTTCTTCTCCTGTCACACTTGGATCGTCTGTAAAACCCTTGGCCTTTAATTTTGCAACAAAGTCGTCGACGTTACCGTCGATTGGTATGCCCATAAACTCAAGATGATGCATAGTTTCTCCCGACTCGGCACTGGCATTAATTAAGGTAAAACCTACTCTGCGTCCTATTTCAGCTTGATACATGATCCCCAACAAAGCCCTTCCGTAATCAAGTTCATAATGTATATAACTATTTTCGTTCACATCGTCTGCTGTTATCGAACTGTTGATTTGCGCGGTCGGATTTCCGTATGCAACCGTTAGGCTATCAGCTATTTTATAATATTGTCGTTTTGTCTGTTCCCATGTACTTTGTTCATAAAACATTACGGTCACCACTCCTACTTTTGTTACGTCTTCACTGTTTGGAACCACGACGAGAATACATAACTCATCTGCATATTCCCCTGAAAACGTAATATTATCGTGCTTTATAACAAATCGCCAGCCCGACTTTTTTAATGATTCCGTGAAATCAGACATATTGTTCATTTCGATTCCATCGAATGTCATACACTCCTGTGCAGCAGTTGTAAAGATCGCACACAGCAAAACCACTGAGGTTAATAGTTTCTTCATATTTGCAGGTCCTACGCATTCAGGCTCGAAATGCTGTCATTATGTTTTTATAATAACACACAAAAAGAGAGTGTAAGCCTGTGGATCTATTCCGGATTTACAATCGAGGAATAAAGCCAAACACGTCCCTAATTATGTTCGTCGCACCATACGACAATACAAAGATAATGTTTTTTCCTTTAAGTGCATAGCCACACCGAAAAAAGCTCCGACCGCACGGCCGGAGCTTTTAAATTTTATTCCCACTCGATCGTTGCGGGCGGTTTGGAGGAGACGTCGTAGACTACGCGGTTGATTCCTTTCACGCGATTTATTATGTCGTTCGACATCTTGGCCAAAAAGTCGTAGGGCAGGGGATACCAGTCGGCAGTCATACCGTCCGTCGATGATACTGCACGCAGCGCCACGCAATTTTCGTACGTGCGCTCGTCACCCATAACACCGACGCTCTGCACGGGCAGAAGAATCACGCCGGCCTGCCAAATCTTGTCATACAGGCCCCACTCGTGCAGGCCGTCGATGAAGATCTTGTCCGCCTCCTGAAGTATCTGCACCTTGTCTGCAGTCACTTCGCCCAGTATGCGGATCGCCAGACCCGGACCCGGGAACGGATGACGGCCCAGCAGCATCGGGTCGAGACCCAACTGCCGGCCCACACGGCGCACTTCATCCTTGAACAGCAGGCGCAGAGGCTCGACGATGCGCAGATTCATCTTTTCGGGCAGTCCGCCAACATTGTGGTGCGACTTAATGGTCGCCGAAGGGCCGTTCACGCTTGCCGACTCGATAACGTCAGGATAGATCGTGCCCTGAGCCAGCCACTTGACTCCGTTCAGCTTCTGCGCTTCGGCGTCGAACACCTCGATGAAGTCGCGGCCGATAATCTTGCGCTTGCGCTCAGGATCGGTCTGACCCTTCAGGTCGGCGTAGAACTTGTCCGAGGCACGCACGCCGATAACGCTAAGTCCCATATGTTCGTAGGACTTCATAACCTCCTCGAACTCGTTCTTGCGCAGCAGGCCGGTATCGACGAAAATACAGGTTAGCTGCTTGCCTATAGCTTTGTGCAGCAGCACTGCAGCCACCGACGAATCGACGCCGCCCGAAAGGGCGAGGACGACCTTGTCGCTGCCGATCTGCTCACGCAGCTTGGCGATAGTCTCATCGATGAACGACGCAGGCGTCCAGTCCTGACTGTTGTGGCAAATGCCCACCACGAAGTTGCGCAGCAGCTCCTTGCCTTCGGTCGAATGGTAGACCTCGGGGTGGAACTGAATGCCCCACGTTTGTTCGCCCTCGATATGATAGGCCGCCACACGCACCGAATCAGTGCTGGCAATGACCTTGTAGTTGTCGGGAATGCGGACGATAGTATCGCCGTGCGACATCCACACCTGCGAGGTCTGCGACATCTTCTTGAGCAGCGGATCCGATGCGTCGACTATCGTCAGCTTCGCACGGCCGTACTCCCGCGTATCCGAAGGCGCCACCTCGCCGCCATAATTGTGCGCGAGGTACTGCGCGCCGTAGCAAACGCCGAGCAGCGGCATCCGCCCCTTGATCTGGGACAGATCCACGCGCGGAGCGTCGGCACTGCGGACAGACGACGGACTGCCGGAGAGAATCACACCGATATAACCGTCCAAAGCCGGAATCTTGTTGTAGGGGTGGATCTCGCAATAGACATTCAGTTCGCGCACGCGGCGGGCGATAAGCTGCGTGTACTGCGATCCGAAGTCGAGGATTAAGATTTTCTCCATATATTAATAATGTATTTTATACTATGCTCGCACCTGTGCGCCGGTCTGACGTTCGAACTGCGCCACAAGATTTGCCATAACACGATCGATAACCTTGTCGGTCAGCGTCTGCGTCTTGTCCTCCAGCACGAAACTCAGCGCGTATGATTTCTTGCCTGCGGGCAACTTGTCGCCCTCGTAAACGTCGAACAGTGACACGCTCTTGAGCAGCTTTTTCTCCGTAGCGAATGCTATGGCGCGCAGCTTTGCGAATGTCACATCGCCGTCGACCAACAGAGACAGGTCGCGCTTTACCTCGGGGAATCGCGACAGCTCCTCGGCCGCAATGGAGTGCTTCTTCGATGTCTTGACCAACCGGTCGAAATCCATCTCGAGGAAATATACCTCCTGCTTCAGATCGAACATCGAGCGGATCCTCGACGCTACGACACCCATACGCATAAACTCCTTGCCGCCGAGCTGCACTGAAAGCGCATCGGCAAACAGATCGTTCGAAATGCGTTCGCTCCGCAGCGAATAGATATCGATGCCGAAGCGGCGCAAAATCTTCTCGGCCACGGCGCGCAGCGTGAAGAAGTCCGACTGTTCGGCAGGGGTATTCCACGACTGCGATGCAGCAGCCCCCGTAACGGCTACAGCCAACCGATAGTCTTCGGAGTATGCCGAAAGGGGATTATCTCCGTTGCGGGCAGCTGTATCGTAGCGGTAACAGTTGCCGAACTCGTAGAGTTTCAGGTCTCCGTTGCGGCGGTTGACATTGAGCTGCACGGACTCCATAACGTTGAACAGAAGGGTCTGGCGCATTACGTTCAGATCGGCGCTCAGCGGGTTGAGTATGCGCACGCAATTCTCTGCCTTGTAGCTCTCCAACCCATCGTAGTACGCTCCGCGGGTGAGCGAGTTGCTCATAATCTCGACGAAGCCGTTGGCAGTCAGCATATCGGATACCATATTTACCAGCTTACCCCTGTCGGGTTTGGGAGCGTATGAAAGGGTCGAGTTGACGTGCTCGGGTATCTCGACATTGTTGTAGCCGTAAATGCGGAGTATGTCTTCAATAAGGTCGGCTTCGCGCTGCACATCCACGCGGTAGGGCGGAACGGCAACCGACATAACGCCATCGCACTCCTTCTCGATCTCGACCTCCAGCGCAGCGATGATGTTGCGCACCGTCTGCTCGGGGATATGTTTGCCGATAAGCGAATCTATGCGGGCGAACGATATGTCGAAGCGGAACGGAGCCACAGGAGCGGGGTAGATGTCGATGATCTCGGACGAGATCTTGCCACCGGCCAGTTCGCGGTAGAGCAGCGCGGCGCGCTTGAGGGCATAGACCGTGCGGTCGGGATCGATGCCGCGCTCGAAGCGGAACGACGAATCGGTATTCAGCCCGTGGCGCTTGGCAGTCTTGCGGACGCTCACGGGATTGAAATATGCGCTCTCGAGGAATATGTTCGTAGTGATATCGCTGACACCGGCATCCAAACCGCCGAACACGCCGGCGATGCACATCGGGCACTCTGCGTTGCAGATCATCAGATCGCGGGCGCTCAACTTGCGCTCAACGCCGTCGAGCGTCACGAAAGGCGTGCCTTCGTCGCAATGCCGTACGACGACCTTGCCGCCCTCGATCTTGTCGGCATCGAAAGCGTGCATCGGCTGTCCAAGCTCGAGCAGCACGTAGTTGGTTATATCGACCAAATTGTTTTTCGGATTTATGCCCACGGCGCGCAGCGAATCCTGCATCCAGTCGGGCGAGGGAGCCAAGCGGCAGTCAGTAATGGTAAGGCCGGTGTAACGGGGAGCAGCGTCCGGATCGGCCACTTCGACCTCGATGCGGCGGTCGTGGTTGTCTACCGAGAATGCCTCCACCGAAGGCCACTCCACGGCGACATTCTCGCCATGCGAACGCAGATAGGCAGCCAGATCGCGCGCCACACCGATATGTGACGCCGCATCGATACGGTTAGGTGTCAGGCCGATACCGATCAAGTAGTCGTCCTTGACACCGAGGTACTCGCGTGCCGGCATACCTACCGGAGCGTCGGCGGGCAGCTCCTTTATGCCGGCGTGGTCGGTGCCTATGCCCAATTCATCGTCGGCGCAGAGCATACCGAACGACTCCACGCCGCGGATCTTGCTCTTCTTGATCTTGATGCACTCGTCGGAGCCTGTCGGGTAGAGCACCGAACCGATCGTGGCGCAAAGCACCTTCAGTCCGGCGCGCACGTTGGGAGCGCCGCAGATGATCTGCAGCTTCTCCTCAGCGCCCACATCCACGGTCGTTATGTGCAGGTGGTCGGAATCGGGATGATCGACGCAGGTAACCACTTGGGCAACCACCACGCCGGCCAATCCTCCGCGGACGGTCTCGATCTTCTCGAACTCCTCGACTTCGAGACCTATATCGGTCAGAATCTCAGCTATCTTCTCGGCCGGAAGGTCGGTCTTGAGATAACTTTTCAGCCAATTGTATGAGATATTCATATTTTAAGCGTTTTTGTACGGTGAAGCTAAAAATCGTACAAAATTATAAAAAATATCGGAACCGGCGCCCTTTTCGTGTCACAAAGTTACTTCGAACCGAAATAGAGGAAGATCATACCGATCAGAATAAGCAGCAAACCGGCGGCCTTGTCCTTTACGTTGCGTTCGCGGAAAATCAGTGCACCGCCGAGGAACGATATTATCACCGAACTGCGGCGCACCATCGACACGATCGAGATCATCGAGTTGTCCAGACTGAGCGAATAGAAGTAGAAGAAGTCGGCGACGGCCAGAAACAGCGGCACCAAAAGTATTACCCACGTCCAGCGGAAACGGGTCGTATTCTTGCGGGTAGGGTACCACAGCGCTGCAAGTACGGTTCCCATGATGATCGCTAAATAGAAATTGCACCACGCCTGCACGAACATCGGTTCGAGATGTTTCATGATGAACTTGTCATACAGGCCGCTGGCAATGGCCGCGACGGCAGCGAGCAGCAGGAACAGTATCCACTTGTTGTGCTTGAAGTCGATGCCCTCCTTGCGGCTGGAGAAGCTGAGCAGGAATATGGCGGTAATGGCCAGCACCACGCCGATCCACTGGTATAGATTGAGCCGTTCGCCGAAAATAAGCATAGCGCCGATCAACACGCCTACGGGGCGCGTAGCGTTTATCGGGCCTACGATAGTAATCGGCAGGTGCTTCATTGCCACATATCCGAACAGCCACGAAGTGAGTACTATGCAGGATTTGATAATGACATATCTGTGCGCCGTCCAATCTGCCGTGGGAACCTCGAATACGGTGCCTTCGGCCAGATGCCAGCCGAACAGCGACGAGCAGATCAATGGCAGGAATATGAACGAGGAGACTAATGTGTTGATAAACAGAACGGGCAGGACGGCATTATGATGCAGCGCACGTTTCTTGCAGATGTCGTAGCAGCCGAGCAGTGCAGCCGAAGCGAAAGCGAAAATCAACCACATAGTTATCTAATATTATCGCTGTAAACAGCCGTTGGAAGTTCATGCAGATTGTATCGCGAAGCCATCGAACTGCCGTAGGCTCCGGCCGACTCTATGGCGACCAAATCGCCGCGGCGCAGTGCGGGCAGCGTCGCCTCGCGGTCGAAAATGTCCGACGATTCGCACACTGTGCCCACTATCATATATGTATGTTGCGTGTCGGTGTGCGGTGTCAGGTTGACTATGGCGTGGTGCGCACCGTAAAGCGCCGGACGCAGCAGCTCGGTCATAGAGGCGTCGATAACGGCGACCTCGCGGCCGGTAGGGGTCGTCTTGCGGTAGAGCACGCGCGACACCAGCTCGCCGCACTGTCCCACGATCGAGCGGCCGAGTTCGAAGTGCACAGCCTTGCCGCCCACGTCAAGCGTACGGGCGAACGTGTCGAAATAACTCTTGAAATCGGGTATGGGCTGCCGGTCGGGATCGCTGTAATCGATACCCAAGCCGCCGCCGACATTGATATGCTCCAAGGAGAAGCCTCTGCTCTCGAACCAGCGCGAAATCTTGTTTACGCGGCGGGCGAGATTCTCGAATACGCCCATATCCGTTATCTGCGATCCGACGTGGAAATGAAGACCTACTATACGTATGTGACTGAGCGAGGGCGCCTCTTCGGCCACCTGTTCGACCTCCTTGTAGGAGATGCCGAACTTGCTGTCACCGTGGCCAGTTGCTATATATCGATGTGTATGGGGGTCGACATCGGGATTGATTCTCAGCGCCACGTCGGCCGTGCGCCCCATGGAAGCTGCGATCGAATCGATCACCTGCAGCTCCTCGCGCGACTCGCAGTTGAAAGCCAGTATACCGCAACCGATCGAATAGCGTATCTCGTCGTCGCTCTTGCCTACGCCGGCATATACTATCGAGCGCGGATCGAAACCCGCTTCGACAGCCTTGCGCACCTCGTTGCCGCTTACGCAGTCAACGCCAAGCCCATAGCGGCGCACGGTCTCCAGCAGCCGGTCGTCGAAATTGGCTTTCAGCGCGTAGTGTATACGGTATCCGTGCGCTGCGGAGTGTTCGACGGCACTTTGCAGTGTACCTTCGAGCAGGTCGATATCATAAAGATAGAACGGCGTTTTAAGACCGGTCAGGCTGCCTGTTATTTTTTTACTCAACATAAAAGTCAGTCGTAGTTTCGCGGCAAAAGTATGGCAAATAAACGATACTCGCAACCTTTTGCCATAAAACTTCACGGGCGCCGGTCAGGCTCGATTGCCAGATAGACCATATCGCGCAGCATCGTACCGCACTCGACGATGGGGTGGTCGTAGTGGTCGATGAAAAAATTCGCGACCCGATGCGACGGTCTGAAACCGCAGGCACGGTAGAATCCGACAGTGGAAGGAACATCGCCGGTACCGACGTATACGCGCCTGAAGCGGTCCCGACACATATCCAGCACGTAGTCGATCATCATCCGCCCGTAGCCGCGCCTCCGATATTCGGCGGCAACCGCCAAATTGCATATTTCGATATCATTCCCGCAATATGGTGCAAGCACGCATACGGCCACCGCAGTTCCGCCGTCGAACATAACATACATTTCGCCGCGGTCGAGATAGCGCTCTATCATAGACTCCTGCTCGTCGGCTTCGAGCAGCAGCGGCATATACTGGCGCTTGTTTTCGTTTATGCGTTCTACAGTCATAGTCCATCGGCCTTTAATGAAACCTGTCGCAAATATACGGGTTTATTAGCATTTTGCCGAGCGGAAACATATCGGGCGAAGGCGGGATATAAATGATTTGTATAAAATTCACTATCTTTGCCGTCGTAAAAGAGCGATACATTCTTATGAAAAACATACGCAATTTTTGCATCATAGCACACATCGACCACGGCAAGAGCACACTGGCCGACCGTCTGCTCGAATATACCAATACGCTGAATCAGCGTGAAATGCAGGCACAGGTGCTGGACGACATGGATTTGGAGCGCGAGAAGGGCATCACCATAAAGAGCCACGCCATACAAATGGAATACACGCATCGCGACGGGCAAAAATACATTCTCAACCTGATCGACACCCCGGGACACGTCGACTTCTCGTACGAAGTATCGCGGGCCATAGCCTCCTGCGAAGGTGCGCTGCTGGTCGTGGATGCCACACAGGGCATTCAGGCGCAGACCATATCCAACCTTTACCTCGCACTCGGGCACGATCTGGAGATCATCCCCGTGCTGAACAAGATCGATATGGAGTCGGCAATGGTGGAGGAGGTCAAGGATCAGGTGGTCGACCTCTTGGGCTGCGACCACGACAGCATTCTGGCCGCCAGCGGCAAGACAGGCGAGGGCGTTGAGGATATTCTCGCGGCTATAGTCGAGCGCATTCCGGCTCCGAAAGGCAACGAGAACGCGCCGCTGCAGGCGTTGATCTTCGACTCGGTGTTCAATTCGTTCCGCGGCATCATCGCCTATTTCCGCGTGTTCAACGGCACGCTGCGCACGGGTGACCGCGTTAAGTTCTTCAATGCCGGCAGCGAATACGACGCCGACGAGATAGGGGTGCTGAAGCTCAAGATGTCGCCGCGCAGCGAGATACGCGCCGGCGACGTGGGATATATCATTTCGGGCATCAAAACTTCGACCGACGTAAAGGTCGGTGATACCGTTACGCACGTGGCCGAACCCTGCAGCGAGGCGATCGCCGGCTTCGAGGATGTCAAGCCGATGGTCTTCGCCGGCGTATATCCCGTCGAGGCCGACCAGTACGAAGATCTGCGCGCCTCGCTCGAGAAGCTGCGGCTGAACGATGCGTCGCTCACCTTCGAACCGGAGAGTTCGCTGGCGCTCGGATTCGGATTCCGGTGCGGATTTCTCGGGCTGCTGCATATGGAGATCATACAGGAACGGCTGTACCGCGAGTTCGATATGGACGTCATCACCACGGTGCCCAACGTTTCGTACCGCATAACCACCACCAAGGGCGAAGTGCTCGACGTACACAACCCCTCGGGGCTGCCCGACCTGACGCAGGTGGCCAAGATCGAGGAACCGTACATTCTCGCGCAGATCATCACCAAAACCGACTTTTTGGGCAATGTCATAAAACTCTGCATCGACAAGCGAGGCGTGCTGAAGAATCAAACCTTCATTACGCAGGACCGTGTTGAGGTCAATTTCGATATGCCGCTGTCGGAGATCGTCTTCGACTTCTACGACAAACTCAAAAGCATCTCCAAGGGCTACGCCTCGTTCGACTACCACCGCACCGACTACAAGGACAGCAAGCTGGCAAAGCTCGACATTCTGCTCAACGGCGAGCCGGTCGATGCGCTCTCGTCGCTGATCTATCAAGCCCACGCCTACGACTTCGGCCGCAAGATGTGCGAAAAGCTCAAGGAGTTGATCCCGCGCCAGCAGTTCGACATCGCCATTCAGGCCGCGATCGGTGCGAAGATCATCGGCTTGACCTCCTCGAAACCCGCAATGGCCTCGTCGGCAGGCGATTCGACCGACGTAATGGTATCGCCGACCTTGACGTCGGAAGAATTCTTAATGCCCGAGCAGATATAGCCCACGTCGCCCGCA
>CAYYUW010000022.1:0-8963 GCA_964474985.1 uncultured Alistipes sp. | reverse complement strand
GGAGGAGTCGGCATTCCTGCGCACCCTTTCGACCGGTATCAACCTTATCGATGAGGTTATCCGCCGCGCCAAGAGCGCCGGCGAGAAGTGCATCAGCGGCCGCGATGCTTTCCTGCTCTACGATACCTACGGATTCCCGATCGACCTCACCGAGCTGATCGCTCGCGAGCAGCAGATCGAGGTCGACCTGCCTGCATTCGAGAAGGAGCTGCAGGCGCAGAAAGAGCGTTCGCGCAATGCCGCCGCCGTCTCGACCGACGACTGGGTTGAGGTCAAACCTGTGGCCGAGAGCGTCTTCACCGGTTACGATACGCTTGTGGACGAGGTGCATATCGCACGCTACCGCCGCATTACCACCAAGGGCAAGAGTTTCTACCAGATCGTCTTTGACCATACGCCTTTCTACGGCAATTCTGGCGGTCAGGTAGGCGATGTCGGTTATATCGAGAGCGATGGCGAGAAGATCGTCGTGACCGACACGCAGAAGGAGAACGGTCTTACCATACATATCACCGAAAAACTCCCGTCGGATGTTACGGCGACTTTCCGCGCTGCGGTCGATACGGCCAAGCGTCAGGCGTCGGCCAACAACCACTCGGCAACTCACCTGCTCCATGCCGCCCTGCGCAAGGTGCTCGGCAAGCACGTGGAGCAAAAGGGTTCGATGGTCTCGCCGCTGGGACTGCGGTTCGACTTTTCGCACTTCCAGAAGGTTACCCCCGAGCAGCTGCGCGAGGTCGAGCGCGAGGTCAATGCCGCGATACGTGCCAACTCGCCGCTTGTGGAGCGCCGCGACTGCCCGATCGAGGAGGCGCGCGAAGCCGGAGCGATGATGCTCTTCGGCGAGAAGTACGGCGACCGCGTGCGTATGGTCCGCTTCGGCTCGTCGATCGAACTTTGCGGCGGTACCCATACCTCGGCAACCGGCAATATCGGTTTCTTCAAGATTCTTAGCGAGAGCGCTATATCTGCCGGTGTGCGCCGTATCGAAGCCGTCACGGGCGAAGGCGCCGAAAAGGTTCTCTATGCCGCTGAGGATACGATCCGCAGCATCGAGGCGTTCTTCCACAATTCGCAGATCGTACCGGCCGTGCGCAAACTCATCGAGAGCAACGACGCCCTCGGCCGTGAGGTCGAGCAGATGCGTCACGAGCAGATCGCAGCGCTGGCCGACAAACTCATCGGCACATTCCCCGACATCAACGGAATGCAGCTTATAACCAACATCTCCGACCGTCGCAGCGACTTTGTCAAGGATTTGGCCTATACGCTGCGCGGCCGCTCTCCGCGGTTGGTGTTCGTCGCCGGATCTTCGGCCGACGGCAAGGCTACGCTTACGGTGATGCTCGGTGACGAGATCGTCGCCGGCGGCGTCAATGCGGCTCAGGTGGTCCGTGCGGCTGCGCGCGAGATCAACGGCGGCGGAGGCGGCCAGCCCTTCTTCGCTACGGCCGGCGGCAAGAACCCCGACGGTCTGCGGCGCGCGATCGACGCCGCGGTGGATATGATCCGCAAGGAGCTTGCAAAGTAATAACGGTATGCTCCGCGGTGGCGGAGCGAGCAGATGTAACTTGTGAAATTTAAATAGACGTATGAAACAAAAGGTTTTATTGATGATTCTCGACGGTTGGGGAATCGGCGACCGCAGCAAAGGCGATGTGATTGCGACGGTTCACCCCCGCTATATTTCGGCTATGACCGAAGAATATCCACACGCTCAGTTGCGTACCGACGGCGAGAACGTCGGTCTGCCCGACGGACAGATGGGCAACTCCGAGGTGGGCCACCTCAATATCGGCGCCGGCCGTATCGTATATCAGGATCTGGTGAAGATCAACCGCGCCGCCCGCGACAACTCGATTATGCAGAACCCCGAGATCGTCGCCGCATTCGAATATGCACGCAGCAAGGGTGCTAATGTTCACTTTATGGGGTTGGTGTCGAACGGCGGCGTACACTCGTCGATCGATCACCTGTTCAAGCTCTGCGACATTGCAGCCGAGTACGGCATTGCCGGCACCTACGTACACTGCTTTATGGACGGCCGCGATACCGATCCGCGCAGCGGCAAAGGCTTCATCGAGCAGCTCGAGCAGCATCTGGCAGCATCTACGGGCCGTATAGCATCTATCATAGGCCGCTATTACGCTATGGACCGCGACAAGCGCTGGGAGCGCGTCAAGGTCGCTTACGACCAGTTGGTCGAGGGTGTGGGCGAGAAGTCAACCGATATGGTTGCAGCGATGCAGAAGTCTTACGACGAGGGCGTTACTGACGAGTTCGTGAAGCCTATCGTGGCCGTTGACCAGAAGGGCGAGCCGATCGGTACGATCAAGCCCGACGATGTGGTCATCTTCTTCAACTACCGCAACGACCGCGCCAAGGAGCTGACTATCGCACTCACTCAGGAAGATATGCCAGAGCAGGGTATGCACACTATGCCGCTCTACTACTGCTGTATGACCCCTTACGACGCCAAGTTCACCGGCCTGCACATACTCTTCGACAAGGAGAATGTGCAGAATACCATTGGCGAATATGTCTCGTCGTGCGGCCTGAAGCAGCTGCGCATCGCCGAGACCGAGAAGTATGCCCACGTGACGTTCTTCCTCAACGGCGGCCGCGAGGACAAGTTCGACGGCGAGGATCGTATTCTCGTACCTTCGCCGAAGGTGGCCACATACGACCTTAAGCCTGAGATGAGCGCCTACGAAGTCAAGGAGAAACTGGTCGAGGCGCTCGATACGCAGAAGTACGACTTCATCTGCCTGAACTTCGCCAACGGCGATATGGTCGGCCATACGGGCGTTTACGAGGCTATCGAGAAGGCTGTCAAAGCCGTAGACGAGTGCGTCGAGGCGGTTGTCGAGGCAGCCAAGCGCAACGGTTACGAGGTGGTGCAGATCGCTGACCACGGCAACGCCGACCACGCTATCAACGAGGACGGCACGCCCAACACGGCGCACTCGCTGAATCCCGTGCCCATTGTGGTGGTTTCTGACCGCGTGGCAAAGGTCGAGAACGGCGTTTTGGCCGATGTAGCTCCTACGGTGCTGAAACTTATGGGCCTGCCGCAGCCTGCCGAAATGACCGGCAAGCCGCTCGCAGAATTCAAATAGAAGCATCAGAACTGAGATTGTTGCTACAGCGCAATTACAGCTTGCAATAAACAGAACAGGCTTGTATATCATCGATATATAAGCCTGTTCTGTTTATGGGATGACCCTATAAGGGCCAGTATGCTTACGAAAGCGGTCAGGGAATATTAGTAGCGAGCATTCTGGGGGTTGAACTCCGTCCAACCAGTCAGCCACGATTCGCCCTCGGAGAAGGCGCCGACATAAGTTACAGGGGTGAATCCCGAGGATACCTTGGCATCGTTGAATGCAGCCGTTCCGAGCAGCGGACTGCCTGCTGCAGGACGCGGATCGAAGCCGTTCTGCAACGAATTGGGCTGGCGAAGTTTCAGGTCGGCAATAGCATCGTAGTAACGGTTGCCGAGCTCCGGCGTGTTGAAATAGGCCGCAGAGAACTCACCGAGGTTTTCACCGAACTTTTTGTTGGCGTCGCTGGCAAGCTGGGTCATAGCGGCGAAGACGATGTTGGATACCTTCAGATTGCCATTCGTGGCAGCACCCTGCGTGTTGGAACCTTTGTCGTTCTCGACGATCAATCCTACCGGATAGCCAAACGCCACGGAGTTGAAGCACGACAGGTTCGAGTTGCGGCGTATTTGCATAGCCGACTGGAACTGACCGAGTTTGGAACCGTTGTTGGGATTCCACGCGCCACCGTTGATATATGAGGTCGTATTGGTGAATGCGTCGTCCTGACCGATCGGGCCGATGAACGTAACATTGGAGAAAACGCAAGAAGTAACGGGTGCTTCTGTCGAGCCATCGGAATTGTTGTCGCTTTCGAATCCGTTCGAAACCGACTGGTCAGCTATGCGGGGATTACGGACGCTGAGGCAGAACTGCACCTTGCCCGAGAAGCCGTTGTCGGTGTCGAAGTCGTCGTCCCAACCGTGGTAAGCAACGAGGTGGCTGCAATTGACCGCACCGCCGAACCATTCGTAACTGTCATCGTTGGAGTAGGATACCTGTACGTGGTCAATCTTCGTGCCACTTCCTACCGAACCTAAGGTGATGCCGTTGATCTCCTGATCGGGAGCGAACGGATAGCCGGCGAACTCGCAGCGCACGTAGCTCAATACGCCTGAATTGTCCTTGTCGTCATTGCCGCCGTGCTTCGAGCGCGGGCCGCCCTCGATGGTCATTTCGGTTTTATTGTTTTTCGCACGGCCGCAGATGATGATGCCGCCCCAGTCACCAGGTTTGCGCTGTCCGGCAGGCTGTGATGAAGTGAAGACGATAGGTTTGGTTGCGCTTCCCTGTGCGATGAGCTGACCGCCTCGCTCTACGATCAAGGCAGCTTTGGTCTCTTTGTCGCCTTTGATAATTGTACCCGGTTCAATCGTCAGCTTGGATCCCTCGCAAATGTAGCACCAGCCTTTGAGTGTGTAAGTGCCTGCAGGCAATGTATATTCGCCCTTGATCTCGAATTCCTGATTGCCATTGCCGATCTGGGTGCCGTCGCCGAATAGAATCTCCGACAGCTTGTCTGTGGGCTTCGGCGTGTCGTTTCCGTTGTCATCATTGCACGCCGCAAATGCGACTGCTGCAGCGGCCATAACCGCATAAAGAATTTTTTTCATATTCATTGTATTAAAATGGGTTATCATTAGAATTTTGCTGATACGCCGATCGAGAAACTGCGCCCGGGAGCGTATGTTTTCGTTATTTCCTTTCTTCGCTGCACTTTTCCGGCGTCGTCGACAAACTCGGGGAACTGACACAGTTCGACACGATCGCCAATCAAGTCTTTAGCGCTCAGCCGCAACTCCCACCGCTTGCCCAAACGTTTGGTCGCCACGAAATCGAGAGCATTGCGCGGCATCTCGTACATATCGGGGATGTCGTTGTCGACACTGCCGCCTGACGAAAGGTCGGAACGGCCGATACCGACGATGCGCTTGCCGATACGGTTGTAGAGCAGGCCGACGGTCAGACCGATCCGCTCCGGCTGATAAAATACTCCGCCGTTGATGATGTAGGGCGACTGGCCCTGCATCGGACGGTCGTGCTCGAGCGAGGAGTCGTCGAAGAAGACACGGCTTTCGATCCAAGCGACATTGAGCGAGAGCGAGAAATCGCGAAGGCCCATAAACATCAGATTCTTGCGCACGTCTAACTCCACACCGTAGGCTCGTGCCCGATCGGCATTCTCGGAAGTGTAGGTATAGCTGCCGCCAGCATCGCGGATAGTCGTTTCGATCGGATTGCGAAAATGTTTGTAAAAGAACGAAAGCGAAACCTGCTCAGCGTTTGTAGGATACCACTCGTAACGCAGGTCGGCATTGTGTATGTAGGCAGCCTTCAGTTCGGGATTGCCCATGATAGTCGAGAAAAGGTCGAAATCGTAATATGCCGAGGACGACACCTCGCGGAATTCGGGACGATTGGTCGATCGGCCGTAGGCGGCGCGCAGCTGATGCCGATCGGACATGCGGAACGTGGCGTTGACCGAGGGAAAGAGGTCGTCGTACACATAGCTGCGCTTTTCCGAGACCCACTCTTTCGAGCGTGTATAGCTTGTGAGGGTCATATCGCTGTGCTCATAGCGGACACCCGCATAGATGTTCAGCCGCCCGAACGGCAGGTTGAGACCTGCGTATGCCGCGGCAGTCAGATTGTCTCCCTTATAGCTGTTGCGGTTGTCGGTATCGTCGTAGAGATAGAGTTTGTCCGCCCCGAAGTTTTCCGGCACGAGAATGTCTGCCACGGGATCGCCGTAGACGAAGTCCTCTGGCAGATTCGACTGATTGAACCGATAGTAGAATGCTCGGGCAAGGTAGTCGCGAGTGCGGTATTCGCCATAGAGACCCGTTTTGAGTTTCGGGGCAAAGCTCTTGCCTTCGCGGAAAGTATGTTCATAATTGACTCCCGCCGAGGCAATATGCTCGACCAGTCGCGTAAAATCGCGCTGTATGTCGTTCTGGTCGATCTGCATTTTGCCATAATTGGCATCGCCGTAGATGTCGTTTTCCTGACGGTTGATGATCCGGCGATCGGGCAGATGCCTGTTCGCATAGGAGTAGCCTGCCGTCCAGTCCAAGCGCCCGCGGTCGAAATCGTGTCCGCCCGAGAACTGGCCGTTGTAGGACCCGCGCGACGAATAGCGGTATTCGGCCTTTTCCTGCGTGTAGAGCGACGAGATGTTCTGCCACCCGCTGCGATATGTATATCGGTCCTGTCCGAGCTGGTTGAATATATTGCGGAAGCGGAAGCTGCTCCGCGGCCGGAAATATGCCATATTGAACATGGCGCCCAGCTTGACATCGGTACGATATTGGTCGTCGGTGTATTTATAAAGATATTCTGGTTTGTCCTCACGTTTGTTATAGATGCCGAAACGGGAATTTTCCATACCGATGAGCGAACGTTCCGAATAGCTGTAATTGACTGCTCCGGTCAGGGCGAATCGGTCGCCGTCGCGCAGATTCCAAGTTTGCCCGAAAGAGGCTGACAAACGCTGGTCGGGAACAGCACTGCGCTTGCGCACCGACCAGTCGTTACCGAAGCCGCTGCGGGTTGCGTGATTTACGAATGCGGCATCGCTATTGTCGAAAGTTCCTTTTATGCCGCCTTGCCACATGCGGGTGCCGCTGCCGAATCCGAACAGGTCGCCCGCAGGACCCGGGTTGTGGCGGAATCCACTGAAATGGGTCGCCGTATTGACGCCCGTCGAATAACTGAAGGAGACCGCAGCGTCATCGGGCATCTCTTTGGTGCTGATCCGAATGAATCCGCCCGTGAAATCGGCCGGCACCTCGGGAGCGGGCGATTTCAGAATCATAATGTTTTCAATCTGTCCCGCAGGGATAAGGTCGAAGGAAAAGGCTCGTGAATCGGCTTCGGAACTCGGTACGGCCGCTTGATTGATCCATACGTTGTTGTAGCGCTGCGCCAGACCGCGGGCGATGATGAACTTGTCATCGATCACCGAGATACCCGGAATACGCCGCACCACTTCGCCGGCATCGCGATCCTGAGTTCGGGTGATAGCTTGGCTCGATACGCCGCTGACAACCTGCAACGAATTGCGCAAATCGACGTTGAGCGCCGTCTCGGAATTGACCCGTCGCACAGTAGAGACCACCACTTCTTCGACCTGCTCGGTCGCTCCCGTTAGCTCCACGGTGATATGGGTTGTCTCTCCCGCCCGAACAATGATGTTCTCCAATAACTTCGTATCATAGGAAATAATCGACACCTCGAGCCGATAGGTGTCCGGAGCGAGACCTGCGATCGTAAAACGGCCTTCAACGTCACTGGCAACGCCTTTCATGGTTCCATCGACCAACACTGTCGCTCCAATAACCGGCTCGCCTGTCGAGACATCGGTAACAATACCGGCAATAGCACCTGTATTTTGGGCGCACAGGGCCGCCGCGTGAATCAGGGCGATCACACCGATAACCCCTGTTCTGAAAATTCGCATACGTGTTTTTTTACTGAATATTTTCACGCTGCAAATGTATCGTCGGCATATTACATTCCAGTTATCGGAAGATAACGATTCCGTGAAACCGGCCACTTCGTCGTTTCTCGTCCCCGCAACTTTTGCGCCCTAAGTTCTGGATAATAATCTGTTAATAAATATATTAGCAGATACGGTGCTATCGTTGCCCGCGGCCTGCGCGGCGATGCCCTGCGCAGCAAAGTCGCCGAAGCAATGGCCCAATAGCCTAATCCCGTCACGATATCATAAGGAGAGATCGTCCGCCGACCTCTCCTTATTTTACTGCATACCCTTTTAGGCTTATTGGTCTTTAAAATATGTAGTGACAATTCCCCGACGCTCCTAAAACAAAATCAGCTAAACGATTATTGAATAATCATTTAGCTGATTTTCTGCGTGGTACCACCAGGAATCGAACCGGGGACACAAGGATTTTCAGTCCTTTGCTCTACCAACTGAGCTATGGCACCATCGTATTTTGCTCGTAAGGCGGAGAGCGGTATTCCGTCTTATTGCGAGTGCAAAGGTAAGCAATTTTCTCGAACCTGCAAAGATTCCGACGATTTTTTTCACTGCCAAGGAGGCGAAAGAATATCACGCAAGCGCATATTGCGCTATCTACAAGAAATTTAGCTAAGGATAAAATTTTCGGTTCAGGCCGGAATTAGGCATTGCGTCGTTAAGGCAGGCGTCCGAAAGCATCCGCCGGATATGAACATCAAAAGGCATCGGCTTTGCAAAGAATGGCTATTATGTGGTTAAACATTTCACTTTCCGTAGAATATTTTCTACTTTTGTCGTACAAACAACACAGTAAAATATGAGACTTTTTCTAATTTCGATCATTTCAGTCGTCATTGTTTCGTGCTGCGGCACGGGAACTCGCGAAAAGGTGGAGACTCCGCAGCCCGCAACGACGGTTATCTACGGCGACACCATCGTGCTGGTTCAACCTGACCTCAAGGCCGGAACGACAGTAAACGAGGCGCTGGCAGCCCGCCGGTCGTCGCGCGAATACGCCGCCGATCCCCTCTCGCTTGAGCAGCTTAGCGGCGTTATGTGGGCAGCTGCAGGCGTCAATCGCGGAGACGGACATCTGACCGCTCCGTCGGCACTCGCTCTCTATCCTATAACAGTTTACGCATTTACCGCAGAGGGCGTATTCCGCTACAACTCGCAGTTACACATATTAGTGCGTGTTGCTGAAGACGATATGCGTGAGCTGAGTGCAACACAGAATTTCGCATATACCGCGCCGCTCAATATAGTCTATGTGGCTGATCTGTCGAAATATGCCGGCAGGGACATCGATCCTGTCAAGGCCGAGTTCCTCTGCGGTCAGGATGCTGCCGGATATGCCGAAAACGTGAATCTGTACG
>CAYYUW010000021.1:0-15112 GCA_964474985.1 uncultured Alistipes sp. | reverse complement strand
CCTGCGCCGGCACTCCTCCGCATACTCGTGCATGAGGCTGCCGCCCACACCGCTGCCGCGGGATGAAGCGTCCACGGCAAACAGCACCAACTCGCTGTCGAAGCGGCCGCCGGTGCGTCTGTACAGTCTTTTGTAGGATTTCTCTACACCGAAATAAGCTTTTACCACACGGCGCGCACTGCCCGCAGTCATAGCAAGCCATATCCGGTGCCACAGATACAGCACCGCATAGCGGATCTTCGCGCCGAGTCCCGCACCGTCGAAACGCGCCGCCAGCACCCCGCAGGCCACACCGTCCACCTCTGCCACACGCACATAGTCGGTGTGCATCAACGTGCGGCAGCGATTCATTCTGACAAGCCGCCGCAGCAGGCGCCCGTTATCGGAGAAGCGCCCGATCTGCCACACCGCACGGATCATTCGTTCGATCAATGCGGTATCGGCAGCAGTGTAGGGCCTTATCGACACACCCGACATAGCTACGGACGGACGAGTTGTATCAGATCCTGCTCCTCGACGCCGATCGAACGGTAAAAATCGTTCATCTCGGCCACGATATCGCGCCGTCCGAAACGTGCAGCTGTCAGATACAGCATCTCGTACACCTGAAGATCGGCGTCGATAACATCGCTGACCTGATACTGTTTGTCGCCGTCGAAACGTGCGTAGTAATCGAGTCGGTCGGTAAGCAATGCGGCGTAGTCGCGCAGAATGGAGTCGCCCTTTTCATACCCCTCGGCCAAATAGTACCCTTCGATTACGGGGATCGTGCTGCGCTCGGAATACTCTAACTGCGAGAAAGGTATCTTCTCCACGCCGGCATCGAGAACCTTCAGGGCACGTTCTCTGTCGCCCTCGGCAACCAGCTGCTTGGCCAGCGCGGCGAACGAGTCGCGCGCGTGCGAGACATTGAAGTTATAGTTGACGAAGCCGTCGACATACACGCGCGGATCGGAGATATTGCCGTAGCGGAACTTCTCCATCATAAGCGGATAGGTATATTCGGTGTCGATGCGGCCAATGACATCGTACTGCGACTTGAGCGGAGTGGATATGGGCACGAACCGATACGAATAGCCGTCGAACTGGAGATACTCCAACAGGCCGAACTTCTGCAGCGAATAGACCTGCGTGAAGTACAGAGGCCGGTTCCAATCGAAATTGGCCAGCAGGTCGAGCAGCATCAACTCGCTCTTCTCGAGCATATTCTTGTTCGGACTGATATTTATATAGACCGTATCGACCATAAGATCGGCATCCTCGGGCTTCACGATGCCGCTGGCTATCGCATTCTCCTTGTTCACCGGCAGAGCCAAACGCCGCGAAGGCAGATAGTCCGACCAGCTGCCGTCGCTGAGCTGTATCTTCGAGTGTCTGTTTTCGCTGGCGATGAACGCAATGGCGTCTTTCAGACCGACAGGCTCCTCGAAACGCTCGAAGATAGGCATCACCTCATTGCGGTATGTGTACTTCTCGCGCGGCAGGGAGAACGGCACCGGAGCGGCATCATTGGAGCGGATGCGCATCTCGTCTATATACCACTCAGCACCCAGATAGCTCATATTCATCACCTTGACATCGTGGCGCACACCCTCGACCTCCTGATTGTACCACAGCGGGAAGGTGTCGTTGTCGCCGAAGTTGAGAATGATCGAGTTGGGCAGGGTCGACTCGAGATAGTTGAAGCCGATATCGCGGGCCACATAGCGGTGGCTGCGGTCATGATCGTCCCAGTTCTCGGCAGCCAGTATAGTCGGCACCGCGGCGCAAATAAGCGTAGCGACGGCAGCGACGGCTGTATTGTCGCACTTGAGCAGCCGCACAAGACCGTCGCGCACGGCCATAACGCCCATACCGATCCAGATGCAGAATGCATAGAACGAACCGGCATACACATAATCGCGTTCACGCGGCTCGGAGGGAGACGTATTGAAATAGACCACCAAGGCAATACCCATCATTATGAACAGCCACATTACAACCGAGAAGTTCTTTTGGTCACGGTTGAGCTGGTAGATCAAGCCCACCAGACCCAGCAGGAACGGCAGGAAGTAGTAGCGGTTGCGGCCCTTGTTCGATGCGATATCGGCCGGCAGGTCATCCTGAGGACCAAGGTACATCTCGTCGATGAAATCGATGCCCGAGAGCCAGTTGCCGTCCGTAAGGGTCGAAATCGAAGCCTGCCGGTCGTTCTGCCGGCCCACGAAGTTCCAAAGGAAATACCTCCAGTACATATAGTTGAGCTGGTAGGAGAAGAAGTAGTGCAGATTCTCGCCGAAGGTCGGCTCGACGAACGAACGCGGCTGGCCGTCGGCACCCGTATACGACACCTTGCGGCCGAAGTCGGGCACATCGACCTTGATCGGGCGCCCCTGCTCGTCACGCAGCAAATTGCCCTGATCGTCACGGGCGAAGTCGCTGCGAGTGCGATACGAACCCCAAGCCTCGTACTCCCTGCTGTCCTTCGACGGGTTCCACATACGCGGGAAAAAGTGCTTGTACTCATCGGGATATACATATCCGCTCATAACCTCAGTCTTGCGATACTTGCCGTCATCGCCTACATAATAGGCGTCGCGATTAACATAATCGATGATAGGCGTAGAGTAATAGGCCCCGTAAATCAACGGGCGGTTGCCGTACTGCTCGCGGTTGAGCACCGAAAGCAGCGCGAACGGGTTGTTGGGGTTGTTGCTGTTCATCGGCGGGTTGGCTACGGCACGAATGGTCATCGAGGCGTACGAACTGTAGCCGATCATAATGACCGTCACGGCCAAAACTATCGTATTGAGCAGCACCTTGCCATACCTGTGCGTGAGCCACACGGCAGCGGCCAGAACACCGAACAGCAGGAATATGAACACCGTAATACCCGTATTGACCGGCAGCCCCAGCACATTCACGAAAAAGAGGTCGACCCACGCGCCCACGGCCACCGTATACGGGATGATTATACCGTTCACGGCCAACAGGATAGCTCCGGCGATACAAGTGGCGACGACGATGCCTTTGAATGTGATGTTGTCGTACTTGCGGAAATAATATATGAATACCAATGCCGGAATAGTCAGCAGGTTAAGTATATGCACACCGATCGACAGGCCCATCAGATAGGCTATCAGGATCAACCAGCGGTTGGCGTGCGGCTCGTCGGCAGCGTCCTCCCACTTGAGCATCGCCCAAACAACAAGGGCCGTAAACATCGACGAAAGTGCGTACACCTCGCCCTCTACGGCCGAGAACCAAAATGTATCGGTAAACGTATAGGCCAAAGCGCCTATAACGCCGGCTCCGAGAACCGTCCACATAGCCGGACGCGACATCTGCTGCCCTCCGGCCGTATAGATGCGCCGTGCAAGGTGGGTTATCGTCCAAAAGAGGAACAGTATGCAGAATCCACTCGCCAAAGCCGACATCGCATTGACCATCACAGCCAAATACTCGGTCGAAGGCGAGAAGATCATAAACAGGCGGGCCAGCATCATAAAAAGCGGCGCCCCGGGAGGATGCCCCACTTCGAGCTTATATGATGTGGCGATGAATTCAGCGCAGTCCCACAGGCTGGCCGTCGGCTCCATCGTAAGCAGGTACACCATCGTCGCTACGGCGAATACCGCCCAGCCGATGCAGTTGTTCAATCTTTTGAATTCCTTCATAAATAGTATGTTTCGACAAATGCGGCGCCAAACGGCTGCGTGACGTAAACCTCTGTTGTCTGCACAGATGCCACACCCGCCCGACGTGAATCCGACACTGTATGCCTCGCCACCGATATGGCAGCTCGGCAAACGTTTTCAAATTGCAAATGTACGAAATTAACGACTAACTTCAATTTTTATTGGGAGCAAACTCCCTTTTTTATGCCGAATCCCGCAAAAACAAGTCTCTTCACTGCATTTCGCCCCTTGTCTGCTCTTGCGCTCAGTTATGTCATTACGGTGCAGCGGCGGTTTTGCCTTTGTGTTGCGGACCCTGCCTGCCGGAACTGCTGCGTACAACACACCGCGCCCTGCCACTCCGACTGCCGCGGGGAAGGCACGCCGAAAGTGGCACCACCCAAGGCAATGCAGCTACGTGACAGAATGTAGTGGAATATGTTGCAATATATTGTATATGATAAAAATATCGGGTTGCAAAGCGACCCGCACGCCCGTCCTAAAGGGGCGGAGGGCGGGCGCGAGTATTCACTGAGAACATTTATGGCAACATTTGCGTCAAAAAGCTACGGCCCAACGGGCCGCGCGAGCCGAAGCCTTCGGGCGGCGGAGGCTCGCTCAGCTCCCCTCCGCAGGCTGCTGCTCGAAACTTCGCTGGCGGTAATTGCCGCAAAACCTCTGGTGACAAACTGCGGCCTAACGGGCCGCGCTACCCGTACCGTAATAATCCCCTTCGGCTGCTGGGGGGGGCACGCCGAAGGCGTGAGCAGCCGAAGGTGGCATCGCCCGAGGCGATGCAGCTGCGCGACGGAATGTGTTGCGTTATATTTTTGCGACAAACTGCGGATTCTTCAGATGCCGCGCGGGCCGAAGCCTCGCCTAACGAGGCCCGCTCGTCGCGTGCCCCGCAGGCTTCGACCCGCAGTATGCGCCCCTAACTGTATTTCGGTAATATTGCCGGCGTTATCGGTCGCGGGTTTGCAAAAAAAAGAGTTCGGCATCGAATGCCGAACTCTCAGCTGCGCTCAATGGGCGTTATTTGAGAATCTTTTTGAGTGTTGCGTTTACGATCTGCCGCGTCGCTGTGGTTGCGGCCGTTTGGGTGGCTCGGCCCAAGACGCTTTTGCTGCGCGAGCGTCCCGAGCCTCCTGTGAGGGATCTGGCCACGGAGGTGCTCAGGCTGCGGATGAAGCTGGTCGCGGCGCCTATTACCAGTGTGCCCAGTATGCCGCGCCCGACGCTTCCCGATTCGCTGCGGCTCTTTTTCGGCTCGATGACCTCCTCGACCGCCTTGCGTTCTTCTTCGGCTTGGCGCTCCTGTTCAGCATTCTGTTCGTTGAGCATTTCGTACGCGCTTTTGCGGTCTAAGGCTTCGTCGTAGGAGCGTATGTTGGCCGGTGCCGAAGCGATTATCGAACGCCGCTGCTCGGCGCTTATGGCGCCTATCTGACTGAGCGGAAAGAGTATCTTGGCCCGCTCGACCATTGAGGGTGCGCCTTTGGCGTCAAGAAACGATACGAGCGCCTCGCCCGTTCCCAACTCCATTATGGCCTGCTCGGTGTCGAATGCCGGATTGGCGCGGAATGTCTGTGCGGCGGCGCGTACGGCTTTCTGGTCTTTGGGCGTGAATGCGCGCAGTGCGTGCTGTATGCGGTTGCCCAGCTGCCCGAGCACCGCGTCGGGAATATCCGAGGGCGACTGCGTGACGAAATAGATGCCGACGCCTTTCGAGCGGATAAGTCGTACGACCTGTTCGATCTTGTCTACTAACGCTTTGGAGGTGCCGTCGAAAAGCATATGGGCTTCGTCGAAGAAGAATACCAACTTGGGCAGCTCGGCATCGCCCACCTCGGGCAGGTTCTCGTACATCTCCGAGAGCAGCCACAGCAGGAATGTGGAGTAGAGCTTGGGGTTGAGCATCAGTTTGTCGGCTGCCAGTACGTTCATCACGCCCAGTCCGTTCTCGGTGCAAAGCAGGTCGGATATGTCGAATGCCGGTTCGCCGAAGAATTTGTCGCCGCCCTCGCTTTCGAGAGCGAGCAGGGCGCGCTGTATGGCGCCGATGCTGGCTGTCGATATGTTGCCGTAGGCCGAAGTGTACTCCTTGGCGTTGCGGGCCGCGAAATCGAGCATCGAACGCAGATCTTTGAGGTCGATGAGCAGCAGCCCGTTGTCGTCGGCTATGCGGAATACGATGTTCAGCACGCCGCTTTGGGTCTCATTCAGCGACATAAGCCGCGCGAGCAGCTGGGGACCCATTTCGGATATTGTGGTGCGCATGGGGTGGCCCTGCTGTCCGTAGACGTCGAAGAAGCGTACGGGGCAGCCGGCGAACTGCGGATTTTCGATGCCGAACTCGGCGCATCGCTTCTCGATGAAGCCGCTCATTGCGCCCGTCTGCGAGATGCCCGACAGGTCGCCTTTCATGTCGGCCATGAAGCAGGGCACGCCGGCCTGCGAGAATGTCTCGGCCAAAACCTGAAGGGTTACGGTCTTTCCGGTTCCCGTGGCTCCGGCTATAAGTCCGTGGCGGTTGGCCATTTTGCCGGTGATGCATATCTGTCCCGCAGCCGAGTGCGCCACGTAAAGTCGTGAATCCTTGTACATATTCGTTTATCTTGATGTTAGCATTGATAGTCAGACCGAGCGTCCGAACCAGCAGCGGTCCTCCCGCAGCAGACCGGTCCTTTAGCAGTCTGCGGGAATCTTGTCGATCCGGCGCTGGTGGCGGCCGCCTTCGAATTCGGCGCCGAAGTATGCGGTCAGGATCGCCGCAGCCTCGTCGTAGTCGACGAAGCGCGCCGGAAGCACGCAGATGTTGGCGTTGTTGTGCTGCTTGGCCAGCGAAGCTATTTCGGGCTGCCAGCAGAGGGCCGCGCGAATGCCGCGGTGTTTGTTGAGGGTCATATTGATTCCGTTGCCGGTGCCGCACATAGCCACACCGCACTCCACTTCGCCCGTTTCGACAGCCTGAGCGAGCGGGTGTGCGTAGTCGGGGTAGTCGCAACTCTCCTCGCTGTTGCAGCCGTAGTCGAACACTTCATAGCCTTTGGCTCCGAGCCAGCCGACCAAATACTCCTTGAGCTGGTAGCCGGCGTGGTCGCACGCGATGCCGATTTTTTTCATATCTTGTGTGTTTTTGATCTTTTGCAATACAAAGATAGATATTTTTCCTTATTTTTATTTGTGCGATGCAACGAATTTGCCCATTTTTGCGTCATAGGAATAAACAGGGTGTTTTAACGATAAAGACAGGAATTTGACACTTGACGATATAATCGCTGGCTGCAAGGCTGCGGACAATGTTGCACGACGGGAGTTGTACGAGCGTTACTCGGGGCTTATACTCTCCGTGCTGTGCCGTTATGTCAAGGATCGGACCGTGGCCGAGGACCTGCTGCACGACGTGTTCATCACTGTCTTCACCAAGATAGGCGATTACTCGGGCCGCGGCTCTTTCGAGGGGTGGTGCAGACGCATAGCCGTCAACAAGGCGCTGAATATCTATCGCAGCAGCGACCCAATGTCCGATTCGGTCGCGATGGACGATGTGCCGGCGCTGGCCTCGGAGGATGCCTCGGCGTTGGAGGCGCTGTCGACCGCCGACCTGCTGGCGGCTATCGACAGGCTGCCGCAGGGATTCCGCACCGTGTTGAACCTCTTTGCCGTTGAAGGGTACAGTCACCGCGAGATCGCCGCGATGCTCGGCATTAGCGAGGCGACATCCCGATCGCAGTACTGGCGCGCCCGCAACCGGCTGATAGAGATTCTCAAAAGCGAACATTACGATTTGAATATAAAAGGAGCTTGAAATAATGAACGAACGAAACGATAAACTTGCAAAGTTACTGCACGAGCGGTTGGCCGACCGGCGGACCGATGTTCCGGAGGAGATCTGGACGAGGATCGAGCAGTCTATGGCGGCTATCGATGCGGCCGAACGTCCGGTACCGGTGCATATCGCACCGCACCACAAGCGGTTAGGGCTGCGGCGTGTGTGGTACTACGGCATTGCTGCCTCGATGCTGCTCGGTTTGTATCTGCTCAGCGACCGACTGAACGATATGGCGACCGCCCCCGAGGACCTAACGGCGTCGGTGCCGCCTGCTGTGGAGCCGGCCGTTACCGCTGTCGCTCCGATTGTCGGGCAGCAGACCGTGGTGAAGCCGGCTGCCGTACGAAGCAGTGGAACCTTGGCGCAGAACCCGATGCCGCCGGTGAAAACGCTGCTGGCCGAAACAGCCGAAGCAGTCGAAACAGTTGAAACTGCCGAAACAGCCGTGACGACCGAGACCGTCGAGCCAGTATCGGCACCGGATGATTCGGGCCGGAGTCCGGAGGAGAAGCCGGCGGCGAAGCAGCCGATCAGGCGCACCGATGCTGCGGAGCGCGAAGCCTTCCGCGATAGGCTGCGGCAGATCGAGGCGGAGGAGCGGGGCCGCCGGTCGGGCAGGGTATCGGCGTCGCTATACGCATCGAATGTCAACGGCATCGGCGACAGGCATACCTCGCCGGCGCGGGTGGTGTCGGCCGGTATGACCGCGACCGAGCTGGTGAACGGCGATATGGATACGTTCTCTATGATGGCGAGCAGCAATACGCTGCGCCGCCGGACCGATACCAAGCTGGAGCATCGGGTGCCCTTTACGGTGGGTGCGAGCGTGCGCTACGGACTGACGGAGCGCTGGGCTGTCGAAAGCGGCGTTACGTACACCTATCTGCACTCCAAGTCGAAATCCAAAGGAGTGTTCGAGTACGACATATCGCAGGAGCTGCATTACGTGGGTGTGCCGGTGGCGGTGAGCTGCAAATTCGTCGACGGCGGCCGCGTGGAGATGTACGTCAAGGCCGGAGGTGCGGTGGAGCGGGCTGTGAGCGCCCATAAGGTGTACAAGGTCAGCAACTCGACCGACAACAATCAAGGTCGTACGACCGAGAAACTCGACTGCGGCGGCGTGCAGCTGTCGGCAGCAGCGTCGGTAGGCGCCGAGCTGAAACTCGGCAGCCGTGTCGGCATCTACGCCGAAGCCGGAGCTGGCTACTTCTTCGACAACGGGCAGCCGATGAGCTACCGTACCGAAAACCCCTTCTCGGTGACGCTTCAGGCGGGTTTGAGGCTGCATTTGGGAAAAAATCGTTAGCCCGTGCAACGAAACGGAGCTTTTTTGCATCATGGATAATAGAACCGTACATATACAATGTTGAGGATTTTTAAGATAATTATGGTTTTTGCGGCTGTCGCACTGTCGGGTGGCTGTTCGTTTAGTGAAGATTTGGATATGGGCAATGCAAGTGCAGATGTCGATGTCTTCGTCGAGTTCGGCGAGGTCCGCATCGCGCGCGGCGAACGCTGCATCGTGCGCGACGACGGAATAATGCTGCACGTCAAGGAGAACATCATGGAGACCGATATGCTGCGCCACGGCGGCCGCATCCTTTCCAACTACGTCATATTGGGCGACTGCAGGGACGGACTGCTCGTCGATGCTCCCAAGAGCGGGTACGACATACGGCTCAACAATGCGATCGCGATACCCTGCAAGCCGGTGCTTAACCGTGCCGACACCGAGAAGACCGGCTCGCTGAAGTACGATCCGGTGTCGGTGAAGAATGTGCATATCGGTGCGCACCATATCGATCTTCAGGTCGACTATTACTGCTCGGACAAGGTCGTGCATACCTTCGAGCTGCTCAGCGAGGAGGCTGCCGACGGCAGTTCGCTTGTGCTCTATTTGGCGCACGATGCCGGTTCGGATTCATCGGCCGGCCATGCGGCCTCGCTGGCCCGCGGTGTGCGTATGTCGTTCGACGTGGCGGCCATTCAGACCGCCAGCAGGCAGAAGGTGACGCTCGTATGGACCAGCATCGACGGCCTGCAGAACTTCGCCACCGGCTATCTCGGTGCCGCTGTCGATTAGCCGAAGCCTCGGCTCCGGCATTTTATGCTGCCACTTCCGTGGATGATATATAATTAAGGTTTAAGGGAGAGAGGGCAGGCCGTGAGGCTTTCCCTCTCGGTTTTTTTATGTACGCACGGCCAAGTGTGAACCGCCCGAAAAAACAGGCCCCGCCTTTGTCTGGCGGGGCCTGCATTGCCGTACGGCATTTTATTAACTTTTAAAAATCAATAGCTTCGAGCAAAGAGCACGCGGCGGTGCGACGGCTTGCCGGTGAAGATGCAGGTGCCCTCTTCTTCCTCGGCATCCATCGGGATGCAGCGTATGGTGGCCTTGGTGGCCTCCTTGATTGCGACTTCGGTCTCGACGGTGCCGTCCCAGTGGGCCGATATGAATCCGCCCTTTTCGTCGAGCACGCGGCAGAAGTCGTCCCACGTATCCACGCGGGTAATCATACTGTCGCGGAAGCTGCGGGCCTTTTCGAAGATGTTCGCCTGAATGGAGTCGAGCAGCCCGACGATATGATCCACGATGCCTTCCTGCGGCATAGTAACCTTTTCGAGGGTATCGCGGCGGACGACTTCGATAGTCCCCGCGGCGATGTCGCGCGCGCCCAATGCCAAACGTACGGGCACGCCCTTGAGTTCGTATTCGGCGAACTTGAAGCCCGAGCGGACGTTGTCGCGGTCGTCGATCTTGACGCTGATGCCGCGTGAGCGCAGTTCGTCAGCTATGGGGCGCAGCTTCTCCACCACGCCGGCCAGCTCGTCGGCACCCTTGTATATGGGCACCATAACGACCTGAATGGGGGCCAGCTTCGGCGGCAGCACCAAACCGTTGTTGTCGGAGTGCGCCATGATCAAGGCGCCCATCAGGCGAGTCGAGACGCCCCACGAGGTGGCCCAAACGTACTCCATCTTGCCGTCGCGGGTAGCGTACTGCACATCGAACGCCTTGGCGAAGTTCTGGCCGAGGAAGTGGGAGGTGCCGCTCTGCAGCGCCTTGCCGTCCTGCATAAGCGCCTCGATCGTGAGGGTGTCGAGTGCGCCGGCGAAACGCTCGTTGGGGCTTTTGTGTCCCACGATCACCGGAACGCCCATATAGTTTTCGGCGAAATCCTTGTAAACATATATCATCTTGGTGGCCTCTTGGATAGCCTCCTCGCTGGTTTCGTGGGCGGTGTGACCCTCCTGCCACAGGAACTCGGCCGTGCGCAGGAACAGGCGGGTGCGCATCTCCCAGCGCACCACGTTGGCCCACTGGTTGCAGAGGATCGGCAGGTCGCGGTAGGACTGTATCCAGTTCTTGTAGGTGTTCCAGATGATCGTTTCGGAGGTGGGGCGTACGATCAGCTCCTCCTCGAGTTTGGCGGCCGGATCGACGGTGACGCCGCCGTCGGGGCTGTTCTTCAGACGGTAGTGGGTTACTACGGCGCACTCCTTGGCGAAGCCTTCGACGTGGTCGGCCTCGCGCGAGAAGAACGATTTGGGTATGAAGAGCGGAAAATAGGCGTTTTGGTGACCGGTATCCTTGAACATCTTGTCCAATGCATCGTGCATCTTCTCCCATATAGCGTAGCCGTAGGGCTTGATGACCATGCAGCCGCGAACGGCCGACCGCTCGGCCAGTCCGGCCTTGACCACCAGATCGTCGTACCACTGCGAGTAGTTATCCTCGCGACGTGTCAAATCTTTTAACTCCTTTGCCATTTTTTGTTTCGTATCTTTTCGGTTGTTATTCTCTTGGTCGAATGCGAACGCAAAGATACTTCTTTTTTTGCAATTATGGATAAATTATATACCTTTGAGCGGATAAAATGGAGGTGCGTGACGGATCGATGCAATAAATCGGGCCGTTTTTGCGTCTATATAGTAACGGGGAAACCGTCACCGGTACGGTTTTCGATAATGTGCAACTAAAAAGCAAAAGAGCAATGAGGAACACTATCGTTTCGATCGGTTTATCGCTGCTGACGGCAGCGGTATTCAGCGGGTGTACGTCGGCACTCTATACGAGCTACAACAACGACGATCTGTACGGAACGCACGACCGCGTGGCTATCGCCAAGGCCGAGGCAAGACAGGCCGAAATCGAAAAGGCCGAAGCCGAAGCCCGTCGCGCCAAGTACGAGGCCCTGATAGCTCAGGCTGAAGCTGAAAGCCTTGAAAATCAATATTACGGCCGCACTGACGACGACCTTGACTATGGCAGCGTGCTGGCCGATACCTACGAGAGCGCTTACGCCCGACGTCTGCGCGGCTTCGAGTCGCCGACCTACAATATGCCGTCGAGCTACTACAACTTCCGCTACAGCAGCGCTTACACTTTCGTGTCGGCCTACGATCCGGCACAGTACAACGTGATCATTATGGGCGATCAGGTATGGGTCGAGCCTAAATACATCACCTCGATGTTCGGCAACTGGGGCACCGTCGTGAACTTCTCGTTCGGCTGGCGCAACCCGTGGAGCTACTACTACTCGCCTTGGTATTACCCCTCGTCGTGGTACTGGAACAGCTGGTACAACCCGTGGTATGACAACTGGTGGAGCTGGGGCTACGGCTGGGGCTGGCACGGCCCGTACTACGACTACTGGTGGCCGCACTACGGTCCCGGGCATTTCCACCCCTCGCACGGCGGCGGCTCGTGGCACGGACCGCACCATTCGGGCCGTCCCGGAACGATATACCGCTCGGCATACCGCACTCCGGGTACTCTCGGCGGAGGCTCGGGCGTGTCGTACCGTCATAACGGCGTGCGCAACGGATCGTCGACATCGGCAGGCGGCAGCTACCGCACCCGCTACGACAGCAGCAACGGCAATGCCTCGAACGCCTCGTCGGGCAACGGCAGCTATCGCAGCACCCGCAGCAACAACAACTCGAACTACTCGCCCAACAGCGAGGGCGTATCGAGCCGCTATCGCAACAACGGCTCGTCGTCGCGCAGTTCGTCATCCCGTTCGTCGTACAGCTCACCGAGCAGTTCGCGCTCGTCGGGCAGCTACAGCGGCGGCAGCAACAGTGGCGGCAGCCGTTCGGGTGGCGGCTACGGCAGCGGAGGCTCCTCGTCACGCGGCAGGTAACAGTGAATAAATGAATGCAACAGGGAAAAACAATATGGTAAGAAAATATTTTTTGTCGATAGCGCTTTCGTCCGCAGTGATCGCGGCATCGGCGCAGCAGTTCGGAGGTTTGGCGCTCGGACAGGCCGACTTCCTGATAACGGATATGGTGCAGTACGGCCAGACGAGCCATAACTACGGCACGGCCCGCACCACGGCTATGGGCGGTGCCTTCACTTCGCTCGGCGCCGACCTCTCGGCTATGTCGATCAATCCGGCCGGCTTGGGTATGTACCGCTCGACCGAGTTCGGCGTGACCGGCGGTATGAACTTCAATTCGTCGGTATTCGATACGCCTTACGGCGAGACGTCGCGCAACCGCTTCTCACTGAACAATATCGGTGCGGCCTGCAACGTCTACACCAGTTCGGGCAAGTTGGTCAGCTTCACGCTCGGCTTCGGGTATAACAAGGTGGCCGACTTCAACTACCGCTATTCGGCCTACACCCCCAACAGCAACGCTTCGATCGCCGATCTTTTCGAGCAGCAGCTCAACGGCGTGCGTGCGGGTTCGATGAACGGCGACAATGCCTACTGGAATACCGACCAAAACCTGTGGGGCGCTGTGCTCGCATACAAGAACTACCTGATCGATCCGGTCTTGGATGGCGAGGACAATACGCAGTACATTACCACGTCGATAGCGCCCGATGCCGATATCGAACACCTCTCGCAGGTCGACAGCCGCGGCTATATGGGCGAGTACAGCCTCTCCGGCGGTGCCAATATCAATAATTTCCTCTATCTCGGATTTACGATCGGCATTCGCGACCTTCACCACGACAATCGTGTGTTCTACGGCGAGAGCTACCATAACAACGGACTTACATTCGATGCTGCCGGCAACGTGAACGGCGAAACCGGCAACGCTCCCTCCGCCGTACCTCTTATTTATACCGATTACATTCAGCAGACCGTCTCGGACGGTACGGGCGTCAACTTCAAGTTAGGCGCGATAGTGCGCCCTGTGACGGGCTTGCGCCTCGGTGTGGCGGTGCATACGCCGACATTTATGACTATCGACCGCTCGTATCAAGGTATGATGTACGTCAAGGCCTACGACCTCGAGACCGACAAGTATGTGGACAGCGACCAAAGTGTGCGTTACACCGACGAACTCAAGTCCAAGTGCGAGTACACCACTCCGACCCGACTGCTGTTCGGCGCCTCGTACACCTTCGGGCAGTATGCAATTCTGTCGGTCGACTACGAACGCACGTGGTACAACGGTATGAGGCTGTCGAATGGCGGCAGTGCCGTGAATGATATCTACAAGTCGGCAGTCAAGAACAATTTCAAGGCTGCAAATACTGTCCGTGCCGGATTGGAGGTGCGTCCTACGCCGATGATCGCATTCCGCGCCGGCTGCTCCTACTACGGCTCGATGCTCAAGGACAACGATATGGTATTCGACAACCCCGTCCAGTACCAAACCACCTCCGCATCGGTGGGCGTGGGATTCAACTTCGGCAGCTGCGTACTCGATTTAGCATACGTGTACCAGAATACCAAGCTCTCGACCTACGACCTGTTCTACTACCGGAATGCCGCCGGCAGCTTTACCTCCGAAAGCGGACAGTTGACCGGCAAACTCAATCAGCATCAGGCAATTCTGAGCTTCGGAATCAAGCTTTGACAAGTCCGCAAGCCGATACGGGAAAGAAAAAAAGCGCCTTTCGGGGCGCTTTTTTCTTGTTAAACGATACAACATATCGAAAAAATATCTATATTTGCACACCTTTTCGAAGGAAAGATGCCGGAGTGGTCGATCGGGCCGCACTCGAAATGCGGTGTACGGGCAACTGTACCGGGGGTTCGAATCCCTCTCTTTCCGCGATATCAAAACAGCAAATCCGTGTAAACTTGTTATTTACACGGATTTATTTTTATTATACATACAGATTTTTATACAATTTCGCTACCTCTTTCAAATGGTGCTTGACGCAAAAGTAAGCATCGCCGAGGTTACTTCGTCTGCAAGCGAATCTGGGTGTCAACAACGATTTCGAAATCGTTGAGCCGCAGCACGTCGGGGATGCTCAGTGCTCGATGAGTAGCCAAGTCGTGAATGGCGTGACACATCACGATATGGTCGAGCTTCGGATTGCGCAGCCAGCCCTCGGCCCAAGTTACGTCATCGTCAAAGTCGTTAATCAATCCCAACTCCTTGTCCGACTTTCCCTCAGCGTCGCTGTCGCAATAGACTAAACAGCTCCTTATTGGCATATCATACCCCGCACCGTCAGCAATGGGTATCATTCGCCGGAAATCCGAACCGTAGAAATCATCGTCATCGAATTTCAAAACCGCATCGTCCGTATCGCTCCAGAATTTGAGCTGGCCCTCAATCTCGATAACGTCGTCCTGCGGATTGCGCGGCATCTGCATCATATAACGGAACATCTCGGCCGTGCGGGCATACATCCCGTTGGTCA